>JAFDZE010000015.1:4362-58955 GCA_018267155.1 Bacteroidota bacterium | reverse complement strand
CATGGTACCGTGAACCTGGCCGGCAGTGGTGCCGCATGTTCCCTGCATGTGGTGGTCGGGGGCGAACTGGTCGACGTTCAGGACATCACCAACCAGGGTCGCTTCCGTCTCGACCTGTCCGCCGATGAACACATCCGCCTCATCCTCGTGAGCACCGGCCACTTTCCGCGGGTGGTGGAGATCAGGCCTGCCCGGACCGTCTCCGGTCCGGTGAACCACCTGGACCTTCGCGTGGTACTCACTCCGAATGGCCTGCTCGATGGGAAGCGTGTCGCACCATTGCGCGAAAAGTTCATCCCGGGTCGTGATGGGGCTCCCGATGTGATCGGATACGACCGCACCCCGAACTCCCGACCGAATTCCACGCCACTGCCCCTGCTCAAGCGGGCCAGCTGAGCGGAGCGGTTACCTTGGGGGCGGACCACCGCCTCTGATGCGACCTGTACTGCTCATCCAACTGTTGTTGCTCACTGCCCCAGGAGCGGTCGCCTCGGACAACCACCACCTCGACTCACTCTGGCAGGACGATCGAAGCGCCACCTTGGACGAGGAAGCGCGTCTACTGGTCTTTCACGAGATCGTGAACGAAGCGCGCTACGAGGATCTCGATTCGGCGCGCACCCTGGCCTCGGAGTTCTTGCGGATGGCCCTGTCTTTCGGCCAGGCCGACCTGATCGGCCTGGCCCATCGCGACCTGGGCAACGTAGCGGCCGAATCGCGCGACAACCGTTCGGCCATCTCCCATTACCGCAAAGCCATCGCCGTGTACGCCACCCTCAGCGATTCAAGCGCGGTGCGTGGCATGGCCAGTTCCCTGAACAACATGGGGATCGTGTACAAGAACATGGGTCTGCTCGACTCGGCCCTCGCCATGGACCGGCGAGCCTTGGCGATGAGCATGAGCGTGGGCGACCGTACCGGAATGATGTACGCCTA
Organism: Bacteroidota bacterium; assembly: GCA_018267155.1. Taxonomy (GTDB): domain Bacteria; phylum Bacteroidota; class Bacteroidia; order Flavobacteriales_F; family PHOS-HE28; genus PHOS-HE28. The sequence goes on along the minus strand of JAFDZE010000015.1, from coordinate 58,019 downwards.
TGCGAGCATCGCCCGGGTGTTCGAGATCCAAGGGAACAACGACAGCGCCCTTTTTTATTACGAACGCAACGGTACCATAGCAGAAGAGCTCGGCGACCGGCACACCTTGGGCGGCAGCTATGGCAACCGGGCCAACGTGTACGAGCGCATGGGCCGGATCGGACCGGCCATTGACCTGGCGTACCGGTGCTTGGCGATCTTCGAGGAGCTCAAGAGCGAACGCAGTATCGCCATCTCGCTCACCACCGTGGCCAGCCTGAAGGCCGAGCTCGGCGAAGTGGAGGAGTCCTTGGCCTTGTTGCGCCGCGCGCACGCCCTGTACACCAAGGTGGGCTACCGCCAGGGCATGATGACCTCCGGCAACAGCATCGGCTCGAACCTGCTTGAACTCGGACGCACCGACAGCGCCCTTTCGTGGTTGGAACGCACCCTCGATCTGGAACGCGAATTCGACGCGAAGGACATCATGGCCAACACCATGAACAACCTGGCCAAGGCGTACCGTAACGAAGGGCGCGGTCCTGGTGCCATCCCGCTGCTGAACGAGGCTCTGACCATTGCCCGATCCCTCAAGGATGCGGCCGCCGAGGCCACTTCGCTCGCACTGCTCGGCCGCATCGCGCTGGACCAGGGCGCCACCGCCCAGGCGCTGCGTTCCTGCCGCAACGGGTACACCATCGCCCGGACCGCATCGCTCCTGGACCCGTTGGGCCTGAACTGCGAATGCCTCTACCTGGCCCATAAGGCGCGCGGTGACGGCATGGCCGCGCTGAGCGCGCTCGAGGAATTCAACCGCGTGCAGGACAGCGTGGTCACTGAGCGCAGTGCCCGCGAACTCACCAAGCGCGACCTGCTCTACTCGTTCGGCAAAGAACAGCTCGCCGATAGTTTGCGCCACGTGAACGAACTGACCGTATCCAACCTCGCCACCTCGGCGGCTCGGCGCGGATCATGGATCGCTGCGGCCTTCGGCCTGCTGGTGGTGCTGGGGCTCCTGGTCTTCTTCATCATCGATCGCCAGCGCCGCCGGGCCCGATACGAAAAAGAAGCGGCCCAACTGGAGACCCAGGCGCTGCGCTCCCAGATGAATCCGCATTTCATCTTCAATGCCCTCAACTCCATCAATGCCTTTGTTCAGCAGAACGATGGTGCCAGCGCATCGGCCTATCTCTCCAAGTTCGCACGCCTTATGCGGCTTGTCCTGGAAAACTCGCGCCAGGCCGAAGTGCCCCTGAAAGACGACATCGAGGCGCTCGACCTGTATCTCAACCTGGAGCTCGCCCGTTCCCGCGATGCCAGCGGGGCCGAAAAGTTCGACTACTCCATCAATGTCGACCCTTCCATCGACCAGGAGGATACGCTCGTGCCACCGTTGGTGGTGCAGCCCTTCGTGGAGAACGCCATCTGGCACGGCATGGCCGGCAAGGCGGAAAAAGGTCGCATCACCCTGTCGGTGACGCGCGTTGGCGATGATCTTGTGATGGCCATTGAGGATGATGGGGCGGGCCGGCACGCGAAAAAAATGGAGCCGGTCCCCGGGGCCGCCGTGAAAAAAACCTCCCTGGCCACCACGATCACCAAAGCCCGGCTGGACCTGGTGAGCAAGCAGCGAGGAAGACCCGCCGGGTTCCGGTACATCGACCTCCCACAAGGAACACGGGTGGAGGTCCTGCTCCCTTTGAGCGCCTGACCCCCTTTTACGCAGGGGATCGCTGTCCGATCGCCAAGGCTCGTATCTTGCCCATCCGTTCGACCCCGACATTCCTTTACAATGGGGCCGACCCGATCACGCCTTCGCCTGGCCACGGCTACAACCGCATGAAGACCACCGCAGTCATCGTAGACGACGAGGAGCACTGCCGCATCGCCTTGGGCGGCATTCTCGAGCGGCGCCATCCCGAGATCGAAGTGCTCGGCCTGGCCACCAACGTTCCCGACGGTATCAAATTGGTGAACGAGAAAAAGCCCCAGATCCTCTTCCTCGATATAGAGATGGGCAAGCAGACCGGTTTCGACCTTCTTCAGGCGCTCGGTCCGGACCAACCGCATGTGATCTTCACCACCGCCCACGAGGGCTACGCCGTGAAGGCCATCCGGTTCAGCGCGTTGGACTACCTCCTCAAGCCCATCGATCCCGATGAGCTGAGTATCGCGATAGGAAAAGCGTCCGAGGCCATGCGCACCCCGCAGAGCCCGGACCAGTTCATGGCCCTGCTGAAAAACCTCGCCCAGCCCAATGGGCCGGACAAACGCATCGCCCTGCCCGTGGCCGATGGCCTGGAACTGGTGAATGTGGACGAGATCCTCTACTGCGAGAGCGATAGCAACTACACCGTGGTGCATCAGAAGGACAAGAAACGCCTGGTGATCAGCCGAACCCTGAAAGAGTTCGAGGATATGCTCGACCCCGCCCAGTTCATCCGTGTGCACCACTCGCACCTGATCAACGTGAAGCACGTGAAAAAGTACATCCGCGGTGAAGGCGGTGAGGTGATCATGGCCGACGGCACCAATGTGGCCGTGAGCCGGCGCAAGAAGCAGGAACTCATGGACAGCCTGGCGCGGCTCTGAACAACGCGCCTCTTGCTGAACGGCCCCGGTACCGGGGCCGTTCGCGTTCAACCCGGCTCAGTCGACCTGGAAGCGGAAACCCACACCATGCACATTGTTGATGTGGATGCGTGGATCGGCACGGAGGTACTTGCGCAGGCGGCTGATGAACACGTCGAGGCTGCGCCCCAGAAAATAGGTATCATCACCCCAGACCATGTTGAGCACCAGCTCGCGTGGCAGCACCTGGTCGCGGTGCATGCACAGCAGGCGCAGCACATCGGCCTCCTTCTTGGTGAGCTTGCGCGCACCGTCGGGGTGGTCCAACATCATGTTGCGGTGGTCGAAGACGTAGCTCCCGATCCCGAACACGTCCTTGGCCCGTGGGTTCTCGCCCTTGCCGCGCGTGCGGCGCAGGATGGCCTCGATCCGCAGCATCAGCTCCTCGTGGCTGAACGGCTTGGTGAGGTAATCGTCGCCACCGGCCTTGAACCCCGCGATGCGGTCCTCGGTCTGGCTCTTGGCCGTGAGGAAGACTATGGGCACCGTCGGATCGGTCAGGCGGATGTCCTCCGCCAGACTGAAGCCGTCCTTGTGCGGCAGCATCACGTCCAGCACACAGATGTCGTACGCGTGCTCGTTGAAGTATTTCAGACCCTCCTTGCCATCGCGGCACAGGTGCACGGTGTATCCCTTCCGCCGCAACGCGTCCTGCACCACGAACCCGAGGTTCTGGTCATCCTCAACCAGCAATATCGTTCCTTTCTCGTCGCTCATCGAACACGGTTTTTATCATGTACAGTGGTGGGTATCTTCGGGTGATCATCCTCCATTGCTCCTACCCGTTCCTGACCGGTAATCCAATGGTGAAAACGCTCCCTTTTCCCGGCTCGCTGTCCACGCTGATACGTCCGCCATGGGCACGCACGATGGTATCCACGTAGTGCAGCCCCAGGCCGAAGCCCTTCACATCGTGCACGTTGCCGGTATGCACGCGGAAGAACCGCTCGAAGATGTGCCGCTGGTCCTCGCGACGGATGCCGATGCCATTGTCCTTCACCGCGATGTACAACATACGCCCATCACCCGTGCTGGCAATGGTCACCCTCGGGCGTTCCGGGGAGTATTTCACCGCGTTGTCCACCAGATTCGTGATGGCGTTGGTGAGGTGTACGGGATCGCCGGTGAGGGTCGCGTTCTTCGCCTCCTCGTATACCTCCACCTCACCATCGCGCTCCGCCAGCTGCAACCGGTACGAGGCAGCCACATCGCGGATCACCCGGTGCATGTCGACCTGCTCATGCTTCAGATGCAACTCGCCCCGGTCCAGCGTGCTCAACTGGAGCACCCGTTCCACTTGCGTGCGCAGACGTTCGTTCTCCGAACGGATGATCTCCGCGTAGCAACGCAACCGGTCGGGGTCCTGGATGATGGCCGGATCGCCGATCACCTCGCTGCTCAGCGCGATCGTACTGATGGGGGTCTTGAACTCGTGGGTCATGTTGCCGATGAAGTCGTTCTTCATCTCCCCCAAGCGCTTCTGCCGCAGGATCGTCCACACGCTGTACATGAAAAAGGCGAATACGATCAGCGTAACGATGGCGGGATAGATCCACGTGATGGTGCCGCTGTCCTCCGGCTCCCACAGGCTCGACAGGCGGCGCGGGAAGTTCACCGCGAAATAATGCCCGTCCTTGTTAAGTTTTGGAAGGACGCCCGCTTGACGTATCGTATCGGCCGCTCCAACATAGTCGCCGTACACGAGACTGTCGGTGAAGCAGTCGTAAATGCCGTACTCGAAGTCCTCGCTGATGCCGCGTCGCTCGAACTCGTGCTTGAGCAACTCTTCCAACAGATACGGGTGGATGGTGTCGTTGATCGAGACGGCATAGTAGTTCGGCGATACCTGCTTGACCGCATCGAACAGATCGCTGGGGTCCTTGTTGATCGACAGGATACGCTGGGTGACGTCGGTGAGCGCGATGACGACCCGATCATTGAACTGTTTGTCCAACTGGGCGGCCTGTTGCTTCTGCAACTGCACCTGTTCGCTCTGATAGCGTTGCGCACGGCGGAGCCAGATGTACTGGGTGGTCACGACCCCTGCCATGCTCAGCAGGGCGAGCAGTACGATGGTCCCGATGGTGCGTCGGCGCATCTGTTCCTCGTGCCCCATTTTCCGGACCCTTGTACAGGTGGCCTGGTCCGGGTGCGAGCGTGGCACAATGATAGGCCGATGGCCGCACCGGGCCCGGCCCGGTTAACGATCCTTCCATAGCCCGATCGTTCGCCAGGGTCGGATCCTCAGAGTTCTCCCGGGGTTGATTCGCTCCCCGGATCACGACGCGGCCCTTCTCCCCGTCTGCGGAACAAGGATGCGTCCTGCTCCCCGAATTTCCACGAAACCGACACCCGGGCGTTCCGCATCGAATGCCGACGATAGCTCTCCTGATAGAGATACGGCGTTTCGATGATGGTGCCCCAAAGCCGCGTGTAGAACACATCCTCCATCGTGGCCTGCACGTTCCAATGATTTCCGAGATCCTTGGACAGACTCACGTCCATGCCGCCATTGGGGATACGGTACCCTTGCGGCTGCGGCCGTTTGCCCTCGTACTCGCCGTTGATCTGGATGCTCCAATCCTTGGGCAGGCGAATACTGAGATTGGCCTTCGCACTGCCCATCCAGCCGCTCTTGCGACCATTGAACGGCGGCCCCGCGGCGATCTCCACATACTGCATGGTGCCGCTGAGGGTGAGTTGGGTGCTCTTGAACAGGTCCAGTTTCACGGCGTTCTCCCAGCCCCAGGTCCAGCTGTCCCTGCCGTTGATCCAGGAGTTCACCAGCACATTGCTGTCCGTGGGCATCGGGTACGCCCAGCCTGTGATCACGTTGTCGGTGTACCGTGCGAACACCGATGTGAGCCAGTTGCTGCGCTTGTCCTTGCGGAACGGCAACAGGTGGTTCACCTCGGCCAGTGTGATGAACTCCGGCGCCAGTGCGGGGTTGCCGATGCGCACATTCCGCGTGTCGCTGGACATGATGATGGGCATCACCTGGAAGAAATTCGGACGCTCGATCTTGCGCGACACGTTGACCTGGAATTCGCGCGAGGACCCTTCCCACTTCCGGCTCAGGTAGATCGCGGGGAACAGGGCCCGACCGATACCGCTCCAACTGGCAGGATAGTTATAGGTATATTTCTGGTGACGCGTGCCCGATGGGTCGCGCACATCGGCCTCGAACCAGGTCTGTTCGAAACGCACTCCGGCTTGCATGCCCCAATGCGTGCCGAGCTTCCTTGTCCAATTGAAATACGCGGCGTTCACGATGTCGGTGATGCGGTAATCGTTGCTCAACGACGGATCGGGCGCTGCGACGCTCGTATCGCTTCCGGACACCACATCCAGCAAACTGCGTTGAACGTTGACGTTGCTTCGCAGGCCGTAGTTGGATCGCGTCCGTTCGCTGCGGGGATCGGCCATGTCGAACTGCCATGTCAACCGGTCGGCATCGCTTACCCCGGTGGTGATCCGTGTGCGCGCCCCGCCGGGTATCGGAGTGCCATCGCTGCCGTTGGTGGTGGTCCCGAAATCGGAACCGTTGGTGGAGTGGCTGCGGTTCCACGTCAGGTCGGTCGTCCACTCCCGACCCTCCACCGGCGTGCGGTGCTTGAACGTGGCCTGCGAGCCCAGATAGTAACCGCTATTGTTACCGCTGTTCAATTGTCCTCCTCCCAGTAACAGGGTACCGGCCCCATCGCTCTCGGTCCAGATCAGGTCATCCTTGTTCTCCATCGCCCTGCCACGCAGGTTCACATTCAAGCCCAGGGTGCTCCTGTTGGTCAGTTGCACCTCCCCACCCGCTCTCCCGCCGTACCGCGATCGGCGGTTCCATGCGGTCCCGTCCTGATGGAAGGACTGGACAACCGCCCCCTCAGCGTACGTATCCCGCGAAGTCGGCGAGTTGGTGCGGTTCTCGCTCGTCCCCCCGTTGAGGTTCGCGTTCCAGGACCAGCGCCCATCCTTCACGTTGATGCTGGCGTTGCCGCCGTACCGCCTGTTCGTGCCCGCGTTCAACTGCACCTGACCGTTGTAGCCGGGCCGGGTGCTGCGCTTGAGCACCACGTTGATGATGCCCGCTCCGCTGCTCGCATCGAAAGCCACACCCGGGTTGGTGATCACCTCCACACGCTCGATGTCGTCGGCGGGGATCTGGTCCAGTGTGAGTTGTGTGGGCCGACCATCCAGGAGGATCTGCGGCGTTCCGTTACGCAGTTGCACGTTGTCGTCGGCGTCCACGCTGAGACCCGGTACATTTTTCATCACGTCCAGGCCGTTGCCGCCACGCACGCTCAGGTCCTTGTCCACGTTGTACACCCGGCGATCCACCTGCAGCTGTGTTTGCGCGCGCTCCGCGGTTACCTCAGCGGCTTTCAACTCGGTGGCCGCTGGTGCCAGCGTCAGGTTGCCGAGGTCCTGTTCGTCGGAGCCCGGCCGTACCTGGATCTGTTGCTCCAGATTGGAATAGCCCAGTGATGCGATGCGCAACCGGTATGCGCCAACGGGCATATCGCCCATGCTGAAGTCCCCATGTTCATCGGCCAGGGCACCGCCCACGATACTGTCCTTGCCCGCCGCCAGCACATTGATGGTGGCGAACTCAACACCTTTCCGGGTCGCCCCGTCCACCACGCGGCCGAAGACACGCACACGCGGGCGCTCTCCGCCCATGGTGTGCCGTTGCGCACGCACTTCAGCAGGGGACGCAAGGACCAGCATGAGCAACAGGAGGAACGTGTACCGCATGTGGGCCGCGAAATTAGGCCGGTGGGCAAGGGGTTGCCGGACAAGGCGGATCCGGTCTGCGAACAAGTCGAACGGCCTTCGGTGAACACAAAAGGAAAGGGCCCCCGATGATCGGGGGCCCTTTCCTGTCCTGTTGATTCTTAGTACTCGTCGCGACGATAGCTGTCGCGATCACCACCACGATCACGCTCGCGGTATCCGCCGCCGTCCCGGTAACCGCCACGGTCACCACCACGGTCGCGGTAGCCACCACGGTCTCCACCGCTGCGGAAACCGCCGCCGCCGCCAGCACCTTCGGTGCGGGGACGTGCTTCGTTCACCACCAGGTCGCGGCCGTGGAACGGCTTGCCGTTGGTGCCTTCGATGGCCGCCTTGCCGGCGGTATCGTCGGACATTTCCACGAATCCGAAGCCACGGCTCCGGTTGGTGGCCTTGTCCATGATGATCTTGGCCGAGGTCACTTCACCGAAAGCTTCGAAAAGTTCGCGGAGATCCTGGTCCTTCGCGCTGTACGCGATGTTGGCGACGTAAATGTTCATGCGTTCGACTGACGTTGTGTTTGGTTGTTGCCTTCTCCTTACGTGTTCTCGCCAAAGAACCCCTCGGGCCAAAGCGGGGCGAAATTATACGGTTTCCCGATCCCCGCAACGGGGGTACCGTTTTTCTGCGGTATGGCCCGGCGCGACCGGTCACGGCCACGGGGCCTGTTCTTCGGGGTCACCCCAACGGAGCCACAGCCTGTTCTACCCCGCTCCCAGCAATGGGTGTATCCCGAATCGGCAATAGTGGATCTTCTTCCCCTCCCCCAGCCACATGGACTCATAGAAGGTACGGATGTTCAGCATGGCCTGGTCGGCTGGGGCCAGCCGGGGCACCAGTTCCCCGTACACATCAGCACTGTGCTCGTACAGGGGTAAGCCGTATTGCGCCACACGGTCCAATGTATAATGGTACAACTCGGGGCTGTCCGTCTTCAGGTGGATGACTCCTCCGGGTGCCAGCACCTGCCGATAACGCTCCAGGAACAAGGGCGAGGTAAGCTTCTTGCGGTCCTTGCCCAACTGGGGATCACTGAAGGTGAGCCAGATCCCATTCACCTCCCCCGGGCCGAAGACCTTGAGCAAATGGTCCACATGCGTGCGCAGGAAGCCCACGTTGGCCAGGCCGAGCTCCTTGGCGGTGCGCGCACCCCGCCAGATCCGCGCGCCCTTGATATCCACACCGATGTAGTTGCATCCAGGTCGTAGTTGCGCCAAGCCCGTGGTGTATTCGCCCTTGCCACAGCCCAGTTCCAGGATCAACGGTGCATCACGACGGAAAAAATCGCGGTTCCATGATCCTTTCAGCGGAAAGGCATCACTCATCACCTGCTCGAAGGGCGGCTGAACAACGTGGGCGAACGTGGCGTTCTCCTCGAACTTGAACTGTTTGCCTTTGCCCATGAGGGCCGCAAAGATGCGCTCCCGACCTTCGCATCCGATGTTCAACGGTGCGCGCATCCTCATCGCCCCTTTGGACTGGGGGCTCGGCCACGCTTCGCGTTGTATCCCGATCATCCGGCGCCTGCGCGAACTGGATGCGCGGCCCATCATCGGCGCCGACACCGGACCGCTTGCCGTGTTGCGCGATGCATTCCCGGACCTCCAGCATGTGCGCCTGCCCGGCGTGCAGGTGAGCTACGCGAAAGGCGTTTCGCAGACGTGGGCCATGGCCCGGCAGTTCCCGACGATGCTGCGGAGCGTGCGCGAGGAGCACCAGCTCTTCCTCAATCTCAGCCGGCAACTCCGGTTGGATGCCGTGATCAGCGACCAGCGCTTCGGTATCCGCGCCGACGGACTGCCCAGCGTGATCGTCACCCACCAGCTCTACCCCTTCACGCCGCTTGCACAGGGTCTGCTGCGCCGGATCAATTCGCGTCACATCGCGCGGTTCGACCTTTGCTGGATACCCGACAACGAGGAGTCCCCCGGCCTGGCCGGAGCACTTGCGCACGGAACGCACATGCCCCGCAATGCCCGCTTCATCGGACCATTGAGCCGAATGGACCCGGCACGGGCGATCATGCCGGATAAAAACTACCGCATCGTATGTGTGATCAGCGGACCCGAACCGCAGCGCAGCATCCTGGAGAGAGAACTGATGCGGCTCCTGCCCGCCATTCCCGGTGAACACCTGATCGTACGTGGCATGCCCGGGCCGGTACCGGATGAACGTCGAGGCCATGTGCGATCGATCGGCCACCTCGCTGATGATGCGCTGACCGGAGCGCTGCTGGGCGCCGACCTGATCGTGGGGCGCACCGGTTATTCCACCGTGATGGACCTGGAGCGGATCGGGCGCACAGCACTGCTGGTCCCCACGCCGGGGCAGCCCGAGCAGGAGTACCTTGGGCGTTTGCACAAGGACAACGGGCGCTTCATCGTGCAGGTGCAAGGGGAACTGGACATTGCAGCGGCGCTCGAAAGCAGGGTGGCAGGCACGCGAATACCGACCACTCGGGATAGCGGTGAACGGCAACTGGATGTGGCGATGAAGGAACTGGCCGGGTTGTTGCCGGGGCGGTGCTCAGGAACATAGAAGCGCAGGAACGCGCGTCACGGTGGCCGGAATGCGTGGTCCTGTGCGGGCTGGAAAGGGCTTAGCTTTGCGTCATCATGAAACTCTTGCTGGAAGTGGAGAAGAGCAAGGCGGGACTCCTCGTGGAGTTCCTGCGGAGTCTTCCGTATGTGAAGGTGAAGGCCGGAGCCGAAGAGGGGTCGTCGCTGGCGGCCGAGTTGGAAGAGGCGGTGGAGGAATTGAAGCTCGTGCGGGCCGGTAAGAAGAAGACCCGTACGCTGAAGGCGTTCCTCGATGAAGTATGAGGTCAGGCCGCTCAGCGTTTTCGAACGGAAGGCCCGGAGACTGATCGGCAAGTATCCATCCCTGAAGAGGGAACTCGCGGCGCTCGGTGCATCCTTGGAAGAGGAACCGAGGCAGGGCACGGCCCTTGGCAAGGATTGCTACAAGATCAGGTTAGCGATCGTGAGCAAGGGGAAAGGCAAGAGCGGCGGCGCTCGTGTGATCACGAACGTGGTGGTACGTGACCGCACGGTCCATCTGCTCACCATCTACGACAAGAGCGAACAGGCCGACCTGAGCGCCAAGGAGCTGGACGCACTCATCGCCAAGGTGCCCGCATAGCTTGAATTCGGTGCGCGTATGATCGTCCACTCCTGAACGGGATGTTCCATGCCTGATGTCCATGGATCTTCAACGCTTGCAGCACGCTATGGGACTCGCGAAGCTCGGTCGAACTCGCATCAGACTTTTTCGATCCGTCCAGATATGATCCAGCATTGGCCTTGATGTCGCGCAGAGCATCTCGCAGTTCGACCAGCTCATTAATGAATTTTTCCGGCACTTCGGCTGTCAACCATGTGTTGCCGCATTTATTGCACAGCAGCATTCTCTTGAAAAATCGAATATCAGTATTGCTCTTCATGTAGGATCGTTGCCCGGATACCCCAGTAAGCCCCGAAGGATCCCATGCTGAGCGAACTGTGATCTTCTTGCATTATGGGCACCATATTTTCGTTCCTCCGTTCATTTGCGTTGATGTGAATGAATTTGGACCTTCCTCTGCGAACAGGAGGAGTGTTCCGAAGATGAGTATTCGTATCTGCTCAAGGACCACACATGCCTCGGCCCCATCATTCCTGTCCGGGCCGAATACGTGTGGAATGGACAGATTCCTCCGCCCCGGATCGGGCTGAAGTTGGCCGCAAGTGTATGGTTGTGGTCCCCCGACAGCGAACCACAGGTTCCTGATCCCTCTACAAGCAACAGGACTACATTCGCGCGGCCATGAAGCAGCTATCGATCGCCCTGTTCATCGCCATCGCGCTCCCGTGCATCATGCGGGCACAGGGCGTGGATGACGCCCGTTTGAAGGAACTCCGCGACCGATACGATGCCCTCCAGGCACAACAGGATTCCCTGCTCGGTCCCATCGAGGACGCCAAGCTCGCCATCATGCAACGTGATCTGGCCGCCACCGGGCTGCCCGCACTGGCCCCGGGTGACGTGGTGACGGTGCATCCCGGCCACTCCCTCGTTTGGGACGAGACCCATCACGTGCCCAAGTGGACGGCGCACATCGTGATGCCCGACATCATGAAGGGCAACCTCGCGCGCATCGACACCTTCAAGCCCGACCCGGAGGTGAAAGGCCATACCGATCTTTTTAAAGAATACTGGAACAGCGGGTATGATCGCGGGCACATGGTGCCGAGTGCCGACATGCGCTGGAGCCGGAAGGCGCTCGAGGCCACCTATCTGTACAGCAACATCGCCCCGCAGAAAGCTGAAATGAACCGCGAGGCCTGGGCCGACCTCGAGGACTGGGGCCGCCGCTATGTGCATTACGCCCAGGAGCGCGTGTTCATCGTTACCGGACCGGTGATCACGCCCGGATCGCCCGTGCTGGCCACCCCGACCGCCATACAAAAAGTGACCATCCCCACGTACTGCTTCAAGGCATTCGCCGACCTGGATGGCCCGGACAAAAAAGGTATCGCATTCGTGATGCGGAACGGTCCTGCCGAGAAGGACCTGTTGAATTACGCCGTCACCATCGACAGCGTGGAAAAACTCACTGGCCTGGATCTTTTTCCCGCGTTGGCGGACAGCCTGGAGAACGCCATCGAGAGGATGGACGACACACGGGCCTGGGCGAACAGCGGGGATCCCTCCTCCGGTGATGTGCCCGCCATCAAAGCCCCGCTCCCGGGCGGCCGTTTCAACACCACGCAAGCCAAGTATCATATCGGGCAGACGGCCACGATCTGCGGCACCGTGGTGGGCACCCGCCGCACGCAGAAGGCCAACGCCGTGTACCTCAACATGGACCGGAACCACCCGAACCAGGAGTTCTACGCCACCATCTGGGACTACAACGGACCCAATTTCCACTACGACCCCGTGACCTACCTGCTGAACAGGAAGGTGTGCATCACGGGGAAGATCACCCTGTACAACGACATTCCGCGGATCAGCGTGAACAATGAGAACGAGATCGAGCTGTGGGATGAGATCGTCAAATAGAACACGCCTCGCAATAACCGGTTCAGCCGGTTCCGGACCTGAGCTCCACTTCACTTCAATGCCATGACGCGCACCTTCCCCTGGTCTTTGCTCCTGCCTGGCCTGATCATCACTTCCTGCGGCACGAACCCTGAGAGCGATCCCCATGCACAGGGCCAGAACGGCGCACACGGGCCCCTGCTCAGTGCGGTCCCGGCCGCAACGAGCGGGATCACCTTCAGCAATACCATCACGGAAAGCCCCGACCTGAACTACTTCACGTACGTGTATGCGTACAACGGCGCCGGTGTGGCGGTCGGGGACATCGATAACGATGGACTTGCCGATATCTACTTCACGGGGAACCAGATGAGCGATCGCCTTTACCGGAACACCGGTGGGATGAAATTCGAGGACATCACCGAAAAGGCCATCGGACCCAAGGCGAAGGAAGGCTGGAGGACCGGCGTGACCATGGCCGACGTGAACGGGGACGGGCGTCTCGACATCCACGTCTGTCGCAGCGGCTTCACCACCGATCCCGCACTGCTCGCCAACCTGCTGTACGTGAACAACGGCGACGGCACCTTCACCGAGCGCGCGAAGGAGTTCGGGATCGCCGACACGTCGCACAGCACACAAGCCGCCTTCTTCGATGCCGACCTGGACGGTGACCTCGACCTGCACGTGATCAACCACCCCATGGGCCGCATGAAGGGCCTCACCAACTTCACCGCATTGCGCGCGGTGCAGGAGGGCCGCGCACCCACCGACCGCTTCTACCGGAACGAAGGTGGCCATTTCACCGACCGTACGGCCGAAGCGCGCATGGGCAACTTCGACTATACGCTGGGGCAGAGCGTGAGCGACCTGGACCAGGATGGATGGCCCGACGTGTACACGGCCAATGATTTCGACGCACCGGACCAGATGTACCTGAACCAGCACGACGGTTCCTTCGCGGAGCAGAGCCAGCAACGCCTGCGCCACATCAGCAATTTCGGCATGGGCTGCGACGTGGCCGACCACAACAACGACGGGTATCCCGACATCATCACGCTGGACATGACGGCCGATGAGCACGTGCGCAACAAGACCAACATGGGCAGCATGGACCAGCACAAGTTCTGGGCCCTGGTCAACGGTGGCTTTTTCTACCAGTACATGTTGAACACCCTCCAGCTCAACAACGGCAATGGCACCTGGAGCGAGATCGGGCAGCTCGCCGGGGTGGCCCGCACCGACTGGAGCTGGGCCCCGCTGTTCTGCGACCTGGACAATGATGGTTGGAAGGACCTGCTCGTGACCAATGGCTTCCTGCACGACGTGCGCAACAACGACTACGCCCGCAGCGTCTACGATACGATCCGCTCAGGGGCCGGCTACTACGGATCCCTCGGACTGGTGCCCAGTACCAAATTGCGCAACTACCTCTTCCGCAACAATGCCGCGGAAGCCTCCGGGCTCACCTTCGCCGACAGCTCGCAGGCATGGGGCTTCACCACGCCGCACAACAGCCAGGGAGCCGCGTACGCCGACCTGGACAACGATGGCGATCTCGATCTGGTGATCAACAACATGAACGACACGGCCTCACTCTACACGAACAACGCCACCAACGCCTTCGCCGACCGGCACTGGCTCCGCGTGAGGGCCTTGAACGGCGCTACCGATGCCTTCGGGACGAAGGTGACCCTGCGTGCCGGTGGCATCACACAATATCAGGAACTTTATCCATCACGCGGGTATCAGAGCTGCGTGGAACCCGTGATCCATTTCGGCCTCGGCCCCGCGACCAATATTGATACCCTGGAAGTGCGATGGCCAGGTGGCGCGTACACCCTGCTCACCAACGTGAAGGTGGACCAGCTCCTGACCGTGAAGCGCGAGGAAGCCCTGGCCTCAGGCCCCTCGCCCCGCAGTGGGCACGGACCGCTCCTGACGGAGCAGGCCGCCGCCCTCGGCCTCAACTTCAGGCATGTCGAGAACCCGTATGACGACTTCGAACTGGAACGTCTGCTCCCGCACAAGCAGAGTGAACTCGGACCCACCCTCTCCACCGGGGACGCCAACGGGGACGGGCTGGACGACCTCTTCACCGGCAGCGGCCACGGACAGACGCCCAAGCTCTTCGTGCAGCGGACGGACGGCACCTTCGGCGCGGTACCCGGTCCGTGGGAGCGTTATGCCGGCCAGGAGATCACGGGCAGCCTCTTCTTCGATGCCGATGGCGACGGCGACCAGGACCTGCTCGCACTCGCGGGCGGCAACGAGGTGGACCTGCGCGACCCCGTGTACACCCAGCGGTTGTACCTCAACAACGGCAAGGCCGTTTTCACCGAGGCCAGTGGCAACCTGCCGCCCATGATGACCAGTGCGCTGCGCGCGACCGCGGCCGACATCGATGGCGACGGCGACATGGACCTCTTCATCGGTGGACGCACCACGCCTGCGCACTATCCGGCCCCACCCCGCAGTTACTTGCTGGTGAACGACGGCCGTGGCCGTTTCGTGGATGCCACGCAGACTCTGGCACCCGCGGCCATGGGGCCGGGACTCGTCACCGATTGCCGGTTCACCGACCTGGATGGGGACAAGGATGCGGACCTGCTCGTTTCGGGCGAGTGGATGAAGCTGACCTGGTTCAGGAACGACG
The DNA here is from genome assembly GCA_018267155.1 of Bacteroidota bacterium. Classification (GTDB taxonomy): domain Bacteria; phylum Bacteroidota; class Bacteroidia; order Flavobacteriales_F; family PHOS-HE28; genus PHOS-HE28. The sequence goes on along the minus strand of JAFDZE010000015.1, from coordinate 42,943 downwards.
GAGGGCACTTCATCGATGCCAGCAAGGACGCCGGATTGGAGGATACCCACGGCTGGTGGTACAGTTGCGCCACGGCCGACGTGAACGGGGATGGTCACATGGACATCATCGGAGGGAACCTTGGATGGAACAGCAAGTTCCACGCGACGAAGGAGCACCCGCTCCATGTGTACCGGGCGGATTTCGACGACAATGGGCGCAGCGATATCGTACTGGCCAAAGAGAAGAATGGGACCCAGCTCCCCGTGCGCGGGCGCGAATGCAGCAGCCAGCAATGCCCGATGATCCTTGACAAGTTCCCGACCTACGCCGAGTTCGCCAACAGCGACCTGGCGGGCATCTACACGCAGGAGAAGCTGGCGAAGGCGCTCCATCTGATGGCCACGGACATGCTCTCCACGGTGTTCCTCAACGATGGCAAGGGCCATTTCACCGCGAAGCCCCTGCCCATGCTGGCGCAGACCGCACCCATCAACGCCATCATACCGATGGACCTGGATGGCGATGGCCGCCTGGACCTGGTATGCGCGGGCAACAACTGGGGCGCCGAAGTGGAAACGGCACGCTACGATGCGGGCACAGGACTGGTGCTTCGCGGCGACGGCAAGGGCGGCTTCACACCGATGCCGATCGTCGCCAGCGGCCTGTTCGCCTGGGGGAATGTGAAAGACCTCGCGCTTCTCCGCACCGGCCCCACCAAGGACCCATTGATCGTGGTGGCCAACAACAACGATGTGCTGCAAGCCTTCGCCAAGAAGCGGGCGGTGAGCGGGCTTTCGATGAGGTGACCCGGACAATGACCGGCCGCGCACCGGTCCACCGTGCCGACCGCCGGAACTATTTGTACTTCGGAAGTGTGATGGCGAACGTCGTCCCCTTCCCTTCGGTACTGTCAACCGTGATGGTGCCACCATGGGACTCAACGATGTGCTTGACGATGGCCAATCCCAATCCGCTGCCACCCTCATTGCGCGACCGGCTTTTGCCCACCCTGTAGAACCGCTCGAACAGGCGGGTGAGATGCTCCGGAGCGATGCCCGATCCATTGTCGGCCACCTCCACGCGCACATGATCACCCACGACGAAGGAGCGCACCGTGCACAGCCCTCCCTCATGCCCGTAATTCACGGCATTGTTGAACAGGTTCACGAACACCTGCAGCAACCGGTCGTGGTCCCCCAGCACGAGCGTGCCCTCATCCAGATCGTTGCGCAGGATCAGCTTCTTCTCCCGCGCCAGCATCTCCAGCGATTCGATGGCCTCGTCCACCGTGCGTTCAAGGTCCGTGCATGCCGGTTCCATGGCCATCACTCCGCTCTCCAACTCGGTGATCATGTCCAGGTCCTCCACGATGCGGATCAACCGTTCCACCCCGTTGTTCGCGCGTTCCAGGAAGTCGCGATTGACCCGGACATCCTCCAATCCCCCGTCCAGCAGCGTGAGTATGTAGCCCTGAATGCTGAAGATCGGTGTGCGCAACTCGTGCGCCAGATTGCCCATGAACTCCCTCCGGAAGCGTTCACGCTCTTTCAATTCCGTAATTTCGGTACGCTTCGAATCAGCCCAGGCGACCACCTCCTCATTCACCCGGCCCAACGGATCCAGGTCCTGCACAGTGGAGGATGTCCCGGTCCGAGCTTCATGGATCGTACGGTGGATCAGGTCGACCCGGTCCTGTACGAAGCGCCTGATCAACAACACGGCAATAACGTATGTCGCCGCTCCGGTGACCGGCCCGAGTATCGCGAAGGGCAACCAGGCGTGCGAAAGGCCGTGGAACCGGCCAAAAGCGGCGAAGCCCAAAGCCACGGCGAGCGCCGAGCACACGGCGATGAGGAGGGCGATCCGATGCGGTGTGCGGAGATCCATGGTAGGCCAAGATAGGTGCGCTACCGACCGGTCATGAGCACTTGTACCATACCAACCGGCTCCGGCATGTACAGGCCGGGGCACAGGAATGCCCCGGGCTGTATGCGATCCTCGTCCCCCAAGTCATGCGGAACGGAGAATGGATCGCGCCGGAGCCATCGGCAACCGGTCATATAATTCCACTACTGCAGTATGAACGGGCCGCTCACCACGGTGTTGCTCCGATGGAGCGCCCGGTCCTCCAGCCACATTTTCACACGCATGGTATCGCCGGTATTGATCACGGGCAGGCCGGGGCGGGCGCCCGGATAGGGTCCGATCTTGCGCTTGATCTCCCCGTTGAGCGTGGGATCCTGGCCGCTCGGTGTAATGCGCTTGATCCGGCTCGAGTCCTCCGACGCCACCCCGGTCCAAACGCCGTTCTCCAAGCGCTCGAAGATGTGTCGTGCGTTCATGTAATGCGCATCGCCCAAACCGAACGGAGCGAGTGTGTCGCCCGGGTCCAGCCCGATATCGCCGTCGCCGTCCGTGAAATCCACTATGACATTGAGGAACCGCTCCGGGGTCACGCCCTGGGGTTGAAGTTCATGGAACTGCTCCACCGCCTTGAAGGTGAGTATCGGTTCCACCGGGAATTCCTCCCGCTTCAAGCAACCCGTCCATGCGAACAGGACAACAAAGGATACCACGATCCCGATCCGGTGTACGAATTTCGCGCTCATCGACCTCAAATGTAGCACAGCTTGGCCGTGATCCCCATCCCCTCCGATCTGCAGGACCGCCCCTTCGTGATCGGGAACGATGCGGCGTTCCGGTCCTTGGCGCTGGATCTGTTCCACCTGCACGCCGCACGGAACCCCGTTTATCGCGCCTTCTTGAACGCGTTGGGCCGCGACCCCGGCGGTGTACGCACGTTGGAGGACATCCCATTCCTGCCCATCTCGACCTTCCGCGACCAGAAAGTGCTGCTTGAGGGTCTGGAACCGGCGGTCACGTTCACCAGCAGCGGCACCACGGGCACCACCACCGCTCGCCACGCTGTTCCATGGCCCGCGTTGTACGATCGCTCCTTCCTCACTTCGTTCCAGGCGGTATATGGCCATCCATCCGGATGGCGCATCCTCGCACTGCTGCCCGCGTACCTCGAGCGCGAGGGCAGCTCGCTCGTTCACATGGCCCGCGTATTGATCGAACTGTCCGGCGATCCGCTCAGCGGCACCTACCTGTACAAGTACGATGATCTCGCCACGTTGCTCCGCCGATCCGAGGGCGAACGGAAAAAGACCCTGCTGCTGGGCGTACCCTTCGCACTACTGGACCTTGCCGAACAATACCCGATGCCACTGGAACACGTCACGATCATGGAGACCGGGGGCATGAAGGGGCGGAGACCGGAGATCGTACGCGAAGAACTTCACCGCATCCTCACCACGGCCTTCCGGGTGCCCGTCATCCACAGCGAATACGGCATGACCGAACTGCTTTCGCAAGCCTGGAGCACCGGGCACGGCCTGTACCGCTGCCCGCCATGGATGCGCGTGCGCTTGCGGGAACTGGACGACCCCTTTTCATCGGTATCTTTCGGACGGGTCGGCGGCATCGATGTGATCGACCTGTGCAACATCGCCAGTTGCCCGTTCATCGGTACCCAGGATCTCGGCCGTCAGCGGCCCGATGGCTCTTTCGAGGTGCTCGGCCGGACCGACAACAGTGATGTGCGGGGCTGCAACCTGATGGTGGATTGACGGGGTCAGCCCAGTTTCAACAGGAAGTAGTTCTTTTTCCCGCGTTGCAGCAGGATGAAGCGACCGCTGATGAGGTCGTCCGTACCGATGACCCGCCCTTCCTCCGCTCTGGTCTTGTTCACGCTGATGCTGCCTTCCTTCAGCGCCCGCCTGGCCTCCCCCTTGCTGGGCAGGAATCCGGAGCGCTCGCTGAGCAGGTCCACGATGGGCACACCCGACGATAGGGCGTCGCGAGGCACCTCAGCCTGCGGCACGCCATCGAACACGTCGAGCCACTGCTTCTCGCTCAATGACCCCAGCGCTTCGGATGTTCCGCCCCCGAAGAGGATCTCCGTAGCCCGCAGGGCCGCGTCCAGCTCGCTCCGACCGTGCGTCATCACGGTGATCGCCGCCGCTACTTCCTTCTGCAACTGCCGCAGATGCGGGGCCCGCGCGTGCTCAGCGACCAGGGCCTCCACCCGCTCTCTCGGCCACACGGTGAAGATGTGCGCGAACCGTGCCGCGTCGGCATCCGTGGCATTCACCCAGAACTGGTAATATTTGTACGGTGATGTGCGGGCCGCATCCAGCCAGATGTTCCCGCCTTCGCTCTTGCCGAACTTGCTCCCGTCGGCTTTCGTGAGCAGCGGTGTGGTGAGCGCGAAGGCCTCGCCACCATCCATGCGGCGGATCAATTCGGCACCCGTGGTGATGTTGCCCCACTGGTCACTCCCGCCCATCTGCAGCCTGCAGCCCTTGTTCTTGGACAGCCAGTAGAAATCATACCCCTGTACCAGTTGATAGGTGAACTCGGTGAAGCTGATGCCGCTCTCCATCCGGTTCTTCACGCTGTCCTTCGCCAGCATGTAACCCACGCTGATGTGCTTGCCCACCTCGCGGATGAAGCGCAGGAAGCCCATGTCCTTGAACCAGTCGTAGTTGTTCACCAGTTCAGCGGGCCGGGTCCTGGATCCGAAGTCGATGAAGCGGGCCAGTTGATCGCCCACACAGCGCTGATTGTGGCGGAGCGTCTCCTCGTCCAACAGGTTGCGCTCGCTCTTCTTGCCGCTGGGATCGCCCACCATGCCCGTGGCCCCGCCCACAAGGGCGATCGGCCGATGCCCGCTCTCCTGGAAGTGCTTGAGCATCATGATCTGCACCATGTTGCCCACATGCAGGCTGTCCGCCGTGGGATCGAAGCCGATGTAACCGCTGACCGGGCCCTGGTTCAGGTACTCCCGGGTGCCGGGCATGCTGTCGTGCAGCAAGCCGCGCCAGGTCAGCTCTTCGACGTGATCGCGTACCGTGTTCATTGGCGGCGAATGTACCGGAGGGGCCGAAATTGCCGCGGTGCGCGACGGTCCTCGAGGCGGCAACCACCATCCTCATGTGTCAACTCGACACTTCTGCGGACATTCGCCCGGTCACCGACAAGCATGGTTGCGGCCTGAATGAGATGGATCTGGTAACCGGAGGCACCGGCATTGTGGGCGCCCACGTGCTGGACAGGCTGATCGACCAAGGCCGTACCGTGCGTGCGTTGCATCGGCCCGGCAGCGATCGCGACTTCGTGCGCCGGGTACTGCGACACTACCATGCTGATGGTGATGCGCGCTTCGCCAGGATCCACTGGGCGGAAGGTGACCTGCTCGACACCGAAAGCTTGAGCGCGGCCATGCAGGGTACCGGACAGGTGTTCCATTGCGCGGCACTCGTCTCCTTCGACCCACGCGATCGCCCCGCGCTGTTCGCGAACAACATCACCGGTACCGCCAATGTGGTGAACGCCATGCTGGCCGCTGGTGTCATGCGATTGGCGCATGTGAGCAGCACGGCCACGATCGGCTCGGTCAACAGTCCATTGGGCGACAACGAGAACGATCCGTTCAACGAGGAGGGCCCCGCATCGGATTACGCCCTGAGCAAACACGGCGCGGAAATGGAGGTGCAACGCGGTATCGCCGAAGGGCTGCACGCGGTGATGGTGAATCCCTGTGTGATCATCGGGCCAGGGCCCCGGCACGGCCGCAGCAGCCTCACCATGGTGGAACGCATGCGCAAGGGCTCGCACTTCCATCCGAAGGGCAGCAACGCCGTAGTGGACGCACGGGACGTGGCCATCGCCCTGGTGCGCCTCATGGACACCGGAGTCCCGGGCGAACGCCACCTGCTCGTTGGGGAGAACATCACGTACAAGGATCTTTTCCGCACGATCGCCCGGACCGCGGGTCAGCGCGAGCCCACCATTCCCATCGCCCCATGGGTGCTGGATTGTGCGTGGCGTTTGGAACGCTTGCGCACACTGTTCGGCGGGAGATCGCTGGTGACGAAGGCATCCGCGAGAACGGCCTCGCACCCGCGCCTGTACGATGGCTCAAAGGCCAGAACCTTGCTGGACATGGACTTCCGCAAGGCGGTGGAAGCGGTGGTGAATACCGAGCGGTTCCTGCGCGGTCAGTGAATCACCTTGGCGCTGTCCGGCCGATCCACCCGTTGTTGCAGGCCGGTGAGTACCTCGTTGTACACGGCCTTCAACTCGGCGGGATGCTCCGTGTACCATGCGTAGGTGGTGCGGAACCGATCACGGTCCACCCCCTGAGCGGCGAACATCTCCGCCCACGCGCTGTCCGCATGCGCCTGATCGGCGGTGGCGGCTTCGATGAGGTGTGCCTGCAGTAATACCTCGATGAATGTATCACGGGGCATCAGCCCAACGGGGCTCTCCTCGGCCGTTCCGCACGCCGCCATGATCACCACCAGGATGACGACCCACGTTCTCATCGGTCGAAGAGCAGTCGTTCACCGCGCAGGGTCCGGTCCACCACACCATCCGAATGAACAAGACGGCCATTCACCCAGGTCTTCCGTACCCGCGCATGGAAACGTTGACCTTCCAAGGGCGACCAACCGCACTTGTACAGGATGTTGTCCGCGCCGACCGTCCAAGGGTCGTTGAGGTCCACCAACACCAGATCGGCGAAGGCTCCTGCGCGGATGAAGCCACGGTCCTTCACCTGGAACAATCGTGCGGGCATATGGCTCATGCGCTCCACCACCTGCTCGATGCTGAAGACACCCTGACGGGTCAGTTCCAGCATGGCCACCAGCGAATGCTGCACGAGGGGTGCCCCGCTCGGGCAACGCAGGTACGGCTCCGCCTTCTCACCGAGCGTATGCGGCGCGTGATCGGTGGCCACCACATCGATGCGGCCTTCGGCCACGGCACGGCGGAGCGCTTCACGATCCACGGCGGTCTTCACCGCCGGGTTCCACTTGATCCGTGTACCCAGCCTGGTGTGGTCCTCCTGCGTGAACCAGAGGTGATGAACACACGCCTCCGCCGTGATGCGCTTCCCTTCCACCGGTCCAGGTGCGAACAGTTCCAACTCACGCGCCGTGCTGATGTGCAGGACGTGCAAGCGTGTACCGTGTTCCTTCGCCCGTGCGACGGCCCGGCTGCTGCTCAGCCAGCACGCTTCCGCGCTCCGGATGTACGGATGCTCTTCAACAGGTATATTATTTCCGTATCGGGCCACGGCTGCCGCCGTGTTCGCCCGGATGGTGGGCTCGTCCTCGGCATGCACGGCCAGGATCATGTGCGCCTTCCGGAACAGCTCATCCAACGAGCGCTCCTCGTTCACCAGCATGTCGCCCGTACTGCTGCCCAGGAAGGCCTTCAACCCGCAGACGGTGCGCGGGTCGGTGCGCAACACCTCGTCCATGTTCGTGTTGGACACGCCCATGAAGAAGGAATAGTTGGCCACGCTCGACCGCGCGGCGATACGATACTTTTCTTCAAGAAGTTCTTGCGTGAGGGTGTTGGGCACCGTGTTCGGCATCTCCATGAAGCTGGTGACCCCTCCGGCCACCGCTGCCACAGCCCCGTGGGTGATGTCATCCTTGTGCGTGAGGCCCGGCTCGCGGAAGTGGACCTGGTCGTCGATACAACCCGGTAACAGGTATTTTCCGTCCGCATCAACCTCGTTCACGCCGCTGACGGCTCCGATCCCCTCGGGGGCCAGTCGTTCAATGCGGTCGTCGCGCACCAGCACATCCGCCTCGTATGTCCGGCCCTCGTTCACCACCCGGGCCCCGCGTATGAGCCAGCCGTTCATGGCAGTGCGAACTCGGCCCTCCGTTGTTTCACCGCGAATTTCATGCGCCACACACCGAGCACCGCTTCGCGGAAAATGTTGGCGCTCATCTTGCTGGTCCCTTTCAACCGGTCCACGAAGGTGATGGGCACTTCGGCGATGCGGAAGCCGGCCAGGCGCGCGCGGTACTTCATCTCGATCTGGAACGCGTAGCCCACGAAGCGGATATCGTCCAATGCGAGTGTGCGCAGCACGCGCTCATGATAGCACACGAAACCGGCCGTGGTGTCGCGAACGCCCAGCCAAAGGATGGAACGCACGTACATCGAGGCGCTCCAACTGAGCAGGATTCGATCCCACGACCAGTCGCGCACATGGCCGCCCTTCACGTAGCGCGACCCGATGCTCATGTCGGCACCGTCCTTCGCACAGGCCTTATAAAGACGTACCAGATCATCGGGATCGTGGCTGAAGTCGGCGTCCATCTCGAAGATATACATGTATCCACGCTCCAACGCCCACTTGAAACCCATGATGTACGCGGTACCGAGGCCGAGCTTGCCGGAGCGCTCCAGCAGGTGAAGACGATCGGGGTACTCCGCCTGAAGCTCCTTCACGGTGCCGGCCGTACCGTCCGGGGAGCCATCATCCACCACGAGCACATGGAACGCGGGGTCGAGCCGGAACACATGACCGAGGATCTCCCGGATGTTCTCCTGCTCGTTGTAGGTGGGTATGATGACCAGTCGTTCCGCCACGTGCGCGTGAATGGGTGCCGAAGATAACCGGGGCGGATGCCCGTCATGGCCAATAAGGATCAAAGGCTGCGAAAAGCCTTGAAAGGCGGTCAGCGCATGAGGGTCACATGGCCCATGCGGTCCACATGGCCCGTTCCGTAGCGCTCACGGCCCGTGACCTTCCACACGTATACATCCACCGGCGCCTCCATCCCATCGAGTTCGCCGTTCCACCCCGTACCCGGGCGTTCCGTGCTGAAGATCTCCAGCCCCCAGCGGTCGAATACCATGAAGCGATAACCTTCTTCCAGCACCCCGTTCACGATGGGGGTGAAGACATCGTTCACGCCGTCCCCGTTCGGTGTGAACGCATCCGGCACGAAGAGTCCCGCTCCCAGCGGTACCCGCACCTCCGCACAAGCGGTATCAAAGCAATTCTCCGATGCGAAGGCCGTGAGGCAGATGGTGTACACTCCTTCCACACCGTCCGGGAAGGTGAAGGACGGGTTCGTCTCCGTGGAGGTGCCGAGTCCGGCGAAATCCCATTCGTACGCATTGGCCCCGGTGCTGGCGTTCTGGAAGAAGGCCTCGGGCGCATTGCTGTTGAGCCGATCGGGACCATGGCTGAAGGCAGCTTCCGGCCGCGCGTACACATCGATCCCGCCCACGAGCACCGTACCGCCGATGCAACCGGCCGGGGATGTGACGGTCAGCGCGACCTCAAAGTGTCCGCTCTCCCCGTACAGTACCGGTTCCGGAGCCCCGCCCACCCCGGCCTGACCATTGCCGAAGTCCCAGGCATAGGTTCCTTCATCCCCGTTCGCATTGCTGAAGGTCACCTCCACTGGGGCACAGCCGTCGGCCATTTCGGCCACGATCAGTGGGGAGGGAACGTCATTGATCGTCACCGTGACCGTGGCCATGCGCACAGGGCAGGGCGCGGGAGCCACAACGGTGTACACGTAATCACCGCTTGTGCCGCTTGATGGATCGATACTTCCGTTCCAGGATCCACCCCCCGGCGCTGTCCAGGTGCCGCCAGCATCCGCACCGCTGCCCAAGAGGGGGAACAGGACGAAGGGGTCCGCATCGGCACACACGGAAATACTGGCATTCGCACCGGCCTGTACACCTTCGGAAACCGCGATCGTGATGGTGGCCTGGTCATTCACGCAAGGTGAAACACCAAGGAGCGTGTACGTGTAGTTGCCCGATGTGGAGCTGCCCGGAATGAACTGGCCGTTGCCGGTCCCGCCGTCCGGTAGTGTCCACGTGCCACCCGCATCGGGGTTGCCGCCCAGCTGAGCGAACAGCGGGAATGGAGCATCCTGGTCGCAGGTGGCGATCGACACGTTCTGACCCGCGTCGGGTTGTGCGTTCAACTCCACGTTGATCGAGGCACTGGCGTCGGGGCAGGGTGCGGCACCCTGCATCGTGTACGTGTAAACACCGGGCTGTGCGGAAGCCGGATCGAACGTGCCCGAGAATGGCGTACCCAGCGGATCGGTCCAGACCCCGCCGGGATCGGGCGATCCTCCGAGACCTGTGATCAGCGATACCGGCCCACTCGTGGAGCACAGGGCAAGATTCCCGACCGTCCCCGCGTTCACCGGTGCGTTCACCGTCACGTGGACCGTGGCCGACGCATCGGGGCACGCGCCAGCGATCGTGGCCACCGTATAGGTGTAGTTGCCCGGTATCGCAGTGGCCGGATCGAGTGTGCCGAAGAAAGGTTGTCCATCCGGATCCATCCACGTGCCCGTCTGGTCCGGCTGGCCGAGCAGCATCCCGAAAAGGTCGGCCGGGGCGTCCGTTGCACAAAATGCGATCGCATTGTCCTGTCCCGCATTGGGTCCGGGGACCGTGTTCACCAGCACGGTCGCCAGGTCGGAAGGGCATACCACACCCGCCACGGTGTAGGTGTACATCCCCGGGATCGATACGGCGGGATCGAAGACCCCATTGAACGGCGCATTGAGCACATCCGACCAGGTCCCATCGGGATCCGGCGTTCCACCAAGCAGAACCAACAGGTCGAACGGCGCATCACCACTGCACACGGTGAAGCCACCGTCCACCCCCGCATCGGGCGCAGCCTCCACCTGGACCGTTACCACGGCACTGGCCGATGGGCAGGGCGCTGTACCTGCAATGGTGTATGTATGATCACCGGGCGTGTCGAGTGCGGGAACGAATGTGCCGCTGTGCGGGGCTCCGCCGGGCCCGGTCCAGGAACCACCGGGATCCGCGCCCCCGAGTTGTACCAGCAAGGATACCGGCCCTGCCGTGGAACACAGGTCGAGCACAGTGGACGTTCCCGCATCGGGCGCGCTCGTTTCCGTCACCGTGACCACGGCCTGGGCCATGCCGCAGGGGGCTGTACCAACCACCGTGTAGGTATAATCGCCCGGGGCATCCGTGATCGGATCGTAGGTCCCACTGTGCGCCCCGCCACCAGGGGAAGTCCATGTACCACCGGCTTCCGCACCGGACAGCTCGGTGAACAGGTCCACGGGTTGACCCATGTCGCAGAGCACCGCGGCCGCGTCGGCACCGGGATCCGGAGGGGCCACCAAGGTGACCAGCACCTGCGATTGATCCCCCGTACAAGGGGGTGTGGCCGCGAGCATGTACGTGTACTGGCCGGCCATGTCCGTGCCCGGATCGATGATGGATGCGTGCGGCATGCCATCGGGCCCGATCCAAGCACCCCCCGGATCCGCGCCGGTCAGCGCGCTGAAGAGATCGAAGGTACCGGACGAGGCACAAAGCGTGAGCGTGCCATCCGCCCCGGCCTGTGGCGAACCGGTTTCCTGTACGGTGACAACAGCCTGGTCCGATGGGCAGGGGGCCATGCCGGAGACCGTGTATGTATAATCCCCTTCCGGGTCCATGGCCGGATCGTACGATCCGCTGTGGGGACCGCCTCCCGGAGCGGTCCAAGTGCCGCCCGCATCCGCTCCGGTGAGTGCAGCGAGCAGCGCACCGGGGGCACCCTGGTCGCACACGGTGAGCGCACCGTCAACACCGGCCTGTGGTGGCTGCTGGATACCGACCGTTACCGTTGCCTGATCGCTCGTACATGGTGCCAGCGCAGCGATCGTGTACGTGTATGTACCCGCGCCGTCCAGCAACGGATCGAGTGTACCACTGTGCGCAGCACCGCCCGGAGCCGTCCACGTTCCACCCGCATCGGCTCCGCCGAGCGCCCCAAAAAGCATGGTCGGAAGTCCGTTGGCACAAAGCGACAGCACACCGTCGGTACCCGCATCTGGTGATCCGGTCACAGTCACGGTCACCTCCGCCTCATCGGTGACACAGGGAGCCATACCGTTCACCGTGTACGTATATATCCCGGATGCATCGGTGGCGGGGTCGAACGAGCCGCTGTGCGCCCCTCCTCCTGGAGCGGTCCAGAAGCCTCCGGCATCCGCTCCGGTGAGTGCTGCGAACAGCGCACTGGCCCCCCCCTGATCGCAGACGGTGAGTGCCCCATCATTACCGGCCTCCGGTGCGGCTTGTATCGTCACCGTCACCTGCGACTGGTCGCCCGCGCAAGGTGGTGCCGCGGTCAACGTGTACGTGTACACCCCGGGGGGATCGATCCCCGGATCGAAGGATCCGCTGTGCACTGCGCCCCCGGGAGCGGTCCACGTGCCGCCGGGATCAGCTCCGTTGAGGGCCGCGAAGAGCCCTGTGGGCACACCGGTGGAGCAGAGGGTCAGGGCACCATCGGTACCGGCATCCGGCGAACCTGTCGTGGTCACGCTGACCGCGGCCTGATCGGTGGCACACGGCGACACTCCGATCACCGTGTAGGTATAGATCCCCGGTGCATCGGTAGTTGGATCGAAGGAACCACTGTGTGCACCGCCACCCGGCGCGGTCCAAACGCCACCCGCATCCGCACCGGTGAGTGCAGTGAAAAGCGCGCTGGCCCCCCCCAGGTCGCAGACGGTGAGCGCCCCATCAATGCCGGCATCCGGTGCGGCTTGTACCGTCACCGTCACCTGCGACTGATCGCCCGTACAGGGTGGAGTAGCACTCAACGTGTATGTGTACACGCCGACGGGATCGGTCCCCGGATCGAAGGATCCGCTATGCACAGCGCCCCCGGGAGCGGTCCATGTGCCGCCGGGATCAGCTCCGTTGAGTGCTGCGAAGAGCCCTGTGGTCGCACCATTTGAGCAGACCGTGATCGTCCCGTCGGCACCCGCTTGAGGGGAGCCGGTCTCCGTCACGGTGACCACGGCCTGTGCCGCCATGCACGGAGGTGCGCCAACAAGGGTATAGGTGTACGGGCCGCTCACATCACTGGCCGGATCATAGGTCCCGCTGAATACTGCTCCACCAGGACCGGTCCAACTACCACCGGGCTGGGCACCGGACAACACGCCGAGCAGCACCACCGGTGCTCCGCTATCGCACACTGTGACCGAGCCGTCCGTACCGGCCACCGGCGCGGGGGTGATCGTCACGGTCACCTCGGACTGATCACCGAGGCAGGGGGCCATGGCCGCGAGCGTATAGACGTACACCCCCTGCGCATCCACCGCGGGGTCGACGAGGCCCGTGTGCGGACCACCGCCCGGTGCGGTCCAGGAACCTCCCGGGTCCGCACCGGTCAGGGCGGTGAGCAGTCCGACCGATGTACCATCCGAGCAGATCGTCAACAGCCCATCAGTACCCGCATCCGGTGATCCGGTCTCGGTCACGGTGACGGCGGCCTGCGCGTCCGGACATGGAGATGTCCCAACAACCGTGTATGTATACACTCCGGGCGCATGGGTGGCCGGGTCATAGGTGCCGGTGAACGCACCTCCTCCAGGCACTGTCCACGATCCGCCAACTTGTGCTCCACCGAGCAAGGCGAACAGTGCGGTAGGGGCACCGGCATCGCACACGGTCAGTGCAGCGTCGGTGCCGGCATCCGGAGCCATGGCAATGCTGATGTCCGCCGTTGTGGTCATGGCCGGGCACACACCGGTCGTCGGCAGCGCGTACGTGATCGTGTACGCCCCGGCATCGCTGGTGCCGGGATCGATCGTCCCTGAAAGCGCATCCAGCGCAAGTCCCGCCGGCACAGCGGAAAATACCCCTCCCGTTGATCCGATCAGGTTCACCGCTATCGGGCCTGCAGAGGAGCATAGCGCTGGTTGGGCATAGCCGACGGTCGCTGCCGATGGCACGTCCTCGGTAACGGTGATGGCGGCCATATCATTCGTGCATGCGCTGCTCCCGCTCACCGTGTACACGTACACGCCGGGGCCATCGACCGCAGGATCGTACGAACCGGAGTGCGCACCACCACCCGGTGCGGTCCAGGATCCGCCGGGATCCGCGCCACCGAGCAGGGGAAGCATGAGCGCGGCGGGTGCGGAGCCACAAATGACCAGATCCGCGTCTACTCCAGCGAAAGGCGGTGGGTCCTCACTCACGGTGACGATGGCCTGGTCCGAACCACAGGCCGGAGCGCCTTGGACCGTGTACGTGAAATCCCCGGGACCATCGGTGGCCGGGTCGTAGCTCCCGTTGAACGCACCGCCGCCGGGGGTGGTCCAGGCACCTCCCGCATCGGCACCAACGAGCAGGGAAAAGAGCGGTGTTGGTGGTGAATCGCCGCAGAGCGCGAGGGGGCCCGCAACTCCGGCGTTCGGTGCGGCATGGATGGTCACAAGAACCACGGACTGGTCGGAACCGCACGGAGCAATACCATTAACGGTGTATACATAAGGACCTGGCGCGTCGATTGCGGGGTCGAAGGTGCCCCCAAAAGCACCGCCACCGGGCGTGGTCCACGTCCCCCCCGCGTCGGGCGTTCCGCCCAACATGCCGAACAATGCGACCGTCGCCGCATCGGAGCAGATGTCAAGTGCGCCATCGGTACCGGCCCAAGGCGTGGCATTCTCCGTTACGGTCACCACGGCTTGATCCGATACACAGGGAGGGGTACCTGTCAATGTGTACGTATAAACCCCGGGGCCGTCCACGGCGGGATCGTACACGCCTGAGTGGGGCGTACCCCCGGGACCGGTCCAAGCACCTCCAGCCCCGGCCCCGGCCAGCGACGGGAGCAACGCGGTGGGTACCGCATCCGCACAGAAGGTGACCGCACCATCCGTGCCGGCAAATGGCGCTGCCGACTCGGTGACGGTCACGACAGCCTGTGCAGCCACGCATGGCGCGGTCGCGGGCAACAGATAGGTATAATTACCGGGCGCCTGCAATGCGGGATCGTACGTTCCACCGAACACACCGCCTCCCGGGGCGGTCCAAGCACCTCCGGGATCCGCTCCCGTGAGCACGCCGATCAGCGCTGTGGGTGCGGAGTTGCCGCACAGGGCCAGATCCGTATCCGCTCCGGCGTATGGCTGCTGCACCACCGAGACCGTCACGGTGGACACATCGAACGGACATGGGGCCACACCCGCAACGGTATACATGTAACTGCCCGCAATGCTGGTCGACGGATCGTAGATGCCGTTGAACGGGGGCTGCCCCGCCGGGGGAGTCCAAAAGCCGCCCCCATCCGCCCCTCCACCCAACAACAGGAACAGGTCTTCCGGAGCGTCCTGATCGCACAGTGTGATGGACGCATCGTTCCCGGCGAAGGGCGGGTCGCTCTCGGTAATGGTGACCGTGGCGGCATCCGAGGGACATGGTGCTACCCCCGCAACGGTATAGGTGTACGTCCCGGGGGCATGGACCAACGGATCATACACGCCCGTGAACGGGGTGCCGCCCGGTCCGGTCCATGCGCCGCCGGCAGGTGCACCAACGATCAACGGGAAGAGGTTGGTGGGCAGATTGTTCGCACAGACCGAGGATGTCGCATCGGCACCGGCATAGGGTGCTGCGGATTCCGACACGGTGACAATGGCCTGGTCCAGCGCACAGGGAGGCAACCCCGGAACGGAATACGTGTAGATCCCCGGACCGTGTACCGCGGGGTCATACACACCCGTGAACGGTGTACCGTCCGGCAGTTCCCACGTGCCATTGGACTGCGCGCCGATGAGTTGATCGAACAGATTGACCGGCACACCGCTTGAGCATGCGTTCAAGGTACCATCCGTCCCGGCATCGGGCGCCAGGTTCTCCGACACGGTCACGGTGGCCGCAGCGCTCGGACATGGAGCTGTACCTGTTACCGCGTACGTATATACCCCGGGCACATCGATCGCCGGATCATACACCGTCGAATGCGGCCCGCCACCCGGAGCGGTCCACACCCCACCAGCGTCCGGCGAACCGCCCAGATGATCGGGCAGGTCGAACGCAGCAGCGTTGCTGCAGACGCTGAAGACCCCGCTCGTTCCCGGATCGGGAAGCGCATTCTCGGTCACCTGCACCACCGCCGACGCGTTCCCGCAAGGGGCACCACCGACCACCGTGTACGTGTAGGTTCCCGGACCGTGCAACGCAGGGTTGTACGATCCGCCGAACACCGCGCCCAACGGATCGGTCCAGATGCCGCCCAACTGTGGCGTTCCGCCCAGGAAGCCGATCAGGTTCTGTGCTCCTCCATTCGTGCAGAAGGTGGCCGCACCATCGGTACCGGCCTCCGGCGCCGTGATCTCGGTCACGGTGACCGTGGCGCTCGCCCCAGGACAACCTCCTCCGCCGACGACCGTGTACACGTAGGCACCCGGGGTATTCACCGTGGGATCGTAAGTACCACTGAATGATGCACCACCAGGCATGGTCCAGGAGCCGGACATCGAAGGCGTTCCCCCCAGGCTGCTGAACAGGTCGCTCGGCGCCGCATCGGAACACACCGTCAACGTCCCGTCCGTGCCGGCATCGGGTGCTGCGGCGAACGAGATGGTGGCCGTGGCCGTGGCGAAGGCGCACGCGTTCCCCGTGGTATAGGTGTACACACCGGGCGGATCCAGCAAGGGATTGAACTCGGAATTGTGCGCTGCTCCGTCGGGTCCGGTCCAGAAGCCATTGACATCAGGGGTGCCGCCCAGAACGCTCACCAGGAAAAAGGCATTTGCGCCCGGACAGATCTGTACCGAGCCGTTCGTTCCCGGCGATGGCGGCGGGCCGCCACCCGCCACGGAAATGATGTTGATGGCGAGTGATGCGGTATTCTCGATCGGGCAGTTCCCATCATCGGCCTGTACCAGCACGTTCACCGGTGAATAGTTCACATCCCCGGTCCAGCATATATGCGCCGTGGCAGGGTTGGTGCCCAGCACATTGAATGTGGCGCCCGGAAGCAGGGCCGTGGCCTGGGACACCACTTGCAATATGGTACCGGGGTCCGCATCCGTGAATTGAACGTCCACACAGAAGGCCTGCCCGTCGCATACCTCGATACTGCTCGGGCTCGTGAGGATGCCCGCCGTGTTGTTCACAACACCTTGCGTTTGGGGCACATTGCCGGTACACGCGATGACCACGAACGTGATGTCCCGCATCACCGTGCCGATCAGGTTCCCCAAACCGTCGTACTCGGCCACCTCCATCACCACCACGTAGTTGCCGATGGCCGAGGGGGTGAACGCGATCTGCCCCGTGATGGGGTCCACCGTGATCCCGGGTACGGGAAAGGCTCCCGAGAATCCCGGTTGGTACACGAGCGGTTGTTCGTTGGTCCCGTTGAAATACTGACCGGAGATCAATGAGTACACCAGTGTATTGCCGTCCGGCTCATTCACCCCGAAGTTGTAGTACACCGGCTGGTCCACGCAGACGTACGGCAGCGATTGATCGGTGAACACCGGTGAATCGTCGCACGGTGCATCGAGGGTATTGATCTGCGCATCGATGAACATGCCCTGGTTGCCCGTCAGGTTGATCGAATTGGAACGGCAGCAGATGTTCCAGCTCACATTCCACGAATCGCAGGGTGGCAGGTTCTGGACGGTGGTGAACCGGTACCAGGTGATGCCGGGCAATGCTCCACCATTGCACGTGCTGCTGGCCAATTGGGCTGCACAGAGCTGGCTTACCTCCTGCTGGCTCACGGGCTGCAGATCCTCCACGGTGAAGGTGGTACCGCAATCACTGGTGAAGGTGATGTCCTGCGGGATGATCGTGAAGCCCGAGCAATCCAGGAACAGGTCCAGGTTGATCTGGTACTGTCCGGCGCCGAGGCAATCCCACGTGATGCTGCCCCCAGCATAGTGGCCCGCGCGTACCGCCCCCCCGGCGAGCACAAGCAACACGGCCATGAGCGCGCGTATCATGGCACGACGGCTCTGCCTGAAGAGGAGCGGAATGAACACCACGGCCGTATTCGGTCGGTAGAAGCTGTCAAAAGTAGCCCCCTCCTCCCCCGGACGACAAGGACCCGCGCCGATTGTGGAAGGCCGACAAGTCGAAGGATCGTGGGCGGAACCAGCGGACCTGAGCTTGGTCAACCGTGGAAAGGGTCCACGATTACCTTCGCCCCCCTTTCACGCAACACCTGTACAGCCTTCCCACTGCTACGGGCCCCACCTTCACCACCAGACCGGATGCGCCCATTCGCCCGCACCCTGCTACCGCTGTTCGCCGCCCTCGTTCCCGGAATGGTCGGCGCCCAATTCGATACCAGCCTGACCGTGGTACCGGACACCAATGCCGCCGACATGGACCGGCGTGCGGCCGCGTACTCCATCAGTGCGGCCGACCTGGACAATGAACTCAACAGCCAGGGTGTGAGCAGCGTGCTCCAAAGTTCACGTGATCCGTTCAACTCCGTGGCCACCTTCACGTTCGGCCAGGCCCGCTTCCGCATACGTGGCTACGATGGGGAGAATGCGCTGTTGAGCCTGAACGGCGTACTGGCGAACGATCTGGAGACGGGCATACCCCCATGGACGTACTGGGGCGGGTTGAATGACGTGACCCGCTGGGTCGAAACACGTACCGGCATCTCTCCCTCCCGATTCAACTTCGGTGGTGTTGGCGGCTACTCCGAGATCGGTTTGCGCGCCAGCGAATTGCGCCGTGGTACACGCTTTTCTTACGCACTGTCCAACCGCAGGTACCGTCACCGGGTCATGTTCACGTACAATACGGGTATGCGGGCCAACGGATGGGCGTTCAGCTTCAGTGGTTCGCGGCGCTGGGCCAATGAGGGTTACGCACCCGGCACGTTCTATGACGCGAGCGCGTACTTCGTCAGCGTGGAGAAGCGCATAAATCCCAAACATTCAGTTTATTTCACGGGATTGGGAGCCCCGCTCAAACAAGGTCGGGAAGGCTTGGCGGTGAAAGAGGCCCTCAACCTCACCGGCGACCACTACTACAACCCCAATTGGGGCTGGCAGGAAGGCAAGAAGCGGAATGCCGTGGTGATGAACGACCACAAGCCCATCCTCCTGCTCGGCCACATCTTCAAACCGGACGACAGCACCGAATGGGCCACCAATGTGATGTGCACGTTCGGAAGGGACGGCATGACGGGCCTCAACTGGTTCGACGCCAAGAACCCCACGCCCACCTACTACCGTTACCTGCCCAGCTATTACGCATCGAGCGACCCCGCCTATGCCGCCGACCTCACCAGCGCCTGGCAAATGGACGCCAGCACCCAACAGATCGATTGGGACGCGCTGTACCAGGCCAACTACAACAACATGTACACCGTGCAGGACGCCGAGGGCATCAGTGGCAACAATGTCTCGGGCCTGCGCAGCAAATACATGATCCAGGACATGCGCGCCGACCCCTTCCGGATCGCCGTGAACAGCGTGTGGACCAAGGCCATGCGACACAACCTGCACGTGACCGCCGGGGCCAGCTGGAACAAGCAGAAGACACACTACTTCAAAGTGGTGGACGACCTGCTGGGCGGGGATTTCTGGGTGGACCTCAACCAGTTCGCGGAGCTCGACGTGAACAACCCCATTTCAGCCAACAACGACCTGGAGCATCCGAATCACGTGGTACGCGAAGGTGATGTGTTCGGCTACGATTACGAGATCCACACCCGGTTGGTGAACGCCTTCGGACAGGTGGAGAAAAAATGGGACCGGGTGGAGGCTTATGCCGGCGCCACCATTTCCCAGACCCGTTACTGGCGTGTGGGCAACATGATGAACGGCCTGTTCCCCGACATTTCCAAAGGCCCCAGCGAGAAGGAGAACTTCCTGAGCGGCGGTGTGAAAGCGGGTGCGGTGTACAAACTGAGCGGTCGTCACTACCTCACGGCGAACGCGACCGTCATGTCCCGGCCAGCCACCCCGCGCAACGCCTACCTCAGCCCCCGGCTGCGCCCCACCGTGATCGACGGGCTGGTGAACGAAAAGGTGCTCGGTGGGGAGATCGGTTACCTGGCACGCATGCCCCGACTGAAGGGCCGTGCGACGCTTTATTATACCCGGATCAATGACCAGGTCTGGAACCGGACGTTCTTCAACGACGACCTGCTGGCCAACGTGAACTACACCATGACCGGGGTTGACCAGACGCACATGGGCCTGGAACTCGGGCTGGAAGGCAAGCTCAGCCCCACATGGACCGTCACCGCCGTGGCCGCCATGGGCCGGTACACGTACAGCAGTAGGCCCTCGGCCACGATCACCCGGGACAACCTGGACACCGCCGTGGTCTCCGGGCGCACCGTTTACTGGAAGAACTACCGCGTGGGCGGCATGCCCCAGAGCGCCTACAGCATCGGATCCCGGTACAATTCCCCGAAATTCTGGAGCGTCGGTGGCAATGTCAACTGGTTCGGCCAGATCTATCTGGACCCCAATCCGGACCGCCGCACCGCCGAGGCCGTGGAAGGCCTCATCACCGAGGATCCCCAGTGGAACAAACTGCTCGATCAGCCCAGGTTGAACAACGGCGTCACCGTGGACGTGTATGCCAACAAGAGCTGGATGATCCAGCGCAAGTACCGCGTGGCGCTGAACCTGAGCGTGACCAACCTGTTCGATAACCAGGACCTGATCACCGGCGGGTACGAGCAACTCCGCTACGACCGGCTGAACCCCGACAAGTTCCCCGCAAGGTACAGCTACCTGTACGGCCGCACCTTTTTCGCCATGCTCACCTTCAGCTTCTGACCCCGCATGATCACCAAGCACATCAACCGCCTGCTCGTCGCCCTGCCGTTCGCCGCGGCCCTGTTCAGCGGCTGCAAAAAGGAATTCGATTCACCGCCCAGGCACACGCCCGCCGTGGGCGAGGTCATCACCATCGCTGAACTGAAAGCGATGTTTACCGGTGCTCCGGTACACTTCAACGGCCCCAGGAGCGTATACGCCACGGTGAACAGCGATGAGAATGACGGCAACTTCTACAAGAACGTGTACGTGCAGGACTCCACGGGCGGGCTCTGCCTGCGCCTGCTCAACAGCGGTGGGCTGTACATCGGCGACAGCATCCGCATCTACCTGCCGGGCACCGTGCTCTCCCCGTACAATGGGCTGATGCAACTGGACAGCGTGGACGTGGACCGCAACACGGTGAAACAGGCCACGTTGCGCCACATCGAACCGCTCCACCTGACCATCGGCCAGTTGGACCCGGTGGCCCACCAGAGCATGCTCGTCCGGTTGGACAGCGTGGAATTCGTGGCCGCTGAGGCCGTGGGCAGCACGTGGGCCGATGCCGTGAACCAGCAAAGCGTGAACCACACGCTGGAGGATTGCGCGGGCAACCAGGTCCTGGTGCGCACCAGCGGTTACGCGAACTACGCGAGCCAGGCGCTTCCCCAAGGGAAGGGCTCCTTCCTCGGTGTGCTCGGCGTGTTCGGCAGCGACCTGCAACTGTACGCACGTACCGTGGGAGAAGTGGCGCTGAACGGCCCCCGATGCCCGGGCCAGGAGCTCCCCTTCTTCATGAAGAATTTCAACGATGGCCAGCCCAATTCGAATGGCTGGTCGCAGTGGTCCGACAACAACATCGCATGGACCACGAACACCATCGGATCGAACGATGGTACGCCCTACGGCCAATGCAAGAACTGGAACGGATCGGCCAACATCCCCGGGGAATCGTGGCTCATCTCCCCTGCGGTGGACCTGACCGGGCAGAATGCGCCGACGCTCAGCTTCATCACCGGGTGCAACTACAACGGTGCCGCATTACAGGTGCTGGTGAGCACGGACTATACCGGCGGGGCACCGTCCGCCGCCACATGGACCGCCCTGGCCCCCGTACTGAGCCCGGGCAGCTGGACGTGGACACCTTCGGGGGCACTGGACCTTTCGGCCTACCTCTCGAACAACACCCGTATCGCGTTCAAGTACACCGGCAGTGCCAGCGATGGCAAGACCTGGGAACTGGACGATATCAAGATCACGGTACAATAGGAAGTACCCGACCCCGAGAACACCCAACGCCCGCGCCGGGCTCCGGCGTACAAAGCATGAGAAAGACCGTACTCCTTCCCTTCCTCGCGGTGGCCACCTTCGGTCACGCGCAGGTTTTCACCAGTGGCCTGGAAACCTGGCAGGGCGATACCCTGCCCACCGACTGGTTCGGTGTGAAAACCAATCTCGAATATGACAGCATCGCACAGGTGAGCGCCAACGTGCATGGTGGCTCTTTCGCGGTCCAACTGATCAACCGCGAGAACAACACGCGCCGCTTCAGCACCCAACCGCTGTCGGTGGACAGTGCGCAATCCTATGATGTCTCCTTCTGGGTGCGCGGATCCGGCGAAGTGCGCGTTTCCATGTTCGATGGACGGCAGGAGAACAGCGGTTATGCCGCGACCGGACCGTACACCACCGTGAACGGCGATACCTGGACCCAGGTGACGGGCAGCGTGGTGTGCGACCACACCAACCCGGCCGGCGAATTCATCATCTACGTACGGAACACGCTCGCCCCGGGCGATGTGGTGGTGGATGATGTGAACATCAGTGCAGGGGTCGTGGAGCCTCCCGTGGAAGCGAGCATTTACCAGATCCAATTCACCACGGACCAGGGCGGTGCGTCCACATACAATGGGAACGTCGTGATCACGGGTGGCATCGTCACCGGTGTGGACACCATCGGTGCGGACGCCTATTTCCTTCAGGCGGGTACGGGCCCCTGGAGCGGGATTTACGTGTATGACCAGGCGCATACCGTGGCAATCGGCGATAGCGTGACGCTCACCGCGGCGGTGGATGAGTTCAGCAATGCCACCACCGAACTGATCAACGTATCGGGCTTCGCCATCGTGAGCAGCGGCAATGCGCTGCCAGCACCGCAACCCTTGAACACCTCCAATGCCACGGAGGAGCAATGGGAAGGTGTATTGGCCATCATCGCCAACGCACAATGCAGCGGTCTTCCGGATCAGTACAATGAATGGGGCATCACCCAGCCCAGTGGCCCCTATCTGGTGGATGACCTGATGTACGCGTACACACCGACACTCGGCACGAATTACGACATCACCGGTTGCATCCATTACGCCAACAGCGCATGGAAGATCGAGCCGCGCTTCGCAGCCGACGTTGTTCTGGCCACCGGTATCGGCGAGACCATCTTCAACAACGCCACCATCGGCCCCAACCCGGCCACGGATCTGCTGCGGATCAGCACCGGACTGCCCGACGGTACCCGCGTTGATCTGCTCCTCACCGATGCGACCGGTCGCACGGTGCGTACGGGTCGCATCAACGGCAGCACCGTACTTGATGTGCATGAACTGAGCAGCGGACCGTACCACCTGACGCTGCGCACGGACAAGGGCACGAAGTCCTTCGCGGTACAGGTACACTGAACGGCGCTTGCCCGTCCGATCATGCCGAAGGCCGATCCGCAAGGGTCGGCCTTCGTTGTTCACACGCTCCGTTGTGCCCAAAAAGCGCGCGGACCGATCGCTCGGCCCGCGTGCTCCCTTTCGTCAACTGGACAACTCCCGGCTTGCGCCCAGGAGATCCCGACAGCGTCGGGACACCCAACCCTACTTGCCCAGCACCTTGAATTCCGTTCGCCTGTTGCGTTGGTGTTGATCCTCGTTGCACTTGGTGCAATCGCAGGTCTCCACCGGTTTCGTTTCCCCGTAGCCCTTGCTGGTAAGTCGCTCCTTGGCGATACCCTGTTTGATCAGATATTCCACCGCGCTCTTGGCCCGCTTCTCCGACAGGCTGAGGTTGTACGCGTCCTTCCCGCGGCAATCGGTGTGTGAACTGAGCTCGATGGACACCGTGGGATTGTCGTTCAGCGTCTGCACCAGTTTGTCCAGTTCGAGCGCGGCATCGGGCCGGATCGCCCACTTGGCCAGGTCATAGTAGATATTGTCCAGCCGCACCACGGTACCCACGTCCAGCGGGAAGAGCTTGAAGTCGGTCTTGATGATGGTGCTGGGCCGACCCTTGGTACTGATGCGCGCCGTCTGCTTGAAAAATCCCTCCTTGTCCACCTTGATCCGGTAGTCCTTCTCCGCTTCGAGCGTGAAGGAGTATCGACCATCGGTCTCCGTGATCTCCTCGGACAGGAGCTTGTCCTCCGCATCGTACAGGCCGACCTTGGCACCAGCGATCGGGGCCATGGTCTCGCCGTGCATCACGACCCCTTCAGCACCATAATCATACTTGTCCAACGCGAGCACCACATCGTCCAACGCATCGGTTCCGGGGCTGATGTTCACCGTGTTCTGCAAGTAACCGTTCTTGGTGGCGGTGATCACGTACGGATCGGTGATGGGTGCCTCGATCTCGAAGCGGCCGCCATCGAGCATCACGATTCGTGCTTCGTCCATGAATCGGCCGGCACCGTTGCGCAGGTCGATCCTGGCGCCATCGAGGGGTTCACGGGTCTTGCTGTCCACCACGCGGCCCCGGATGGTCATCATCGGCGGATGCACCGTGCAACCGTAGATGTCGTCGCTGCCCTTTCCGCCCTCCCGGTCACTCACGAAGAAGCCGGTGCTGTCATCCTTCATGAGGATGAGGTTGCGATCGTCGAAACGCGAATTGAGCGGTGCGCCGAGGTTGAGGACGCCGCCCGGTCCGGACGCACCAAGTCGGCAGTAGAACAGATCGTAGCCGCCCAGGCCGGGGTGACCGTTGCTGCTGAAATAGAGCACGCTGTCGGCCGTGACGTACGGGTACATCTCATTCCCGGACGTGTTCACCTTCGGTCCCATGTTCTTCGGTGCACCCCACTCCCCGCCCAGGTTGTCGCTGTACCAGATGTCCGTTCCACCCTGTCCGCCCGGTCGGTCGCTCACGAAATAGAGGCGCCTCCCCTCGGGGCTGATGCACGGATGACCGGTATTATACTCCGGATCGTTGTGCTCGAAAGGGGCGAGTGCTCCCCACTCGGGCTGATTGAACTCCCCGACCTTGATGTCGCTGTAGAAGATGGCCAGTTTGAGCTCTCCGTTCGCGGCTTTGCTGATCGTGCCGTACCACACGTTGTCGCGGGTGAAGTACAGGCGCTTGGCCAGCGAGTCGTATGAGGCGGTACCATCGTGGTACCGGTGGTTGATGTCCTTGCGCAGCACCAACGGCGCTTCCGCGGTTTGCCCCTTGAGCAACGCTGTGTACATGTTCAGGAAGGGCTGCCCATCCCAGTTGTAATCGGACTTTCCACCAACTCCTTCCCCGCGCGCGCTGCTGAAAATGAGCAGGTCCTCCATGACCGTGAGCCCCAGGTCGGCCTGCGGGCTGTTGATAGGCACCGTGCGCACGCTGTTGCGTGTGTTGCCCTTGATCAGCCGACTGAAAAGATCGGGTTGCTGCAGGAACGCCTTCGCCCGGACATTCTCCGCATCGGTCACGAGTACCGCCTTGTATTGCTCGACCGCCTCGCTGTAATGCCCGTTGTCGCGCAGCACATCGGCATAGGCCAGCCGGTCCTCCACCCCGAGGGGCCCCATGTTGGCCATCTGCTTGTAACTGGCTTCCGCCTTCAGCGGGTCACCCATGCGCCGGTACGCCAGCGCCAACCTGCGCCAGTCATCCGGGGTCGCCTTCCCACTGGCCGTGATATCCTGGTAGATGGCGGCCATTTTCGGATAGTCGAACACCTCCGCCGCTGTTTCGGCCATGCGCTGTTTGAACTTCTGTGCGTTCATGGACGCCGGTAGGATAAGCAGGGCCAGGACAACGGTCCACGGAATGGACCTCCCGCCGAAGGCTTTGCCAGTCGCTGCGCAGTATCGCGTGGGGATCATTGGTCAGAAGTAGCGCGGTGAACGGATGCCCTTCAGCTTGTTGCCGAACTCGAAGCAGAGCATGAACTCGTGCGAGCCTCCGGAATATTTGTTGAGCATGGTGATCGGGTAATCATACGCGTACCCGATGCTGAAGCCATGGGTGATGTTGTACTGCGCCAGAAGGCCCACCGCATCGGTGTGGCGGTACATCGCCCCCAACCACAGCTTGTCGTACAAGAGGAAATTGGCGCTGAGGTCGAAGCTGATGGGCGCACCGTTCACGGCCTTCACCAGGAAGGTGGGCTTGAACTTGTGGTACAGTCCCATATCGAAGACGTAGCCTCCACTGAGGAACCAGTGCGCACGCTGACCGGCCTGCCACACACTGCCCCCGAGCGTGTCCGCGCTGTACGCCCCATCATCGAAGAGGTCCGTACGCAACAGCTTGGGTGTACTTATTCCCAGGTAGTGCCGGTCGCCGTACCACATGATGCCGAACCCGAACTGCGGGTCCAGCTTCTGCTGCGTGTTCTGCTGGAACACCTGGTCGTTCTGCTGCAAGGGGCTCAGGTCGGCGAAGCGCCCCTGGAAGAGGTTCATACCGCCCTTGATCCCGAATGCCAGTTTCGTGTTCCGGGAAACGAAGAAGCGGTAGGCCACATCGAGCATGAACCCGTATTGCGTGACGGGGCCGTGCTGGTCGCGCATGATCGTGCCTCCCAGTGCCACGCTCTCGAACGGCAGCGGACTGTGTACCGTGAGCGTCTGCGTGCTGGGGGCGCCCTCGAAACCGACCCATTGATGGCGGCTCAGGGCCTTCAGGCTCACCCGCTCGGCGCTGCCCGCATACGCGGGATTGATCGCCAGCTGGTTGAACATGTACTGGGTGAACTGCGGGTCCTGCTGGGCCCGGGTCGCACCGGGTGCGAGCACAAGAGCCATGGCCGCAAGCCCTGTCCATCTGGCGATACGGTGCGTCATCGTTCGCATCGGTTGCCGGGTCGATCGGATCATCGTTCCGGTGTGTTAGCGTTTCAAGTAGATGTATCCCGTGTAGGGCTCGTCACCGTTGCCCAGGTCCAGGATGTAGTAGTACGTGCTCTCGGGGAGTTCCTCGCCCCAGTTCAAGCTCGCCTCACTACGGCCATCCCAGTCGTTGTTGTACGGACTGCGTTCAAGCACACGCGTTCCCCAGCGGTTGAAGACCTGGATACTGTTCTGGCGGTAATAGAGCAGGCCCTCGATCATGTACGTGTCGTTCACCCCGTCCCCGTTCGGGCTGAACGCGTCGGGGATTCGGATCTTTGAACAGTCGTTCACCCCGATGATCACCGTATCGGTCGTCGCCGGGCACACGCCGTTGGTCACGGTCCACACGAGGATGTTCTGCCCGACGGTCAAGTTCTCGACATCCGTGGAGGGCGCGGTCGGCGTATCGATGTCGCCAGTACCCGCGATCAAGGTCCACAGGCCCGTTGCGGTCTGGGAAACGAGCGGTGCGGCGTTCAGCGCGGCCGAGGTCACGTCGTGGCACTGCGTCCGGTCCTCACCCGCACTCGCCGGCTGCTCATTCTGGTCGTACACGGTGATGGTCATCTCATCCGAGCTGGTACCACAGACCCCGTTGTCCACGGACCATTGGAACACGTTCACTCCGAAGCCGATACCTGTCACTGCCGTGAAAGGATTCGTCGGATCGGTGATGGTGCCCGATCCGGCGACCAGTTCCCATGCACCCGTGGCCGGGGGGGCGGGAACGGAACCCAGCATGACCACATCAACGGCATCCGGATCACAGAACTCCCGATCATCCCCGGCGTTCGAGGCGGCGGATGTGTTATCATACACCGAAATGGTGAGCGTATCGGTGGTGGTACCGCACGCTCCGTTGTCGATCGACCATACGAGCACGGATACGCCCGGCTCGAGGCCGGTGATCCCGCTGTTGGGCGATGTGGGATCGACCAGGGTGCCCGATCCGTTCACCACGGTCCAAGCGCCCGTGGCAGGGAATTGTGGCGGGTTGCCCACCATGGTGATCTCGCCGGTTGGGGTGCACAGCTCCATGTCGGGTCCGGCCTGGGCAACCGGCGCGCCCGCGTCGTGCGTGATGATCTGCATCTGATCGGTCGTGACCGGACCGCACGGGCCGTTGTCGATCGTCCAGGTGAGCACTGTGATGCCCGGCTGCATGCCTGTTACCAAAGTATGGGGATCGGCAGGGTCCGCGATCGTGCCGGTGCCGGAGATGGTCCACTGTCCGCTGGCCGGATAAACCGGGGCATTGGCGGCCATGGTCACCTCATTCGGTTGTGTGGGTACGCAGATGTCCTGATCGGGACCCGCATTGGCCGGTTGTGCCGAGCCATCGAATACCGCGATGAGCAAGGTGTCCGTGCTCGTACCGCACGCGCCGTTGTCGATCGTCCAGACGAGCAGGTTGTCGCCCACGGGAAAGGAACTGGCCATGCTCTGCGGGTCCGAAGCGTTGGACACACCGCCGCCCGAGGTTATGATGGACCAGGTGCCTGTTCCCGGGAAAACCGCGCTATTGGCTCCAAGTTGCGTACTGGTCTCCGGAGCGCACAACTGCTGGTCGGCACCCGCATCGGCCAACGGAGCATTCCCGTCGAATACGGCAATGGTCACCGTATCACGCGATGGCGGTCCTTGGCCGCAGTTCCCGTTGTACACCATCCATTCGAACTGGTTGAGACCGACGCTCAGCCCCGTGATCATCGCCGCGGGATCATGGATGTCAGAAATGGTCCCGCTACCACCCACGAGGGTCCACGTGCCCTCACCCGGGAAAGTCGGGATGAGCGCCTGCATGAGTGTGGTGTCTTCCGGCGTGCAGAGCTGCTGGTCAGGACCCGCATCAGCCAGTGGGGCCGATGGGTCATAGATGTAAATGTCCACCGTGTCCGTCAGCAGGCCGTTGTTCGGGCAGGGTCCCAGATCGAGCGTCCATACGAGCGTGGTGATCCCCACTTCGAGATCGGTGATCATCGATTGCGGGTCCGTGGGATCGGCCACGTTGCCCACGCCCCCGATCACCGTCCAACCACCGCTGGCAGGGGGTGTGGGAGCCTCACCTTCCAGTTGTGCGAACGTGAGCGGCAGACAGGTCTCCAGATCAGGGCCCGCATCCGGTGCGTCCGTACTGTCGCTGAAGAGGACCACCGTCACGGTATCCGTCGTGAGCCCGTTCGGGCACGGACCGTTGTCCATCTGCCAGACGAAGGTGTTGTTCCCGATCGCGAGGTTGGTGACCAGTGTACCGGGATCATTCGGGTCGTCGATCATGCCCGCCCCCTCGATCACCGTCCAGGTGCCATGCGCCGGGAACACCGGGGCGTTGCCCGCCAGGAACGTGCTGTCCATCGGCATGCACTGCTCCACATCCGGACCCGCGGACGCGCCGGAAGCCTCCGCATCGAAAATGAATACGCTCACACTGTCGTGGCTGGTACCGCACACACCCTGCTCCAAGGTCCATACGAGGATGTTCTCGCCGACAGGCAGCCCACTAACGCCCGATCCCGGGTCCGAGTCATCCGCGAAAAGAGCCGCGCCCTGGAAGACGCTCCAAACACCCGTACCCGGAGGAGTGGGTGCGTTGCCGGCAAGAACGGTACTCGTATTCGGTGTACAGAACTCCTGGTCGGGACCGGCGGAGGCTGGTGGCGAGTTCAGGTCGAACAGCTCGATGCTCACCTGGTCGCTGCTTGGACCGCACGGTCCGTTGCTCACGGTCCATTCGAGCTCCAGCACTCCCACACCGATCCCGGTGACCGACGAATGCGGGTCGCTCGGGTCGGTGATCACAGCCGTGCCGCTGATGATCGTCCAGGTGCCCGTGGCCGGGAAAACGAGCGCGCTGCCCGAAAGGACGGTGCTGTCGATCGGCGTGCAGATCTGCTTGTCGGGGCCAGCGTCGGCAATGGGGGCTTCGTGATCGAACACGAAGATGCTCACTTCATCGGTGGTCAAAGGCTCCGAACAGGGGCCATTGGTCACCACCCATTGGAACACGTTCTCACCCACCGCGAGGTCCGTTACCAAAGTATTAGGATTATTCGGGTCGGCAATCGCACCCTGGCCGTTCAGCAGGCTCCACGTACCGGTCCCGGGGAAGGTGACCGCACTGCCCGAGAGGTTGGTCGATGTGGTCGGGGTACAGAGCTGCTGATCCGGACCGGCATCCGCCGCCGCCTGCCCATCATCGTACAGGAAAATGCTCAAGGTATCCGCGGTGAGGCCATTGGCGCATGGGCCGTTGTCGACCGACCACCTGATGATCGTCTCACCCACCGAAAGCCCATTGATGGTGGCTTGTGGATCGTTCACGTCAGAGAAGGTACCGGTGCCCTGCAGGATGGTCCACGTGCCTTGCGCCGGTATGATCAATGCGCTGCCCGCCAGTTGCGCCGAGGATGCCGGGGTGCACAGGTCCTGGTCGGGTCCCGCATCGGCAACGGGGTTCGCATCATCGAAGAGGTTGATCCGTACGGTATCCGTGGTCAGCCCGTTCGCGCACGGACCGTTGTCCACGGTCCAAACGAGGACATTCACGCCAACCCCGAGGTCAACGACCGCTGATGCCGGATCGTTCGCATTGACCACCATCCCGGGGCCCGATACGACCGTCCAGGTACCTGTTGCCGGGAACGTGACCGGGCTTCCCGCGAGCCCAGTGGTTGTTGCGGGAGTGCAGAGATCCTGGTCCGGTCCGGCATCGGCGGCCGCATTGTCCTCGTCGTACACGAAGATGCTGACCTGGTCCATGGTATTCGCGTTCTCACACGGGCCATTGCTCACCGTCCATTGGAAGATGTTCTCCCCGACGGCCAGTCCGGTGATGGCCGAGGCCGGATCGTTGACATCCGCGATCGTGCCTGCTCCGTCGATGAGTGTCCACGTGCCCTCGGCTGGATAGTTGACAACACTGCCGGCCATGACGGTGTTCGGGCTCGTGGAGCACAGATCCTGATCGGGACCCGCATCCGCATTGGCGCTGCCCGCATCGAAGACCGTGATCGTCACCTGGTCCGTGGTGGTACCGTTGGCACATGGTCCGTTGTTCACGGTCCATTCGAACACGTTGTCCCCGATGGCCAAACCGGTCACTACCGCGAGCGGACTGTTGGGATCCACGAACACACCAGCGCCGCTCACCAGGGTCCACGTGCCTTGTGCCGGGAAGGTCACCGTGCTTCCCTGCATGGTGGTCGATTCCGACGGTGTACACAACTCCTGGCCCGGTCCCGCATCGGCATCCGGGTTGTTCGCGTCATAAACGAAGATGCTCACCTGATCGCTCGTGATCGGGTCGGAACAGGGGCCATTGTCCACCGTCCATGCGTAGATGTTCTCGCCGATGACGGCGCCTGTTACCGTGGTGGCCGGATCGTGCTCATCGGAGAAGACCCCGGCGCCCGATACCACGGTCCAAGTACCCTGCCCCGGGAAAGTGACCGTGCTTCCCGCGAGGGTGGCACTGGTGAATACCGAACAGAACGACTGGTCAGGGCCCGCATCGGCCGTTGGCATGGCCTGGTCGTAGATCAGTACGCGCACGGTGTCGGTCGTGACCCCATTGGCACAGGGACCGTTGTCCACCGTCCAGACGAACACGTTCACACCCACGGTCAAGCCGGTCACACCGGTATTGGGATCGTTCACGTTGGCCAGCAGGCCGGTACCGCTCACCAGTGTCCATGTGCCCGTTGCCGGGAAGGTCACGGAACTCCCCGCGAGAACCGTTGACGTCACGGGCAGGCAGATGGCCTGGTCGGGGCCCGCGTTGGCCACGGGATTGTTCCCGTCGTACACCAGAACGCTCACCAGATCGTTCGTGTTCCCGTTCGCGCAAGGTCCGTTGTACACCGTCCATCGGTAGATATTTTCTCCGGTGCCGGCCCCTGTTACCACGGCATGGGGGTCGTTCGGGTCGCTGAACACGCCTGTCCCCTGCACCACGCTCCAAGTACCCGTTGCTGGGGATATCGGCGCCGTAGCATCCAGGTCCGTTTGTGTGAAGGGTGTGCAGAACTCCTGGTCGGCGCCCGCATCAGCATCGGGCATGGTTCCATCGAACATCACGATCCGCACGGTATCCGTGGTCATGCCGCATGGTCCGTTGCCCACTGTCCATACCAGTACGGACGTGCCCACGACAAGGCCGGTGACCGCAGTGGTCGGGTTCGTCGGGTCCACCAGCTGCGCTGCGCCCTGGATAACGGTCCACGTGCCCGTGGCAGGTGCTGCCGGCGTATTCCCCGCGAGGGTCGTGCCTATGGCAGGTGTGCAGAGTTCCTGATCAGGGCCCGCGACCGCCCCCGCGGTGGCCGCATCATACACCGTGATATTGACGAGGTCGGATCCACCTGTGGGACAAGGGCCGTTGTCCACCGTCCATTGGAGCGTATTCAACCCGATGCCCAGGTTCTGCACCGTGCTGCCCGGAGAGCCAGGGGTAACTACGGTTCCTGGCCCGGTGAGCACGGTCCATGTTCCGGTGGCCGGTACGATCAGGCCGCTGCCCGCCAGAGTGGCACTGGTCATGGGGGTGCACATATCCTGGTCGGGGCCCGCCGAAACCGCGGGGATGTTCACGTCGAACACTTCGATGGTCACGATATCGGTGCTGTTGCCGCACGCACCGTTATCGATCGTCCAGACGAAACTGTTCACCCCGGGCTGCAGGCTGGTTACCGTTGTATTGGGATCCGTGGGCGCCGTGATGGTGGCGGGTGGCCCCTGCAGTTGCGTCCAGGTCCCGGTGGCCGGGGCCACAGGAGCATTGCCATCGAGGCTGGTGCCCGAGCTCGTGCTGCACAGTTCCTGATCGACGCCCGCACTGGCCGGTTGGGCGCTGCCATCGTTCACCGTGATGGTCACCTGGTCGGTCGTGTTCGGGTTCGCACAAGGGCCATTGAAGACGCTCCAGGCGAAGACACTGACCCCCACGGTGACCCCGGTGACCTCGGTCATCGGTGAGGTCGGATCGGCAATGACGCCTGTACCGGAAACAAGGGTCCATTCACCGGTCGCCGCACCAAGAAGCGGGCTGCCCGTGAGGGTGACCACGGGAACAGGCGAGCAGAGGTTCTGGTCCGCCCCGGCATCGGCTGCCGGGGTCGCCGCGTCGTACACGAACACACTGACCTGGTCGCCGGGCAGGCTGCCGCACGCACCATTGTTCACGGTCCACTGCAGTACGTTCTCCCCGGAGGCCAACCCGGATACCTCCGTATTCGGATCATTGACATCCGCGAACGTCGCACTGCCGCTGATCAGCGTCCAAGTGCCGATGGCCGGAGGAGCTACCGGGCCGGCCGCCATGGATACGAGATTCGGGAAAGTCGGCAGACAGATGCTCTGGTCCGGTCCGGCGCCGGGTACCACCAGCGCGCCATCAAACACGGTAATGATCATCTCGTCCGTGGTGGTTCCATTGCACGGACCATTGTACACGCTCCATCGGAAGACGTTGGTACCGACACCCAGGCCCGAAATGGCCGTGACAGGTGAGGCCGCGTCGGCAATGATGCCTTGACCGCTTACAAGCTCCCATGTTCCGGTTGCGGGGAAGATGAGCGAACTGCCCGCCATCACGGTGCTGGTATTCGGCGTACACAGCGTTTGGTCCGCACCGGCATTCGCCACTGGATTCGCAACATCGAACACGAGAACGGTCACTTGATCATCGGTCGTCCCGCACACGCCATTGGTCACGGTCCACTTGAACACGTTCGCTCCAGTCCCCATGTTGCTGACGATGGTGCTGCTGCTGCCGGGGGTGGCGATCGTGCCACTGCCGCTCACCAGGCTCCACTGTCCGGTGGCAGGAGCATTGGCCGCATTCCCCGTGAGCGTGGCGACCGGAAGTGTGCTGCACGCCTCCTGGTCGGGGCCGGCGTTGGCGTTCGCCTGTGCGTTGTCGTACACGGTGATGATGACATCATCCACGCTCGCCGGATTCGCACAGGCCCCGTTGTTCATCGTCCAACGCAGCACATTGGTACCGATACCCAGGTTGGTGACGCCGCTGGTGGGCGACCCCGGCGTGGTGATCGTCGCGCTGCCACTGACCACCGACCAAGTCCCCGTTGCCGGCGATGTAGGAGTGTTGCCTGCCAGCGTGGTCGAGGTGTTGGGCACACAAAGCTGCTGATCGGGACCCGCATTGGCGGCCACCGCGTTCGCGTCGAACACCGTGATGGTCATCTGGTCCGTGCTCGGTGCTCCACATGGGCCATTGCTGATGGACCATTGCAGTATGACCGTTCCTGGGCCAAGACCTGTCACTCCCGTGTTGGGCGATCCGGGTGTAGTGATCGTGGCCGTGCCACTGACCACGGACCAACTGCCTGTGGTGGGGGCCAGCGGCGCGTTCGCAGCCAGTGTGGCGATGCCCGGAACGCTGCACACACTCTGGTCAGGGCCGGCGTTCGCGGTGGCAAGGCCATCGAACCGGGTGATCGTTACCTGATCGGTGGTAAGACCGTTCGCGCACGGACCGTTGTTGAGCGTCCACTGGAACACATTCGCCCCGACACCCAGTCCCGTGACGCCCGAGGTGGGCGATCCCGGGGTGGTAATGGTGCCGGTCCCGCTCACCAGCGTCCACTGTCCGGTCGCCGGCGAGATGGGCGCGTTGCCGGCGAGCGTTGTATTGGCCGCACAAATGGTCTGATCCGGTCCCGCATTCGCGTTGGGTGATGCTGGATCATACACCGTGAAGCTCACCTGGTCGCTGGTGGAACCGCAGCCCGCGTTGCTCACGGTCCACTGGAAGCTGTGCGTGCCCGGCGTGAGACCGGTCACCGTGGACGTCGGCGAACCCGGGGTGGTGACCACCGCACTTGACCCGCCCAGCACGGTCCACAGGCCAGTGGCTGGCGATGGGGCCGGAGCAGCGTTCAGTTGCGCACCCGCACCAGGAGCGCACACACTTTGGTCGGGCCCGGCGTTGGCTGCGGCCACCGGTTGATTCACCGTGATCACAACCTCATCCTGGGTGGGCGCGGCACACGGCCCGTTGTTGATCGTCCACCTGAAGCGGTTGATCCCGAGAACGAGGCCCGAAACCGTGGACGTGGGCGAATTCGCATTGCTGAATGTTCCGGCTCCTTGCACCACCGTCCATGTGCCCACCGCAGGGGCCACCGCCGTGTTGGCCGCGAGAACCGCCGTGTTGAAAGGCATGCAAAGCGCCTGATCAGGGCCGGCATTCGCCGCGGCCTGGCCGGGGTCGTAGTTCGTCACCGTGACCTGATCGGTCGAGATACCACAAAGCCCGTAGTTCATGGACCACTGGTACACGTTGGTCCCAACGGCCATGCCCGTCACTTGCGCATTGGGAGCATCGGGCGGCGTGAATGTGCCGCTGCCGGTGATCACACTCCATGTCCCCGGTATCTGCGGATATGGCTGCTGCGCCTGCATCGTCGCACTGCCGCAACTGACAAGGTCAGTGCCCGCGTTCGCCGGGGTGAGTGGTGGGGTCACCACGAGTGTGAAACCATACTGGTTGCTGCCTGAAAGCGGGCATGCGTTGTCGGTCACTTGGACCGCGAAATTGTTGTTACCGATGTCGGCGAGCGTAGGCGTCCAACTGAAGGTCGCCGTCTGGAAGGGCGAGCCGCTGGTGGTGAACGTGGCGCCCGCGATACCGCCGTTCCAGGTGATCACCGTGCCTTGTCCGGCATTCGGATCGCTCGTATTGATGGTGAAGGTCACCGGCGAGCCCGCGCACACCGTGGTGGAGTAGTTGTTCGTACCGTTGATGCCGCTGGCCGAGGGTGCGGTGTTGGCCCCGCACGGCCGCACCACGATCTGCACATCGCGCATCACCGTGCCGATGAGCACGCCGTTGCGGTACTCGCGCACTCGATACGTGACCACCGCCACCTGCTGGATGTCCGGCACGCACGTGAGAGTGCCGGTCAACGGGTCCAATTGGACCGCACCCGCACCTCCGGTGTTGTGGATCGGCTGCGGCAGGCTGTATCCGCTGCTGTACGGGATCGTGCTGTTGTTGGTACCACGCGGTTGAATGATCTCGTACGCCAGCGAATCGCCATCCACATCAAAGGCTCCCGGGTTGTAG
Source organism: Bacteroidota bacterium (assembly GCA_018267155.1). GTDB lineage: Bacteria > Bacteroidota > Bacteroidia > Flavobacteriales_F > PHOS-HE28 > PHOS-HE28. Next base: position 7,355 of record JAFDZE010000015.1, on the reverse strand, counting down.
CTCACGGATTGGCCCAGGCAGTAGTACGGGGCCGGGCTGTTGCCGAACGTCGGCGAGTTGTTGCAGGCCACGGCCTGCCGGTTCATTTCGGTGCGCAGATACAGGTCCTCATCCCCCGGATCGGTCAAAGAGGTGATCGCGTTGTTGCGGCAGCACAACGACCAGCTGAACACCCAATCGTTCGGGTTGCCGCAACCGGCGTAGGCGCTGAGATCCACCAGCTTGGTGAAGATGTACTCCTCCAGGCCATACGTCCCGCTGTTGTCCAGGCATCGATCGATCTCCGAGGGGCAGATCGGCGTGATGATGTTCACGCTCTGCAGACTGAAGCACTGATTGAAATCGGCCCCGCAACTCGCACTCTTGACGTTGAAACGCCGACCGTTGGTGCAGTTCGTCGGTGCTGCGACCCCGTTGCAATCCCGATAGAACTTCAACGTCACCAGGTACTGGTTCACACCGACACACTGGTATGTGAGCTGTCCTCCTACAGCATGCGTGGCATGCGCTTCATCGCCCCACAAGAGCGTGGCACACACGGCGAGCAGGACGTTGCGAAGGACGGACAGGGTCCGGAGGACCGGGATGCGTGGGACGCGTAGCGTTGATGCCATGAACCAGCGGGATGTCGGCGTTCGGCCACGTAGTACGGCAGACGGCCGTGCGGAGCGCATGGCCCACCGTACAGGTGGGGAAGGGTGCCGGACAAACGTACCCGGGGGGCTCCGGACACCCCCTCCGGAAAGACCTCACTTGTCAACATGGCGATGTTCGGTGGCAGAGTGTTTGTTCTCCCAAAAACAGGTATCGATCCGAAGTGATCGTGCGCATCGGGACACGGATCACCTCCGTATGCGCCGTGCGTTCGCGACCCGGAAATGGGACGGCAGGGCCAGTATACCCCTCGCTTTCAGCGCGCCGACCGGGCGACCGGACCAACCTCCGGCACGGATCGATCCACCGTTGCTGAACCGGTCACAGGCCGAGCAACACCTCGCCCGGCTCACGGTTCCCGAACACCATCTTGTCCGGGTCCTCGATCATCTGCTTCACGGCCATCAGGAAACTCACGCTCTCCTTGCCGTCGATGATGCGATGGTCGTAGCTCAGCGCCACGTACATGATCGGGCGGATGACCACCTGGCCGTTCACCGCGACAGGACGCTCCACGATGTTGTGCATACCGAGGATGGCGCTCTGCGGCGGATTGATGATCGGCGTGCTGAGCATGCTGCCGAACACGCCGCCATTGGTGATGGTGAAGGTGCCCCCGGACATCTCGTCAATGCTCAATTTGCCATCGCGCGCTTTCACCGCCAGGTTCTTGATACCCGCCTCGATCTCCGCGAGCGACATCTTCTCCGCGTTGCGCAGCACGGGCACCATCAGTCCTTTCGGCGAGCTCACGGCGATACCGATGTCCGCGTAGTCGCTCATCACCAGTTCCTCGCCGTCGATCTGGCCGTTCACCGCAGGGAACAAACGCAGGGCCTCCGTCACCGCCTTGGTGAAGAAGCTCATGAAGCCGAGGCCAACGCCGTACTGCTCCTTGAACCTGTCCTTGTATTTGTCGCGCAAGGCCATTACCGCGCTCATGTCCACCTCATTGAAGGTGGTGAGCATGGCGGTCTGGTTCTTCACTGAAACCAGGCGCTCGGCCACCTTCTTGCGCAGGGTGGTCATCTTCTGCCGGTTCTGGTTCCGGCTTCCACCCCAGCCGTTCAGCGCGACCGCATCGGACTTTACGCCACCCGCCATGTACGCGGCCACATCGCTCTTGGTGACGCGACCGTTCGGGCCGCTGCCTTTCACCCTGTCGGCGCTCACACCTTTCTCGTCGAGCATGGCCTTCGCCACAGGTGTAGCGTGCGCAGGTGCGGCAACAGGAGCAGGCGCAGGGGTAACGCTTGGTGCGGCCTTCTTTGCCTCCTGCCCTTGCTCCTGCGCCTTGGTCTTCTTCTCCGCTTTGAACGAAGTGTCCACTTTCACCACCACATCACCCACGTTCACGGTCTGGTCCTCCTTGGCCAGCAGTTGCACTTTGCCCTCGGCCTCAGCGCTCAACTCCAAGGTGGCCTTGTCGCTGTCGATCTCGCCCAACACCTGGTCCTTGCTCACCACATCACCCTCCTTCACGAGCCAGCGTGCGATGCGCACTTCGCTGATGCTCTCTCCGGGACTGGGGACTTTAATGTCAACTATGGCCATTGTCGTTGCTTCTGTTCGTTCTTAACTGAGGTGAACAGCGAATGGCGAATGGTCGATGGACAACTCCGTGCTTTCTCCATTCGCTATTCGCCATTGACCATTCACCAATTGATGCTCCATCAGGCTTTAGCCTTCTTGGTCGTCTTGGGCGCTGCGGCATTGGTGGCACCTGCGAACGCCTTCTCGATGATGGCGATCTGCTGGTTGGCACTACGCTTGCTGCTCCCCGTTGCGGGCGCACCGCTCGCCGGACGCGCGATCACCTCCCATTTGATGTCCGTGAAGTGCATGGCCATGTACTGCCAGGCACCCATGTTCAGTGGTTCCTCCTGCACCCAGATATAACGCTCGGCTTTCGCGTACTTCTTGATCACCGCACGCATCCGATCGACCGGCAACGGATGCAACTGCTCCAAGCGGACCAGGGCGGTGTCGGTGATGTGGTTCTTTTCGCGGTGTTCCGCCAGGTCGTAATGGACCTTGCCCTGGGTGAAGATCACGGTCCTCACCTCTTTGGCATCGGCGTTCTCATCGTCGATCAGCTCCTGGAACGAACCCGTCGTCAACTCCTCCAACCTGCTCACGCATTTCGGATGGCGCAACAGGCTCTTGGGGGTGAACACGACGAGCGGCTTGCGGAAATCCCACTTCAACTGGCGACGCAGCACATGGAAGAAGTTGGCCGGTGTGGTGCAATTCACCACCACCATGTTCTCGTCGGCGCAACTTTGAAGGAAGCGCTCCATGCGCCCGCTGCTGTGCTCGGCACCCTGACCCTCGTAGCC
>JAFDZE010000015.1:0-4344 GCA_018267155.1 Bacteroidota bacterium | reverse complement strand
GCGCCGTTGACGAAATCGCCGAACTGGGCCTCCCAGATGGTCAGCGCATTCGGGCGGGCCAGGGCGTAACCATACTCGAATCCGAGCACTGCGTACTCGCTGAGCAACGAGTTGTATATCTGCAACAGCGCCTGGCCTTCCTTGATGTGCTTCAGGTGGATGAACTCCTCCTCGCTGTCCTCCACCTTCACCACGGCGTGGCGATGCGAGAAGGTGCCGCGTTCCACATCCTGCCCGGTGAAACGCACCGGATGCCCTTCCAGCAGCAACGATCCGTACGCGAGCAATTCGCCCATGCTCCAATCAAGCACGCCGGTGTCCATCATTTTTTTCCGGTCACCGAGGATCTTTTCGAGCTTGCTGAAGAAGGTCTTGCCATCGGGATGGAGCACGCTGAGCTTCTCGCCGATGAGTTGAAGCGTCTCCTTCCTGACACCGGTCAGCGGTGACGTGAGGAAATCCCCCGCTTCGGCGCGCTTGAAACCCTTCCAGCGCTCCTCCATGAAATTGGTGATCTTTCCAACGCGCACCTGTTTCGCCTCGTTGAGCCGGTCATCGAGCATGGTGGTGAAGGACTCCTCCATGGACCGCGCCAGCTCACGCGCGCCTTCCACCCCGCTGGCGATGAGTTTCTCGGTGTAGATCTCGCGCGGATCGGGATGCGCCGCGATGGCCTTGTACAGCAAGGGCTGGGTGAACTTCGGTTCATCACCCTCATTGTGGCCGTGCTTCCGGTAACAGAGGATGTCCACCCACACGTCCTTGGCGTACCGCTGCCGGAAGTCCATGGCGAGTTTCACCGTGTAGGCCACCGCCTCGGCATCATCGCCGTTCACGTGGAAGATGGGGCACTGGGTCACCTTCGCGATATCGGTACAATAGGTGCTCGTGCGCGCATCGATGTAGTTGGTGGTGAAGCCCACCTGGTTGTTCACCACGATGTGGATGGTGCCACCGACCTCGTACGCCTTCAAGCCGGCCATCTGCACCACCTCGTACACCACGCCCTGCCCGGCCACCGCGGCATCGCCGTGGATGAGGATGGATGCGGTGATCCCCTTGGCGAAGTTGTCGTCGTGCTCGATGATCGCACGCGATATGCCCTGCATGATCGGGCCGACGGTCTCCAAGTGGCTCGGGTTCGGCGCAAGGGTGAGGCGAACGTCCTTGCCGGCGTTCGTCTTCACCAGGCTGCTGTAGCCCATGTGGTATTTCACGTCGCCCTCCACCAACTGGTCCTCGTAATCCTTGCCTTCGAACTCCGAGAAGATCTGGTCGTAGCTCTTGCGCAAGGTGTTCGCGAGCACGTTCAACCGGCCGCGGTGCGCCATGCCGATAACGTACTCGGTGATGCCCAGGTCCGCACCATGCTCGATCACCGTGTCCAGCGCGGGTATCAGCGCCTCCGCGCCTTCGATGCTGAATCGTTTGGCCCCGATGAACTTCTTCCCGAGGAAGCGCTCGAAGACCACGGCCTCGTTCAGCTTCTCCAGGATGTCCTTCTTCTGATCGATGCTGAAGGAGGGCATGTTGCGCACGCTCTCCATGCGCTTCTGCAGCCACTCGACCCGCTCCGGATCGCGGATGAACATGAACTCCACACCGACACTCTGGCAATAGGTCTGCTCCAGCAGCGCCACGATATCGCGCAGGCGGCTCGGGCCGATACCGACCTCATTCCCGGCACTGAATACCGTGTCCAGGTCGGCTTCGCTCAACCCGAAGTTCACCAGGTCGAGCGTTGGGGTATAGGTCCGTCGATCGCGCACCGGATTCGTTCTGGTGAAGAGATGGCCGCGCTGCCGATAGCCATTGATCAGACCAAGCACCCGGAACTCCTTCTCGAAGCGCTCGTTGCTGCCCGGTGCCGGAGCCGCTGAGGATGCGCTCAAGGAACTTTCGCCATCCAACCCCTTGGCGAATTCGAACCCTTCGAAGAAGCGCGCCCATCCGGTCTCGACCGTGGCGGGGTCCTTCAGGTACTGTTGGTACAGATCGTCGAGCCAGGCGCCGTCGACGTTGCTCAGGTAGGAGTATTTGTCCATGATCCATCGCCGTACATGCGCGGCGATCAGGGCCGCGAAGGTAGGACCGGGCACCGCGTAGAGCCTAGCGGGTCCGGTCCGTATTCCACAACGCAACGAACAAGGAAGGGCTATCCGGATGTGGAGAAGTGCTTGCGCAACAGCACCTTCTGCAAACACCGCAACACCATCAGGCCGGCCAGTCCGAACAGGCCTTCCCGAGCGGTGATACCGTCCACTTGCCGCTCATTCAGGTCCACCCGGTTGATGGCTCGGGAGAGTGCCGCACTGTTGCCGGACGCCCACTGCTCCAACGCCGCCAGCACCACGGCCCGCAAGGTCTCGAATGCGCTCTCCCCCACCCCCGGCTCCAGCAGATGGGGCAGTTCCAGGTCCTTGCGGAGTTGTGCCACCGTGGCCCGCAGGATCTCCGCTTCGTCGAGCCATTTGCGCAGCCCGTCCGTTGTTGACAATGCCTGGTCCATCCCGATGGATCGCTCGGCCAAGGTCGCCATATCTCCGGCACTATGTTTGGCCGCCGAACGAAAAAATCCGCTCATGCGCTTCTTCCTTCCCTTCGCCCTTGTGGCCACCCTGCCAGCCTTGGGGCAATACGGCACCTTCGACACCAAAGCCATTGCTGCTGCCAAGGCCAATACCACCGTGGTGGTGCTCGACGATACCAACACAGGCTACAACCCCGCGATCACCAGCGCGGTGAAAGCCGACTGGAAGTTCACAGCGGCCACCGACTTCATCAACACGGCCGACCTGGGCACGCAACCGCTCGATCCCGCCAAGAATTACCTGGTGCGCATCCTGCGCAAGGACGCGGAGAAGCACGACGCCGTGTTCCTTGCTCTGGTGGCCGGGTGGAAACAGAAGAAGGGTGAAGCACTGATCGTGGAGAACGGTGCAGTGACGAACATACCCGCCGCGCAGGAACTCGCCAGCATCATGATCGACCCCGTCCTGATCGGCAGCACCGGCAGTGCGCTGCTCAACGTGTACGTGAAGCATTTGCAGGACTACCTGAAGAACGTGCAGAGCGGCAAGATCAAAGACAAAGCCACCGCCGATCGGCTGTACGCCGGCCGCACGCGCCTGATCAAGGAGATGAAGCTCCACATCGCCCGGACCCACCTGGACAAGACGGTGCCCGATGCCGCGAAGGTGAAGGAGACTTACACCCACGAGTTCACCATCGGCGATGAGGCGGCCAACACGGCTCTCGCAGGCAGCAGTGCGGACGGTGCGGCCATCACCGATGTGGTGATCACCGGCGAGCACAAGACCAAGTGGTGCTTCAAACGCGTGTTCAACGCCCGTACCGGCGAATTGCTCTACCTGCGTGATGACGCCGCGCTCTTCGACAAGAAATTGGGCTTCCTGAGCGAGGACCTGCGCATGATCGAGCAGAGCCGCTGAGCCCATTTGTCAAGCGAACTCCAACGACGGTGATCCCACGTCCCCGGCGTTGTTGTTGAGCACCGTGGCCACCATCCCGTGCACCGGCGAACGTGGTCTCATCGGCCAGGCACCCATCCCATCCACGCATCCAATGATCGGCGGATCCCTCTTCTGATCCGGTCGGTGCATTGGTCGGAGAGTAGACCTCCGTCCCAATTGCCCAGAGGAATGAAAAAGACATGTCACGGTGAGCCCGTCGACCGCGCCTTTGCGTAGCCGCTACGGCGAAGCAAGGACCGGTTCGGCAGGCTCACCGTGACATTCAATAGGAATTACGACGGAGATCGAGTGAAAGGGTGCGAGTGCGAAAACCACGTCGCTCGCACTCTTGTACTCTTTCACCCTTCCGCACAAGGACCACCTCGACACCGCTTCTTCATCTCCGTCTGAGTAGACCGTAGTGGTCCCTTCTCATCTTGCGCTCCGTCATGTACCTCTTCCGCATTCCATGAACGATGCAAGCGCTGAACACGCCTTCCCAACACCTGAAAAGGAACGCCGTACTCGTCCTGCTCCTTGGGCTCTGGGGATCGTGCACGGCACAAGGCACATGGGACATCATCGCGCCCGGACCGGTGCTGGCCGATGCATGCGGCGAATGCCAGCGCGTATTGCAGGCCAAGCCCAAAGAGGTTCAGCTCGGCCTTTATACCGATGAGAACAACGATATCTGGTTCGTGATCACCGATGCCGCTTGGCTGGACAAACTCTTCACGGGACCGAACGACGGACTTGCCGTGGATGTGATACCCAGTTCGTACTACGACTGCGCCAAAGGCCCTCCCGCCAACACCAGCTTCCACAAGGGCGCCCTGCTCAAGCCCGTGTACCGCTCGGAGATCCGCGCCCA
>JAFDZE010000159.1 GCA_018267155.1 Bacteroidota bacterium | reverse complement strand
CCATAAAACGCGAGGTCCCGCCTTGCAGCGGGACCTCGGACTCAGAGTTGGCCGACCAGGGCTCGAACCTGGACTCTTCTGAACCAAAACCAGACGTGTTGCCAGTTACACCATCGGCCATCAAGTGTACCTGGCTTCCGCCGGAAGTATCCCTTCCGCGAAAGCGGCGCAAAAGTAAACAGATCAACGATACGCGCTCACGTTCCTTGGCTTTGGTCTCCGGTACTTCAGGTTACTTTCGCCCGCCCCGCCCCAGCGGCGGCTTTTCCCCCTCCTTACCGCATGGACTTCAAGAAGTTGAACATCGCCACGGGTTGGCTCGTCTTCCTCGTAGCGACGTGGACCTACATAAGCACCATTGAGCCCACCGCCAGCTTCTGGGACTGCGGCGAGTTCCTGGCCACGGCCAACAAACTGCAGGTGGGCCACCCCCCCGGGGCCCCCCTCTTCATGATGCTCGGCCGAGTGGCCAGCGCCTTCGTGTCCACGGAGAACGTGCCCGTGGCCATCAACATCCTCAGTGCGCTGTGCAGTTCCTTCACCATCCTCTTCCTTTTCTGGAGCATCACGCACATGGCGAAGAAACTCGCCACCCGCGACACGGACGCTCCCCTCTCCACCGGCCAGCTCATCGCCGTGCTCGGCAGCGGTATCGTGGGCTCGCTGGCCTACACCTGGAGCGACAGCTTCTGGTTCAGTGCGGTGGAGGCCGAGGTGTATTCCATGTCGTCCTTCTTCACGGCCATCACCTTCTGGGCCATCCTCAAATGGGAGAGCGAAGCGCATGAACCGCACAACACCCGCTGGCTCATCCTGATCTGTTACCTGCTGGGCCTCAGCATCGGCGTGCAGCTCCTGGGCCTGCTCTGCATCCCCGCCATCGGACTGGTGTACTACTTCAAAAAGTACAAGACCACCACGCAGGGCGTCATCTGGACGATGGTGATCAGCGCGGTCATCCTGGGCACCATCCAGAGCATCATCATCCCCGGTGTGGCCAAGGTGGCCGGCAAGTTCGAACTGCTCTTCGTGAACGGCATGGGCCTCCCCTTCAACTCGGGGAACCTGGTATACGGGGCACTCCTCGTAGGCCTCACCGTGTGGGGGCTGCTGTGGTCGCAACGGAACGGCAAGGTGATCATCAATACCATAATACTGGGCGTGGCCGTGATCCTGCTGGGCTACAGCACCTATGCCATGACCGTGGTGCGCAGCCTGGCCAACCCGCCCATCGACGAGAACAACCCGGAGAACGTGTTCAACCTGGTGAGCTACCTGAACCGTGAGCAGTACGGCGATCGCCCGCTGCTCATCGGGCAGTTCTGGGACAGCGAATTGTCCGAACAACGCGGCAACGGCACCCCCGTGTACACCGCCACCTACCAGGTGCTCAAGAACGGCCGCCCCGAAAAGGTCTTCTACGACGGCTGGAGCGCGGAGCACTATGTGGCGGGCAAACCGGACCTGACGGTGGACCACTCCTATGTCATTACCGATAAACGGGAAGGTACCGAACCCGAGTACGAGCCACAGTTCACCATGCTCTTCCCGCGCATGTACAGCAGCCAGCCCAGCCATGTGACGCAATACAAGGACTGGTGCGACTTCAAGGGCGTGCCCATCCGCTGGACAGGCCGCGATGGCAAGCCCACCATCATCCAGAAGCCCACCCAGGCCGAGAACCTCCGGTTCTTCATGAGCTACCAGGTGAACCACATGTACTGGCGGTACTTCATGTGGAATTTCGCCGGCAGGCAGAACGACATCCAGTCCACGGGAAGCAGCATTCTTGATGGCAACTGGTACACCGGCCTGAAGTTCGTGGACGAGGCCCGCTTGGGCGACCAGGACCACCTGCCCCCGAGCATGACGTGGAACAAGGGGATGAACAAATTCTACCTCCTGCCCTTGCTGCTCGGGATCATCGGCCTGGTGTACCAGCTGTCCCGCAATGTGCGCGACTGGTCCATCGTGGCGCTCCTGTTCTTCTTCACCGGCCTGGCCATCGTGATCTACCTCAACCAGACCCCGCTTCAGCCGCGCGAACGCGACTATGCCTACGTGGGCTCCTTCTACGCTTTCGCCATCTGGATCGGCCTCGGCGTGTACGCGCTCTTCGATGCGGCCCGCACGCTCACCTGGAAGGAACTGGCCTACGGCGCAGGTGGCATCCTCGGTGTCGGCGTGCTCAAATACGCGGTGGAAAGTGGCGTGGGCGATGACCACTCCGTTTCGTTCTGCCTCCTGTACATGGGTGGCGTTGCCGGGGCCGCGCTCGGACTCATGTACCTGTTGCGAAGCATCAAGAACGATGCTGTGCCCGCCGTGCTCGCCACCCTCCTCGGACTGGTGATCCCCGCCGTGATGGTGGCCGATGGCTGGGACGACCACGACCGCAGTACCCGCACGCCCGCACGCGACCTGGCCGCCGACTACCTGGAGAGTTGCCCCCCGCAGGCCATCCTCTTCACCAACGGCGACAACGACACCTTCCCCCTCTGGTACGCCCAGGAGGTGGAGGGCATCCGCACCGATGTGCGCGTGGTGAACCTCAGCCTGCTCAACACCGACTGGTACATCGACCAGATGCGTCGCAAGGCGTACGAGAGTGAACCCGTGCCGTTCAGCCTCGCCCCGGAAAAATACCGGCAGGGCACACGCGATGTGGTGGCCATCATCCCGCGCGACAAGGGTGCCGGCATGGATCTGAAGAAGGCCATCGATTTCGCGGCGGACGACAAGAACATGCAACCGATCTTCTCGCGCACGAACAAGGATGCGTTCCTGCCCACCCAGACCTTCCGCCTGTCCGCCGACAGTGCCTTCGTCTTCGGGCCACAGGGCATGCTCACCGCAAAAGATACCGCCCGGTTCACACCGGTGATGGAGTGGTCGCTCAAGAAGCAGTACATCCTGAAGAACCACTTCATGGTGCTCGACCTCGTGGCCAACAACAACTGGAAGCGGCCCATCTGCTTCGCCGTCACCACCGGGCCCGACAGCTACGTGAACATGCAGGACTACTTCCGCCTGGAAGGCCTCGCATACCGGCTGGTGCCCGTGTACAGCAAGGACCAGGACCCCAACACGTACGGCTCCGTGGGCACGGATATCATGTACCACAACGTGATGGACAAGTTCAAGTGGGGCAACATGGACACCGAGGGCTTCCTGTACCTGGACGAGAACGTACTGCGCATGACCACCAACCTGCGCCTGCAACTGGCCACGCTGGCCAACGCCCTGGCCGAGGAGGGCCACAAGGACAAGGCCAAGGAAGTGCTCGACCTGTGCATGGAAAAAATGCCCGAGCGCAACGTGCCCTTCGACCGCATCATGCTGCCCGTGATCGAAGCGTACTACACCGCAGGGGACACGACCACCGCCAACTCGCTGGCCGACCGGCTGTTCACCATCATGGACGAGAACATGGCCTGGTACCTCACGCTCGATCCGAACTTCGCGGCACGCGTATCCAGCGAAATGGAGATCACGCACCTGGTCATGCAACGCATCGCGCAATCCACCAGCCTCTTGCACGGCCAGAAGGAACTGGGCGACAAGTTCACGGCGCGGCTCGAGGAGATCGAGGAGCTTTACAACGCCAAACTCGAGGACATCGCCACCCAGGGCCGAAGGAGCTCCAAAGTGCGCTTCTGACCTTCCGACCATGATCCGGCCACCAGCCCTTGAGGATGCGGCAGGCCATCTTCTCCGGCTCGATGGCCGCATGCTCTGGCGCGTGCCCACGGCACGGGAGGCGAGGACCGTCCACCTCACGTTCGACGATGGTCCGGATCCCGAAGTGACCCCATGGGTCCTGGACACCCTGGGCGCACTCGGCGTGAAAGCGACCTTCTTCTGCGTCGGCCGGAACATCCAAGCGCATCCGGCGGTCTTCAAGCGGCTGCGGGACGAGGGCCACGCCATCGGGAATCATACCTGGGATCACGGAGATGCCTGGCGCACCCCGGCTCGCGCCTGGTACCGCGAGGTACTGGCCTGTCAACAGCTGACGGGAACGCGCCTCTTCCGCCCCCCGTACGGGCACCTCACCAACCGCGCCATCGCCGCCTTGCGCCGTCGATTCCAGGTGGTGATGTGGGACGTGCTGGCCCACGACTACGAGGAGGGCTGGACCGACCAGCAGCGGATCGCCCTCACCGTCGGGCGCGTGCGTCCGGGCAGCATCATCGTTTTCCACGACAGCCCGAAATGCGCCGCACGCATGCGTGCGTCCATGCCCGAGGTGGTCCGGAGGTTGAAGACCGCGGGTTACCGGTTCGATATCCTGCCGGAAACCTTGGCTACCTCGCGTCGATGATACCGGTCACTGTGTATTCCGTGCGCCGGTTCTCCGCGTGGTCCGCCTCGGAACAGGTGACGCCCGGACCACAACCGTTCACCGGCCGCGTCATGCCGTAGCCCGTGGCCGCAAGCCTGTCCTTGTTGATGCCCTTCCCCTTCAGGTAGGTCACGACCGCTTCAGCGCGCTTCTGTGTGAGCTTCAGTTCATCCTCCGCGTTGCCACGCGAATCACTGTGTACCCCGATCTCCACGTTCAATCGCGGGTTCACCTGCAACCGGTCGGCCAGCGCATCCAGTTCCGTCTTCGCGATCGGATCCAGAACAGCGCTACCTGGCGCCCATTTCTGATGCTTCAGCACGATGGGGCGTCCGATGGCGATCTCCTCCATGCGCAGGTCCGTGGCCTCATTCAGGTCGATCACCCCGCGCGTCATGCCCTTGGTGCTCACCGACACGCTCTGCGAATAGCAACCCTGCTTCTCGAGCATCACCTCGAACTGCTCGTTGGTCTGTAGCCGGAAACCGAAATCGCCTCCGGGACCGGTCGATCGGGTCTCCGTGTAGAAGGTGTTCATGTTGACCACGCTCACCGTGACACCTTCGGCGAAGCCGATCCGGTCCTTGTTGCGCACGGCACCACGCAGCCAGACCCCAGCATCGGGCACCAGGTGGATGTCGCGTGCCACGATCTGCAACTTGTCGATGTTCTCGGTGCTGAGGTGCTGTTCCCCATCGAAACGTCCTTTCATCCGCGCGGTCACACGGTACTCCCGGTCCTTTTCCACAACGAACGAATACTTCCCGTTCAGGTCGGTCTGCCGACTCTCCACCGTCCCGCCCTTATCGTCGTAAAGGGTCACTTCCACCTCCACCAGCGGGAGACCCGTCTCGTCGTCGATCACCGTCCCCGTACACAGGTAACGTTGCTCGAGTGCCGAATGCATCTCGAACGCGTAGATGTCGTCATCGCCCGCCCCTCCCGGCCGGTTACTGGTGAAATACCCCGTCTTCCCGGCTTTATCAATGATGAAGCCGAAGTCGTCCTTCGGACCGTTCACCGGAGCGCCCACGTTGATCGCCACGGTGAAATCGCCGTCCTCGCCGCGCTTCGCCGCGAAGATGTCGAGGCCGCCCAGCCCGGGCAGACCGTTGCTGGAGAAGTACAGCGTGCCATCAGCACCCACGAAGGGGAACACCTCATTGCCCATGGTGTTCACCGCGGGGCCCAGGTTCTTCGGTTCGCTCCATCGCCCGCCCCTGTCCTTGCATACATAGATATCGGTACCCCCATGACCACCGGGCATGTCACTGACGAAATAGAACTCATGCCCATCGGGCGAAAGTGCGGGATGGCCCGTGGAGGTCTCCGCATTGTTCAGCGCGAACGGTTCGGCCCCGCGCCACCCGTCGCCCGCCTTGTGCGCGGCGAAGATGCTGAGACGGACCGTTCCATTGCGCCCGCGGACAGCACTGTTGCGCGTGTACCACAATGTGCCACCGGACGCGTCGAGAGCTACCGGGCCCTCGTGCAGCGGGCCGTTCAATCCGCCGCGCAGCGGTTGCGCATCCACCAGGTCGCCGGAAGGCTGCCGCTGCGCCGTGAAAAGATCCAGGAAGGGCTGACCGTTCCATGCCGCCTGGCGCTTGATCACAGTGGACTCGTTCCGGCTGCTGCTGAAGATCACGGCGTCCGATCCATCCCACGCCGTGGCCATGTCGCAGTACGCCGTGTTGATGGACACGGAACGCACCGTGAAACGGTCCATGCCACGCGTGAACTTCCGTGCGAAATCGCTGATGTTGCTGTGGGGCGCGACACCTTCGGGCCGCGCGGTGTCCAGGTACTTGTCCATCCAGGTCTCCGCATCAGCGTACTTGCCGTTCCCTTTCAATGCCTGCGCATAATTGTAGTAATCGATCGGCTGCACGTTCAGGTAGCGCACCACCTGCGCGTACCAGGTCTCGGCCCGCTCCGTGTCCCCCAATTTCATGTAGCAATCCGCCAGCCGCTTCGCCACATGTTCATTGGTCGCTCCCAGGTCCGCCGCTGTTCTGTACTCGGCCGCGGCCAGGGCGTACGCCATCCTCTGGTAGTAGCGGTCCGCGATGCGCGTATGCGCTTCGGGGCTTCCACCCTCCTGCGCATGGCTAGAGGCGACGCGCGACAGCACCAGGAGCAGGAGAAGGATATGCCGGAGAAGCCTGCCCATCAGAAAAAGCGCGGCGAAATGGTGCGGCCCCGGTCGAAGCGGAAATCGTAGGAGAGCATGATCTCGTGCGTGCCCGCGTTGTACGCGCCGATGCGCGTGGTGGTGAGGTCGAAGGCGTAGCCGGCGCGCAACTGCTCGTTGAAATTGTACTGCGCCATCACCCCGGCCCCATTGCCCAAGCGGTACATGGCCCCGAACCAGACCTTGTCGCGCAGCAGGAAATTCGCGTTCAGGTCCATGGAGAGCGGGGCCCCCTGAACCGCTCGTGCCATGATGGACGGCTTGAACTTCAGATCGCGGCTCAGGTCGAGGACGTAGCCGGCTTGAAGGAAGAAATGGCGGAATTCACGGTTCGTTACCACGCCACCGTCCGTGCCGATCGTGTTCTCCAGCAGTTTGGGTGCGCTGAGGCCCACGTAGTACCGCAGGGAGTGCAACATGATACCGAAGCCCACGTTGGGCAACACCTTCCCGCTGATGTTGGCGTTGATGGGGTCGGGGTCCACCGTGGTCAGCGCCGCGATGTCGGCCTGGTAGAAATTGATACCGCCCTTCAAGCCGAATGACAGCCGCGCGTCCTGGCCGGCCCGGATGCGGTACGCCACATCGAGGAACGCGCAGTTCTGCTTCGCCGGCCCGGCCACATCGTGGATCAGCGTTCCGCCCAGCGAAAGCGTACGGCCCGGGAGTGGCGAATGAACGGTCAGGGTCTGTGTGGACGGTGCGCCCGCGAACCCGACCCACTGATGTCGGCTCAGGATCATGGCCGAAAGCACGTCCGCACTGCCCGCGTACGCCGGATTGAAGGCCAGCGTATTGAACATGTACTGGCTGTACATCGGATCCTGCTGCGCACGTGAGGTCGTGGCCGACAGCCAGGCGGCAAGGACGATCACGATATGTCGACCGGTCCTCATCGGTTCAGGTAGATGAAGCCTTTGAACGGTTCAACCCCATTGCCGAGCTCCAGTACGTAGTAGTAGGTGCCCGTGGGCAGGTCGCCGGGTATCATCGCGTTGTCCGAAACCCCCTTCCAGACAACACTGCGGTTATCGTAACCGGCCGCTTTGTACACTTCGGCGCCCCAACGGTTGAAGATGCTGATCGTGTTGCGCGGGAAACCCTCGATGCCCGGGATGATCAGTACATCATTCACATTGTCGCCATTGGGCGTGAAGGACTCGGGCACCAGGACCTCATCGATGAATCGGCAGGGCGACACGCCTTCCACCACGCGCGGCCCGCAGTTGTTCGCATCGGTCACTGTGATGCTGAACGGTTGGCTGGTGATGATGGGGATGCTGGTGAACACGTAGGGCGGACCCGGTGCGATCGCGCCTTCCAGTCCGGTCACGGCGTACGTGGCCGGGTCGCCGCCAGCGATGGTGAGCGTGACGGTGTACATCCTGTGGACCTCATCGCACACGAGCACGGTATCCGTCACATGTACACCTTCGGCAACATGGAGCGTGTACGTGGCCATGTCCGAAGGGCACGCGGGCACCTCAAGCTGATAGGTGTACGCGTAAATGCCCGCATCCAAGCTGTCGAGGCGGACCAGTGAGCCGGTGAGCCATCCGGAGCCGCTGTTGTCCGACCATGCGCCTCCCGGCTGCGCGCCCGGCACCAGCACGCTGTCCAGGTCGAGGCTGTCGCTGTTGCAGACCAGGATCGTCGTGTCCGGTCCGGCGAGCGGTGGTTCGTTCACGATGATCGTGAGCACTGCACTGGTATCCGAACACGGCGGAGTAGCGGTGAGCTGGTAGCGGAAACCACCAGCCACATCCGTTCCAGGTGTGAAGATGGGCGGGTTCACCGGTACACCACCCAACGTGGTCCACGTGCCGCCCGGATCCGGATCGCCGCCAAGCAGGTTGAGCAGACCGAAGGGGTTGGTCATGGTACTGCAGAACGTCACCGTCGTATCGGCACCGGGGTCGGGGTACGCGGCCACGGAAAGCAGCACCACGCTGAACGCTTCGCCACAGGCCGGATCGGTCACCGTGTAACTGAATGGATAGGGCCCACCGGGCGCGAGCAAGGTCGCATCCAGGATCTCCCCGGTGAGCACCCCCGGAATGATACCCGAACTCCATACTCCTCCCGGGGAAGGCGTGCCGTCCAGCGCGTCGAACATGTTGTACGCCGCATCCCCGCCACAGATGGTCAGTGTATCCCCGATGCCCGGATCAAGACCCGCGCCAACATTCACCGTGAGCGTGTTCTGGTCCCCAGCGCATACCCCGTTGGCCGGCACGTTGTACTGGAACTGGTAGCCTCCAACGCCGACCTGTGTGGCATCGAAGATCCCGCCCTGCAAAGCGGCACCAACCCCGCTCACATCGGTCCACGTACCACCGCTATCGGCATCCGCTCCCAGCGCGGCGAAGAGGTCAACGTCGCTCGTCGTGTTGCAAACGGCGAGCGTACTGTCATTACCGGCATCGGGCGCATATGTGATCGATACGGTGAGTGTGGCGGAAGCCGGTGCGCATGCCGCATCGCCGGTGACCACATAGGTGTACACGCCCGAGCTGTCCACGGCCGGGTCAAAGGTGGCCCCGTGCGCCCCGTTCGGTCCGGTCCAGGAACCGAAAGAGGAGGGCGGTGGTGGATCGACCAGATTCACACGCATATCGAATGGCCCCTGGCTGGAACAGCGGGTGATCGTGTTGGATTGACCGGCATACGGTGCCACCGCTTCCGAAACGATGATCGCGGCCGTATCATTCGAGCAGGGGAATGAGCCGCTCACCGTGTAGTAGTATGTTCCCGGGTTGTCCACCAAGGGCACATACACGTTCGAGTGGCTCGTGTTGAGGTAGCTCCACGAGCCACCTGGAGACGGGGTACCACCGAGCAAGGAGAACAGGTCGGTCTGAGCGTCATTCGAGCAGAACGTATGGGTGACGGTGGCGCCGGCATCGGGTGCGGTGGTCAGTTGGATCGTTACCGTTGCCGAGTCATCGTCGCATCCTCCGGCCCCGGGCACGACATAGGTGTAGGTCCCCTGAGCACTGGTAGCCGGATCGAACACGGCCGATACCGGATCACCCACCTCGTTGAACCAGGCCCCATCGGTATCAGGCAGGCCGCTCAACAGGTTGATCATGTTGAACTGTGGCTGAACGGTACACAATTGTGCCGGGTTGTTCGGACCCGTACCCGCATTCGGGCCTTGGATCACCACCAGGGAAAGTGATGCCGTATCACCGGGACAATTGGGCGAACCGGCCAGCACATACGTGAAGTTGAAGGTGCCCGGGCCCGTGACGGACGGATGGAACACGCCGTTGACATCGATCGCCGGTGGGCCGTTCTCCTGGGTCCAAGCGCCTCCGGGTTGGGCCGCGCCATCGAGGAATCCGAACAATGCCGCATCCATCCCGCTGCACAACTCCCCTTCGCTGTCGTCGCCCGCGAACAACGCATCGGACACCGTCACGGTGACCAGCGCCTCGTCGACCGGGCACGCACCTCCCCCACTCACTGTATACGTGAAGGTATATATTCCGGGGTCCACTTCGTTGGCATGGAGGATCCCGTTCACCTGGTTGGGGCCGGTCCACGTCCCCATGGCCTGAGGGTTCCCGCCCAATCCCGTGAAGAGATCCACGTTGTTGTCGTTGAGGCATGCGCTCAACGAACCATCCAGGCCGGCATTCGGGGCGGAGACCAGGCCGATGGTCACCGTGGCGGAATCGGCCCCGCACGGGAACACCCCGTTCACGTGATAGGTGTACAGGCCCGGTGGATCGGTCGAGGGGTCGAAGGTCCCGGACGGCCAGGAGACATGGCCCGGGCCGGTCCATGTTCCCCCGGCACCAGGGGTACCGCCCAGCAGTGTGCTGAGCACCTGTACGCCCGCGGAATTGCAGATCTGCACCGCCGTGCTGATCCCCGCTTCGGGCGCTTGCGTCTCGATGATGGTGACCGTGGCGGTATCATTTATGCACGGCGCGTTCCCCTGTACCACGTACGTGTACAGACCCGGGGGCGAGAAGGCCGCGTTACCAGGGTCGTATGTCCCGGGAGGATGGGGCAACAGTCCCGGCTTCTTCCAACTGCCCAACGGGTTGGGACCGCCGGTGAGCACGGTGATCAATGCGAAGGTGCCCGGTTCATCGCTGCATACCTGCCGCACACCGTCGTTCCCGGCCCATGGTTTCTGATACTCGATCACGTTGACCTTGGCCGAATCAGCGGGGCACGGGCCCGAGGCGGCGAACGTATAGGTGTACACGCCTGAAGCGTCGAACTGTGGGAAATAGTATTCGGAATGAGGTGCATGTATCGGGCCACTCCAGACCCCACCGGGTTCAGGACTTCCGGTCAGGTAGTTCATCAGCAGGAACGGAGGATTGTCGCTGCACACCGTG
>JAFDZE010000158.1:713-16742 GCA_018267155.1 Bacteroidota bacterium | reverse complement strand
CCGAGGCCGTGGCCGACCTGATCGCGGTACAGAGCGCCACTGCGCACCGGTTGGCACTGCAGCAACTGCGCGGCGGGTACAGTCAGCGCATCGAGGAACTGCGCCAGAAACTCATCGACTTCAGCGCGCTGATCGAGTTGGAGTTGGACTTCGGTGAGGAGGATGTGGAATTCGCCCGACGGGACGATCTGCTGGCGTTCCTGGACGAGTTGACCGGTATCTGCGACGACCTGATCCGCAGTTTCCGGTACGGGAATGCCGTGAAAAGCGGTGTGCCCGTGGCCATCGTGGGCGCGCCCAACAGCGGCAAAAGCACCCTGCTGAACGCGTTGCTGCGCGAGGATCGTGCCATCGTGAGCGACATCCCGGGAACCACGCGGGACACGGTGGAGGAGACCATCACCATCGATGGCACCCAATTCCGCTTCATCGACACCGCCGGCCTGCGCGAAACAGGGGACACCATTGAGAAACTCGGTATCGAGCGCAGTTACCGGAAGGCGGAGGAAGCGAGCATCGTGGTCCTCCTGGGCGACGCGAGTGTCCTGAGCGAGGGAGCCTTCCGAACGCAGGCCCAACTGCTCCGGAAGCGCATCGGCGAAGGTCCTGCACTGGTGCCCGTGCTCAGCAAGTCCGACCTGCCGGAAGCCAGGATCCCGGCGGGAACATTGGGCATCAGTGCACGCACCGGTCACGGACTGGACGAGTTGCGGCAGGTATTCGTGGATCATGTAAATGGTTTGCGCACCGACGATGGCGGCATCACCGTGACCAATGCACGGCATGTGGAAGCGCTCGTGCATGCCCATCAGGCCCTGGTGGCCGCACGCACGGGCATCAGTGGGCAACTTGGAGGCGAACTCGTGGCGGCCGATCTGCGACGGGCCCAACATCACCTGGGCACGATCACCGGCAGGATCACACCGGACGACCTCCTGGGAAGCATATTCGGGAAGTTCTGCATTGGGAAATAGGTTCTGAATACTGGTATCGTATCAGTATGTGCCGCCGGACCCGGGCTCCGGGGAAGACACTCGGACATGGATCGGTGGTGATGCATGATCGACCAGTCGTGATCGGCTCCCATGGTTGGACTCCCACCCGCTCGTGATCGGGCCACCGGACCGGTTCCGAACAAGGGCCGGATCAAGCATCCGTGGATCGGGCCTGGACAGGATGGGAGAGAACAGACCGGCAGGGCCTATCTTCGCACGTACAAACATCGCCCCAAGGCCGAGAAGCGTTTACCCGTTCCCGCATGAGCGGTACCGTGGGTGAGGCCGACCGGCACTTGAGCCCAACACCGCAACATGGCCACATTCGAGAAGCGCGAAAAGGAGAAGAAGCGTCAGCAACGACAGGAGGAGAAGAAGCGCAAGAAGGAGGAGCGCAAGGCCAACAGCGCTGGTGGCGGGCTGGAGAACATGATGGCGTACGTGGACGAGTTCGGCCGGATCAGCAGCACGCCGCCCGACCCGGACAAGGTGCGCAAACCCATAGACATTTCGGAGATCGAGATCGGTGTACCACGACGTGAGCATGTTGAAGAACCGTCGGTGCGCACGGGCCATGTGGACTTTTTTGACAGTACCAAGGGCTTCGGCTTCATCAACGAGGATGGCACGCACGAACGCTTTTTCGTACACGTCACGGGCCTGCTCGATGAGGTGCGCGACGGCAACAAGGTGGAGTTCGAGCTTGAGCGTGGCCCCAAGGGCATGAACGCGGTGCGGGTGAAGAAGGTGTGATCCGGCGCTGCGACAACGGAGCGCGAGGGGTGTACTTCGTCCATTCCCTGGTGAACGGTACGCCGCACATTGTACGGCTCCACTTCAGCACATCGTGACGATCGCACGGTGCTACGGCCTGTCCAGTGCCACCATCGGGATCAGGCAGGACGCGGGCCACATGCATGGACCCTCCAACAAAAAGGGGCCGTCCACGGATGGAACGGCCCCTTTCACGAACGTTAGTCCGCCAGATCAGTTCACCACGAGCCGACCGGTAAAGGTGTTGGAGCCCGCCTCCACCGTGTAGAGATAGATACCGCTGCCCATGGTGCTGGCGTCGATCCGAACATTATTGGCCCCGGACTTCCCCTGGACCGTACGATCCCAAAGCTTCTCACCGACCATGTTGTACACACGGATATGCGCCTGGGCCGCACGCGACAGGCCGAACTGGATGTTGGTGGCGGCATCGGCAGGATTGGGCACTGCGCGCACATCGGTCGGCTTCAGGACCACCGCATCGGCGATGCTGTTGGGTTCCTCGATCACGATCCGGTAGCCCGGAAAACTCACCTGTTGCTGAACGAAACCCGCGAGGAGGTATACGGTAACGTTGATGGTAAGGTCGAACACGCCGACCGAATCGGTGGTGCCTTCGATCAGGCCGCAGCCCACCACACTGGGCAGATACGTACATGGGGCGGTGGTCTGTGAAACACAATTCACATAGAAGCCCGGGGGCAGGCCCGCTACTTCGTCCAATGCGATGGAATCGATCGTGAAGCCGGCGCCCTGAGGATCCACCAGACCGGCATCCGTGGGCACGAGCATCTGCAAGGTATCGCTGTAGAAGGTGTTGGCGTAACCGTGGGCGAAGTTCGTCACGGTATCGGGCCATACGCCGTACACGCTGTCAGCGTAGTTCATGTTGGGCACGCACTGGGCCGCAGCCCCGAAGGCGGACAGTACGGCGACTGCCAGGGGTAGTATTCTTTTCATGTTGTGGTCGTACCGCGCGCAGCGGTTCATTGTTCCTTTTTCACATCCTTCTCGATCTCCTCCATGAAGAGCAGATCGGTGGCCTCGTTCAACGTGGGTGTGATGGACAGCACGCTCTCGAGCTGACTGATCTGCACCAGCTTGAGCACCGGCTCCTGGAGCGCGCACACCACCAGGGTGCCACCAACGCTCTTGCAGAGGCGGTTGGCCACCAGCAGGGCGCTGAGTCCGCTGCTGTCGCAGTAGCGCGTGGCGCCTAAGTCGATGATCACGTTGCGCACATTCGTCTTGTTCAGGTAGACGAGTTCGCTTTTCAACTCAGGGGCACAGGTG
Source organism: Bacteroidota bacterium (assembly GCA_018267155.1). Lineage (GTDB taxonomy): Bacteria > Bacteroidota > Bacteroidia > Flavobacteriales_F > PHOS-HE28 > PHOS-HE28. Next base: position 13,680 of record JAFDZE010000158.1, on the reverse strand, counting down.
GTATCCAACTTGTCCACGTTGGTTTTTACCAGCGTGTACTTGCCTTTGTCCTCGATGGTGAAATTCATGGTCATGTCCTTCTGGTGGACCTTGCGGCCAAATATAGCGATGGCGTGCGGTGGCGCGTTCCTCCGCAAAGTCGCGTCAGACGGGCCTCGGGATACGGGCGGCCAGCAAGTAGAGCACCGCCATCCTTACGGCGACGCCGTTTTCCACCTGATCGAGGATGATGCTGTCGGCATGGTCGGCGATACCGGAAGTTATCTCCACACCTCTGTTGATAGGCCCCGGATGCATGATGGTGATCGGTTTGCCCGCCCGGGAGTATCGTTCCTCGTCCAGACCGAAGAGCATGCTGTACTCCCGCAGGCTCGGGAAATTGGCGATACCATCGCCCCCCTGCCGTTCCAATTGGATGCGAAGCATGTTGGCCACATCACACCACCGGAGTGCCTTGTCCAGGTCGTGTTCCACGCGCACACCCAGACTCCGCACATCGCGCGGCATGAGGGTGGTGGGACCGCAAAGCATCACTTCGGCCCCCAGTTTCTTGAAACAGTGGATGTCGCTGAGCGCCACCCTACTGTGGGCGATATCCCCCACGATGAGTATGCGCAAGCCCTTGATGCGACCGAATTTCTCGCGGATGCTGTACGCGTCCAGCAATGCTTGTGTAGGGTGCTCATGCGTACCGTCGCCCGCATTCACGATACGTGCGTCCACATGACGGCTCAGGAAAACGGCGGCCCCTGGATCGGGATGGCGCATCACCACCATGTCCACCTTCATGGCCAGGATGTTGTTCACCGTGTCGATGAGCGTTTCCCCTTTTTTGGTACTGCTGGCCGAGCTTGAGAAGTTGAGCACATCGGCGCTCAAGCGTTTTTCCGCCAGTTCGAAACTGATCCGGGTGCGGGTGCTGTTCTCGAAGAAGAGGTTGGCGATGGTGATGTCCCGCAGCGAGGGGACCTTCTTCATCGGGCGGTTGAGCACCTCCTTGAAGCCGTCGGCCGTGCGGAAGATGAGGTCGATATCTTCCGGGGTAAGATCCTGAATACCGAGGATATGATCGGTCCCGAGCTGATCACTGCTCCCGGATTGGCGCGGCTCGGTACTCATGCGTCAGCAGGTGTTGAGCGATCCGGGGATGCGGCTCTGTCGCGTATATCGGTGTTGTGCAGGAGCACCCGGTCGCGGCCATCGGTGGCCTGCCACTCCACGGTAACGCGCTGACCATCGAAGCTGTCCACCCACTTGCCCACGTAGTCCGGCTGGATGGGAAGTTCGCGGGTGAAGCGCCGATCGATGAGCACCATGAGCTGCACACTCGCGGGGCGACCGAAACTGAGCAGGGCATCGAGGCCGGCGCGGATGCTGCGACCGGTGTGGAGGACATCATCAACCACCACCACCCGGCGGCCATCGAGGCTGAAATCCAGTTCGGTGCTGCCCGAGGGGGCGGTCACGGAGCGATGCCGGAAGTCGTCGCGATGGAAGGTGATGTCCAGTTCACCGTAGGTGATGACCGTTCCTGGAAGGTCGCGTTCGAGTTCCTGCTTCAGCCTGCGGCTGAAATGGACGCCGCGCGGTTGGAGCCCGATAAGGGCGGTATCCGAAAGGTCCCCGTGATCTTCGATCAATTGATGACAGAGACGCTGGAGGGTCAGCGCGAAGGCCCGGCCTTCAACAAGGGTGAGCGCCTGCATCGGTGGCGAAAATACCTTGGATCCCTTGATCCACGACCGATGGCGTACTTGCGAGGGTCAGAGCAGTGCGCCCGTGGCCCAAAGCACCCACATGAGCACGCCGCATACACCGCCCACCAGGGCAAGCTTCAGTCCGAGCGCGGAACGCCGCAGACCCCTGTCGTCGAAGGTGCGGCCCTTTTCCACCATCCACCTGCCCCACATGCTGAAGAGGACGGCCAGCAGGGCCATGATGGTGGCGGGCACGCACAGGTGCCGCACGAACGCCAGCGGGATACTCAACACCCCGAAAACGAGCGTGACCGAGGAAAGTGGAAGGTGGCGGGAGTTCGTCACGATCAAAAGGCACGGGTGCGAAGGTGGGTGAGGCCGGGGGAACTGGGCCTGAAAACCCGCGGACCGGTTCCCTGCTCCATGATCTCACAGGAAAGCCCGGGCCAGCAGCGCATCGTGCAACGCGAGCACCTGTGGGATCACCAGCGTGGTGCCATCGTTGCGGATGATGCTGTCGGCCACCGCGAGGCGTTCCTCCTCCCCCACCTGGTTGCGCATGCGGGCGCGCACCTGGTCTTCGGTGGTGAGATCACGGGCCATCACACGGCGCACCCGTTCGGCCTCGGGTGCTGATACAACGATGAGGTGGTCCATGCTGCGGTACCAGCCGGTATCCACCAGCAGTGCGGATTCCACCAGGACGTACGGCGAGCGCTGTTCATCGGTCCAATGTGCCAGGCGCTTGCGCACGGCGGGATGCGCGATGGCATTCAACCGGCCGAGTGCTTCGGGGTTGTTGAACACGGCTGCGGCCAGGGCCGCCCGATCCAACCGCCCACCCGGATATATGGTCGCACCGAATGCCGCGATCACCGCCCCCTTCACGTCGGCGTCCTCGACCAGCAGGCGTTTGCTCTCGCTATCGGCATCAAAGACAGGGATGCCCAGCACGCCGAACACGCGCGCCACGGTGCTTTTGCCACTGCCGATGCCTCCGGTGATCCCGACCTTGAACATGGGCCGCATGCGTTCACGAGCTCATGGGCCGATGGCCGCATGGGCACATGCGAACTACGCTTTCGCCGTTTCCTCCGTCAGCTGCATGGTGCTGTCCAGCGCGATGGCCGACTTCTCGAAACGGAGCTTCACCCCGTCCGCCGCTTCGATGAGCACGGTCTTGTCACTCACCTCCACCACTTTGCCGTGCAAGCCGCCGATGGTGACCACTTTGATCCCTTTTTGCAGGGATTCCCGGAATTTCTTGGCCTCCTTCGCCTTCTTCTGCTGGGGTCGGATCATGAAGAAATAGAAGACGACGAACAGTGCGCCCATCATGAGCATGGTCATCATCCCGCCATCCTGTCCGGCAGGAGCGGCTTGAAGCAGAATTGAAAAACGGTGCATGGGTCGATCGAGGGGGATTTCAGTTGGAAGGAGGGGCCACCACTTCGCCCTTGAGCAGCAGGACGCTGGTGGGGGGCCGGGTGTTGGCGGTAACGGTAATGGTCTTGTCCTGCGCGCCGCTGCGGCCTTCGCTGTCGAAAGTGACGGTGATCGTACCGCCCTGGCCGGGCCGTACGGGGGCCTTGGGCCAATCCTTGCCCACGGTACACCCGCAGGTGCCACGCACATCGGTGATCAGGAGGTCGCTGCCGCCGGCGTTGGTGAAGGACCAGGTCTTTTCCACCAGTGCGCCTTGGGACACGCGGCCGAAGCTTTTCTCCGTGCTGTCGAACGCTATCGACGGGAGAGCGGCCGTATCGCCATTATTGAAACCGCTTTCGGGTATTTTCAGCGCGTCAGCGGTGATGGCATCAGCATCCTTCTCGGAATGATCGGTGATCCTGCATGAGGCGGTTCCGAGCAGCAGTGCCAGGGTCCAGATGGATCCGGCCCACAGGCGCACGCGTGGTTGATGAACGGCTCCCATGGTTCAATTCTCCAGGAGTCCCCGACCCACCTTTTTGATGGCACCATTGTCCTTGCCCTCCATGAAGAGCTTGTCCAGGATGCCGTTGATGAAGCCCGTGCTCTTCGGGGTGCTGTACGCTTTGGCGATCTCGATGTACTCGTTCATCGTGACCTTCACGGGGATCTGGTCGAAGGTCTTCACCTCGGCCAGGGCCATTTTCATGAGGATCATGTCGCTGAGGGCGATGCGTTCAGCGTCCCAGTTGGCGGCTTTGGCGGCGATCTCCATCTCGTGGGTCTTGCCCAGGTCGATGGTCTTGCGATAGAGCAGGGTCACGAATTCACGCTCCTCGGTGGGTTCGCGGTCCAGGTCGGTAAGGGCCAGGTCGGTATCACCGGACCTGAGCTGCTCGATGTTCCGTTTGACGAGCCCACAGGCGATGTCCAGGTCCTCCAGCCAGAAGATGCTGCGGCTCTCGAAGAGATCGTGCAAGGGCTCGTGATCGGCGATATGTTCGAGAAAAAGCGCGAGGACGACATCGCGATGCGCGTTGAACGTGGCCTCCGGGGCCGCCATGTACCGCTGGTATTTTTCGCCGGCGGCGAACTCCTTGAACAGGCGTGCGATCAGTTCCCCGTGTCCCATCCAGCCGAGTTTCCGCCGGTTGGCCTCGGCCAGTAGGCGTGGGCTCTCGCTCAGGAGGGTGATCACCGGATTGTCCACGAAACGGCGGTTGGGGTTCAGGTCCTCCGGCGTGGGCAGGTGTTTCCGCTTGCGCTCCTCGATGCGCTCGCTGGCCACGTGGCGTACCTCCCCGAAAAGCAGCAACAGCTGGATGAACAGGTCGAAGGTGCGCTCGATGCTCAGGGACATCTCCTTTTCCACGCGCGCCGCGCTGCCCGCGTCGCTCTGCCAGAAGGCGAAGAGCGCCTGGTACACCTTGATGCGCAGGTAACGCCTGTTGAGCATACGGATCAGGAACGGAGGCCGGCCTGCTTGATGCTGAGCACGCGCCGTTCGGCGGCCTGGTTGGCGGCCAGGTACGTGGGGATGTTCTCGGCCTTGCTGCGCTTGAAGATCTCCAGCGTGGTGGCGTAGATGTTCTCGGTCTGCTTCATGGCCGCGTTGCGATCGTAGCCCTTGCGCTCCCAGGCGCAGTTGATGATCCCCCCCGCGTTGATCAGGAAATCCGGAGCATAGAGCATGCCCTTTTCCATCACGGCCACGCCATGCTTTTTCTCGTCGGCGAGCTGGTTGTTCGCCGCACCCGCGATCACGCTGCACTTGAGCTTGGCCAACGTCTCGTCGTTCACCGTAGCACCCAAGGCGCACGGTGAGTAGATGTCCACGTCCAGCCCGTAGATGGCATCGGGCTTCACCAGGTTCACGGCGGGATGCTCGGCCTTGATAGCGGCCAGCTTGTCCTCGTGAATGTCGGTGATGAAGACTATTGCCCCATCCTTCACCAGATAGCCCGCAAGGTGCCTCCCCACGTTGCCGCCGCCTTGGATGGCCACTTTCCTGCCGCTCAGGCTGTCTTTGCCGAAGGCGGTTTTCGCGGCAGCACGCATGCCGCAGAACACGCCGTACGCCGTCACGGGCGAAGGGTCGCCGCTGCCTCCCACTTCGATGGGCAGGCCGGCCACGTGCCTGGTTTCCTTGCGGATGTTCACCATGTCGGCCGTGCTCATGCCCACGTCCTCCGCGGTGATGTAGCGGCCATTCAGGCTATCCACGAAACGACCGAAGCGGCGGAACATGGCCTCGGTCTTCTGGGTACGCGCGTCGCCGATGATCACGGCCTTGCCACCGCCGAGGTCCAAGCCGGCGAGGGCACTCTTGTACGTCATGCCACGGCTCAGGCGCAGCACATCGTTCAACGCTTCGGCCTCCGTCTCATAGGGCCACATCCGGGTGCCACCGAGGGCCGGGCCCAGGGTGGTATCGTGAACGGCGATGATGGCGCGGAGCCCGGTGATGCGGTCGAATGCGAAAAGGACCTCCTCGTGGTCGTTGTTCTCCATACGGCCCAACACACCTTGGGTGGCGGGCGCTTCAGCGATTTTCACGGACATGCTACAAAGTGTTGTGGAGCGCGATCCCGGGGTTTGGGCACGCAATGGGTGATCGATCGGCCGGCAGGAGCAGCGCTGGGAAATGGTGCGGATGCGTCATGAGGTGAGGCCGGGTGCGAAGAACGTACATCCCGTGGTCGGATGCGGTGACAAATGTAGCCGTGGTCCCTGAGGCGGCACCATGAACAAGTCATGAAAATGCCGCGTGGCCCGGCCCGGCTACCGATAGCTTTGCCCCTTCACATCCGGTCCCTCGGCCGGTGGCCCCATGCGCACCTTCAGTATCCCCACGCACTACCGCAGCGACCTGATCGGTCGGCTCAAAGCTTGGCGCAAGGTGCAGGACCCGCGCAAGAAAGACCTCTCCCCCACACTGCTGGATCTGGGGGCGGTCCGTTTCGTCTTCGCGCGGCACTTCGGATTCTGCTACGGAGTAGAGAACGCCATCGAGATCAGTTACCAGGCCCTGGAGCAGAACCCCGACAAGCGGATCTATTTGCTGAGCCAGATGATCCACAACCCCGAGGTGAACGCCGATCTGGAAAGTCGCGGGCTACGTTTCATCCAGGACACGCACGGCCGCATGCTGATGGATTGGAGCGAATTGCGGAGCGATGACATCGTGATCATACCGGCCTTCGGGACCACCTTGGAGACGGAAGCACGGTTGAAGGCCATCGGGATCGATCCGCTGCGACACAACACCACGTGCCCGTTCGTTGAAAAGGTGTGGAAGCGCAGCGCCCAGCTCGGGGCGAAGGACTACACCGTGGTGATCCATGGCAAGGCCGCGCACGAGGAGACGCGGGCCACGTTCAGCCACACCGCGGCCGGAGCACCCGCCGTGATCGTGAAGGACATGGACGAAGCACGATTGCTCGGGCGCATCATCTCGGGCGAGGAGCCCATGGGGCGTTTCACGGAGATCTTCGGCGAGCGGGCCACCCCCGGTTTCAACCCGGTGAACGACCTGCAACGCATCGGGGTGGTGAACCAGACCACCATGCTGGCCACCGAGACCCAGGCCATCGCCGACCACCTCAAACAGGTGATGATCCACAAATACGGGGACGCATCCACGGGCGACCATTTCGCGGACACGCGGGACACGCTCTGCTACGCCACCAACGACAACCAGGATGCGACCCACGAATTGCTGAAAGCAGAGGCCGACCTGGCCTTGGTAGTTGGCGGATACAACAGCAGCAATACCAGCCACCTGGTGGAATTGCTCGAGCACCGCTTCCCCACCTACTTCATCAACGGCGAGAAGGAACTGGTGAGCGCCACGGAGATCGAGCACTTCAACTATCCGTTGCAAAAGCTTGAACGGACGCGGCAATGGCTGCCGGCGAAGCGACCAGTCACGATCATCCTCACCAGCGGGGCCAGCTGTCCGGACACCTTGTTGGACCGCGTGATGCTGAAGGTCCTATCGATGGTCGATGGGGTGAAGGACCCGGTGGATGTCGTGGAGGGTATGAAATAGGTGATCGCGGTAGCCGTCCGATCGTTGCCCTCGAATTCCCGCCATTGCGCATGTGCAAAGCGATGGGCGTGATACATTCGGCGGCACCCAACGCCGGATCCACTTCCCACCTTCCCGACCCATCATGCGTGTACCGGTCCTCCCTTGCGCCATCATGGCCTGCCTTGTATCAATGGCCGCACATGCGGCACAGCCCAATCGCCTTTCGGGACGCATCATCGCACCTACGGGTGATAGCGTTTTCGTGCAACAAGCGGTGGTGGTGAGCGGAAAAGCCAGCGAGCGAACATTGGCAGCGGCCAAGCTCGACGCGAACGGGGGGTTCCGCATGGCCTTCGATCTGGACAGTGCACAGGCACTCACCTTCTTCGATGGCAACGAGATCACCCAATTCTTCGCCTTGCCCGGTGAACAACAGGAGTTGACCCTGCATACAGCCTACTTCGATGAATCGCTGTACTTCGCCGGCGACGGGGCTGGCCGTAATAACGCCCTCGCCGGATTGGCCCTGGCCAACGAGAACGAGTGGAACCGGGTCGCGCAGGATGCAGCCGACACCGCTCACGTGGACGAACAGGTCGATGCACTGGTGGAACGCCTGGCCAAGGTGATGGATGAGTACGCGGTCGCCTATCCCGAATTAGCGAACCTGCTCGCCGAGCGGAAGGCCGCTGACCTCCAGGGAGCCGCACAACAGAAGCAGTGGATGCAAAGTCGGATCCTCTTCAAGAAGCGCGTGGTCGAAATGGTGGGGCAGCCCATGACCAACCTGATGGGACGCGACCTCGACGGCGGAAAGTTGGACCTCGCACGGTACAAAGGCCGCATCACCGTGCTCGACTTCTGGGCCACCTGGTGCGGACCCTGCAAAGCGGAGATGCCCGCTTGGGAAGCGTTGCAGAAGGAATATGGCGACCGGATCAACTTCGTGAGCATCAGTGTATGGGACAACGAGGATAAATGGAAGGAGATGTCGAAGTCGTTGGGTCATGCCCATTCCATGTTCATCCCGAAGACCGACCTTGGACAGTTGGAGCCGTACATGGTCAACGCCATTCCGCGTTACATGGTGTTGGATAAAGACCTGAGGATCGTGACCATCGACGCGCCACGGCCTTCATCGGGCGAATTGCAGAAGTTCTTCTGAAGGTGGGCTGGCCCGGCTACCGATAGCTTTGCCTCTATGCATCCGGTCACTTGACCGGTGGCCCATGCGCACCTTCAGCATCCCCACGCATTACCGCAGCGACCTGATCGGTCGGCTCAAAGCCTGGTGCATGGTGCAAGACCCGGCCGAGGTGGTGAAGGCCATGGCCCGATGAGGCGTCATCTACCCCTGTTCCTGTTCTTTTTCGTGCCGTGCATGCTCCGAGCACAACGCGAAGCGCACCTGGTGTACAACGGGATGGTGGATCGCGCCATGGCCAGCGCGGCCCGTCATGATCATCTGGCGGCTGTGGCCAGCTACGACTCGGCGATCGCCGTGCTGCCGTGGGAACCGGCCATCTACTTCGATGCCGTGCTATCGGCTCTTGCCACTGGCCGAACCGACAAGGCGAATACATGGCTCTTGACCGGTGTCGCGAACGGCTTCGACCCGGCCCTCTTCTCCGCCCCCGAATGGGACCGGTTCATGGACTCCGAGGCATCGGCTCCGTACCGACAGCGGGCAGACCAATGCAGGGCGAACTTCACCTCCCGAGCGGACACCGCATTCATCGCACAACTTGATGCGATGTACCGCCGGGACCAGATCACACGCGATGGAAGCGCGGAGATGTTGCGGAACGACAGCCTGAACTTCGAGGAACTCATCACCCGGTGCGACGCACATGGTTTTCCGAGCGCGGTCGAGATCGGTCCTTCCATCGGCGTGGTACATCTGCTGCTCTGGCATCACCGTGGCCCCGAATACCCGGACAGCCCGCAATGGCAGCGGATCCTGCCCTTTATCCACACGGCCATGGATGCCGGTCGTTTGGATCCCGCTTTCCTCTGCATGTTCGACGACCTGAACGACAAGGACCACGGCCGCCCCATGCGATACGGTGCCTTGCTGGGATACTACCGCAACATGCCCGAAGAGGTGTTCCTGGTGGATCCGGTCACCTTAACGATGAACCGGGCCTCGGTGGGCTGGGGACCGATCGCGGACTTCGCGGACGTGGTGGGCGTGGATCCACGGCTGATCCGTTATGCCGTCAAATAGTACCATCTGGTCATTCAATACCAGCCACCCCACCTCCCGCAAGCAGGAAGAAACACTTCCTGGATAGGACATGCACCACGCGACGAACGGGTGCTGGCTCGTTCCAGGCGGTTCAGGGCACCTGTTGTGTGCGCGTGGCACCGGGCGCTGTCGAACCCACCGTGCCCAATACAAGGTCGCGGTCGTTGCCGCTGCCCGTGTATCGCACCGCACCATCCATGTTCAGATCCTCCCGGCGATATCCGGGTACCGATGCGTTAGGCGTACCGGAACCGATCAAGGTAAGCAACGGATCACGATCGTTGCCTCCGCCGGTATACTTCACCATGACATCGGAATTGACGCGGCCGGGCCATAGCGCGCGGCGCGATCCGTTCACTTGCATGGCATTGGTCCCGTACAGCGTGGTGGCGGCCACCGTGGAGAAGTCGATCACCTGGCCGTTGGTGGCGATGGGCGCACCCGACATCACCGCGAGGTGGTTGCGGTGGGAGATCACCAAGTGCTTGCCCACCGTGGTAGTAGTAGTGAACGTGATCACCGTGTTCCCATCCGGGGTGATCACCGTGCCGTTGCGCCGCACCAGGCAGGCACGACGGGCAACCGTGGGATATCCGCCCGTGGCATTCTTCAGTTCCACCACCACCCAATCCACCGGGGCGTTGTTGCCCGTGGTGCTCAGTACGCTCGCGTTCACCGTGGCCCCGGCATTCTCCAAGGCATAGCCCATGGCGGTATACGGCTCCGTGGTGGGGATCAAGCCGCCCGAGCGCAGCGCGTCGCTCATCAGGTTGGTGCCCCAATTGATGGGACCACCGAGGAATACCGTTGCCCCAAGGGTGCCCGTGTTCCCCGTCTGGCCGGGGTCGGTCAGGTAGAGGATCCGGGAAGTGTACGGCTGCAACGTGAAGGAGGTCGCGCCCGAATACACCGTTCCATCAAGATCGCTCCATGTGCCGCTGGGCACCGAGAAGCTCTGGGCCGTGGCCAGTGGATTGACAAAAAGCTTGTGGCGGTCGTTCGGGTCCAGGGCCTGCACGTTCACCTTGCGTACGTCCACATTGTCCAGGTAGTACATCGGTTCGGTCCAGTCGTTGATGAAACGCATCTGGGCGTTATCGGTGATGTTGCTTTGGAAGTAGAATTCCATGTCGCGGCGCTCGCTGCTGAAGGGGATCAAACGCTCGCTGATGGCGTACGGGTTGTTCATCGTGGACTGCGCCTTCGCACCGATGTTCACTCCGCCGTTGGCGTTGCTCTGCACGCTCGCCCGCACACGGTACCATGCGCCGTTCGTCACCTGGAACCACTCGGGGTTGCGGAAAGACAGGGTATTGTACACCGAATTGTTGGGGATATACGCCTTCAGGCAGCCATTGTCCAGGTTGGAGGTCACGCGCGTGATCTGGGCATTGTTGGGCCAGGCCGAGGAGGCCCAGGGCGTGATGTTCGTGCTGGTGAAATCGCCGCTGGGCACCAGGTTTCCGGTGAGCTCGGATGTTGTCGCGTACGGGGCCAGCCGCATCGGGCTGCGCGTGGTACCGCTCTCCTCGTTCTTCAAGGTCTGCCACATCTCGAGTGAATACCACTTCTGCCCGCCCGCGAACGTGTTGTGCAGCAGGATCGTCATTTCGTCGTACGGACTGAAATACCTGTTGTTGGTGAACGTCCCGAAATCGACCGGGCTGGCGCTGTGGCAGTTGAAGAACCGCATGCAGTACTGGTCCTGCGTGAGGCAGAGGATCTTGTTGCCCGTGTATTCATCGTTGTAGTTGGCCACGTAGTACGGGGGTTGGGCGAAAGGCCCGTTGGTGGTGGAATAGTCACTCACGGACATACCGATACCACAATTGAAGATCGTGTTGAACTTGATCTTCAGGTTGGTCGTGTTCATGCAGTGGTCCACGTTGATGCCGATCCCGGGCACGTTGTACACCGTATTGCGCTGCACCGTGGTGTTCGTGATGTTGGTATTGCCGAAGTAGATGCCCACCCCGAGGTGCTGGTAGTGGGGCAGCACCGTGCTCGATCCGTCCAGTCCGCCGATGGCATCACCGAGGATGTTGTCCTGGATGATCATCCCGTTGGCGTTGTCGAAGGCGATGGCCCCACCGTCGTTGAGCGCCACGCTGCAGTTGCTGACCCTGTTCTTCTCGATCAGCTGGTTGCCATCGGCCACGATGGCGATGTAGCCCACATTGGTGAAGCTGTTGTTGCGGATCGTGTTGCTCTGGCCGATACCCCGGATGCCGAAGTAACCCCAGGAATTCTCGCCCATGCCCAGGATCATGGCGATGTCCGAGAGCGTGTTGTTCTCGAACACCGAATTGTTGTCGATCATCAGGCAGCCACTGGCGTAGGTGCGGCGGATGATGTTGTTGTTGTAATTGTCATAGCTCCCGTAGCTGCGGATACCGTAGTACACATCTTCCATGGTGCAACCCGTGACCGTTACGTGGTCCGCCGAGGCGTTGAGCACACCGGCATAACGCTGATACCGGAAGTACAGGTTCTGGATGGTGCAGTAATGGCGCTGCCAGTAGCAATTGACCCCGCTCTCGTACACCGAGGCCTCCACGGTGAGGCTGTTGGGATTGGCGCTGCCCGGTGCCCAGAGGTAGAGGTAGCCGTTGCTCTTGTCGTAGAACCACTCGCCGGCGGCATCGAGCAAATTCAATTTGTTCTCTACGAAGAAACCCCAGTCGTCCTGCCCCATGCTGCTGTTGGTGGGGTTGTTTCCGAAGGTGAGGGTACTGCCGCTGTGGTTGGTGATACGCAGCGTGTCCACACTGCTGGCCGTGCTGCGCAGGATGCAACGGGCACCGGTGAAATAGCCGCTGGACTGCGTGATGTTGGCACTGGTCATCGTGTTGTTCTGACCATTGCTGTTGCGGTACCAGCCCGTGTTGGGCGTGCGGGCCAGGGTGGCCCGGGATCCGCCGATGTACACGTAGTCCACTTGCATGCCCACGTAGGCCTTATAGATGTTGCCCGAGTGGATGGTCCAATTGGTGACCAACTTGGCACCACTGATGATGGGATCATTGCCCGTACCGTACGCGCCATAGGTCACCGGGGATCCTGCGGTGCCGGATACGCCCCAGATGATCTCTCCGCGGTACTCCCCTCCCCGTTTGAAGAGGACCTGGTCACCCGGCACGATCTGATAGGTGCTCTGGTTCACGCGATCGATCGTACGCCACGGCGTGCTCTGGGAGGTGCCGTTGTTGTTGTCGTTGCCCGTGGGCGAGACGTAGTAAATGGTGGCCTGGGCCATCAGGCCGAGCACGAACGAAAGGGCGACGAGGAGGGTGCGGATGGAGAGGCGCATCGGATCGTGGCTGGAAATTCGGGATCCAGCGGCCGCGAAACTGGCGGAATGGCGGCGGCTCAGTTCGGTTCAGGCCTTGCCATGATCGAACAATTCGACCGCTGCCCGATAGGCTACCGACGAGTAGCCCGCTCGCCCGACGAAAATGGAGCCTCCCACCACCTTGCCTTGGGCCCCAACCGCATCATCCCCGCTGGATACGGCGTTGGTGGAGCCTGAACAAGCGATCCCGGTTGGATCCGCCAACGACC
>JAFDZE010000158.1:0-560 GCA_018267155.1 Bacteroidota bacterium | reverse complement strand
TTGTTCGTGCGGTCCCGGTTGGATTCGAACCAACGACCGTCCCGCTCGGCTTGTTCGTGCGATCCCGGTTGGATTCGAACCAACGACCGCCTGCTTAGAAGGCAGGTGCTCTATCCAGCTGAGCTACGGGATCCTGGCTGCAAAGATCGCAGCCGAGCGGGATGCGCAATCCACTGAATTAAAAGGTCGGAGGACAAAGACGTCCCAACGAAGAACGCCACCCGAAGGCGGCGTTCTCGTTCTGTCGGGGCGGTGTGATTCGAACACACGACCCCCTGCTCCCAAAGCAGGTACGCTAACCGGACTGCGCTACGCCCCGGACATCGGCCGCAAAGAACGGGAAGATCAGCTATGCCACGAAGGATCTCGTGTAGAATTGATACATCGCCTCAGGATGTCCGCTATTCCGAAAGACGTCGGAGCTCGCTTCGCTCGTCGGCTTTTATTGTTCGCCCACACGCTCGAACTGCGTTCGGCTCAGGGGATCCAGGGGGATTGCGCGAGGCGCGCCATCCCTGGTGGGGGAGGCTTCAAGCAAGCCGGTGCTCGCTTCGCTCGTC
>JAFDZE010000157.1:2564-8356 GCA_018267155.1 Bacteroidota bacterium | reverse complement strand
AGGCCCAGCAGCAGCGTGAGCGGCAGGATGACCGGCCACCTCGTGGAATGCGACGCGTCCATGTCGCGCGGTCAGATACCGAGCCGGCGATCCACGCGGTAGGCGTTGCGCACCGGGGAGTTGCGGGCCACGAGTTCGGCCACGAAACCAGCCACGAAGAGTTGCACGCCGATGATCATGGCGACCAGTGCCAGGAAGAACAGCGGCTGGTCGGTCACGGGTCGTGTCACCTGTATCCCGCGCACGAAATTCAGGTACAGTTTCTCGCCGATGATCCATGCCGTGGCCAGCGACCCGAGCATGAACATCAGGGTGCCCATGGCGCCGAAGAAGTGCATGGGTTTCTTCCCAAAGCGGAACACGAAGGTGATGGTGAGCAGGTCCAGGAAGCCGTTGATGAACCGGTCCAGGCCGAATTTGGTCGCCCCGAATTTGCGGGGATGGTGCTCCACCACCTTCTCGCCGATCCGATGGAAACCTTCCTTTTTGGCGATGAAGGGGATGTAGCGGTGCATCTCCCCGAAGACCTCGATGGATTTCACCACGTCGCGGCGGTACGATTTCAGTCCGCAATTGAAATCGTGCAGCATCACGCCGCTCGCGCGTCGGGTGGTCCAGTTGAAGAGTTTGGTGGGTATGGTCTTGGAGAGGGGGTCGTAGCGCTTCTTCTTCCAGCCGCTCACCAGGTCGAACCCGTCCTGCGCGATCATGCGGTACAACTCCGGTACCTCGGCCGGGTCGTCCTGCAGGTCCGCATCCATGGTGATCACCACCAGGCCCTGTGCGGCGCTGAAGCCTTCGTTCAAGGCGGGGCTCTTGCCGTAGTTGCGACCCAGCTTGATCCCCTTCACCCGCGGATCCTCGCGGTGCAAGCGCTCCACCACCTCCCACGAGCCGTCGTTGCTGCCATCGTCCACGAAGAGGACCTCGTAGCGCAGGCCCATTTTGCCGATCACCTCGTGCAAGCGTCCGGCCAGTTCCGGCAACGATTCGCGCTCGTTGTACAAGGGGATGACGACGGACAGGTCCATGCGGGGTTTGCCGGGACGAAGGCGTGCAAAGAAAGCCTGTCCAAGCCTTTGGCGGGCACCGGACACACCCGGTTATTATCGGCAAGAGAACCGAGGACACATACATACTCATCGGATACCCGGTGGATCGTGGAAAAAGGTCCCTCCGTACCGCAGTGGCACGTCTCTTGCCATTTTGAAGCGGACTACATTCGCCGACCCCACAAAAACCACCGATCATGTTCCGTCTCTCCACCTTCGCTTTCGCTGTTCTCATTACGGCTCTCGCCAAGGGCCAGACCAGCAACCTCATCATTTTTTCCGAGATGGGTGAGAAATTCACACTGATCGTGGATGGGGAGGTGAAGAATGAGGTACCTGCCACGCGGGTGGTGGCCACCGGGCTGAAGTCGGCGACGCCCTCCATCCTGGTGAAGTTCGCCGATGCGGGCATTCCTCCGGTGAAGCAGAACGCCTGGCTCGAACCGGACATGGAGTACACCTTGAAGCTCACCACGAACAAGAAAGGGGAACACGTGTTGCGGATGCAGGGACAGGCCGCATTGGGTACATCCACCAGCACGTCCACCTTCGTGGAGGATCCCCCGGCCACCATCTCCGATCCGGCCATCGTGGATCCACCTGCCCCGAGCGCACCCCAGGGTACCGGAGGTACAGGGTCCGTGACCACCACGACCACACAGTCCACGGGTACCACCGGCGCGGTCAACATGAATGTGGGGATCAACGGTGTGGGCGTCAACATGTCCGTGGGCATCACCGATCCCTTGGCGGCCACGACCACCACGACCACCACCACGACCATGACCACCACGACAACGACCACGACCGGGCAGAACGACGAGACCGACCAGGAATCGGCCAGCACTCCCGTCGTTGAGGAGGTGGTTCAGCGCATGCCCGGGTACAACGGCCCCATCGGTTGCATGTCGCTGCCCATGGGTGAAACCGATTTCAACGAGGCCAAAGCGACCATCGAAAGCAAAGGCTTCGAGGAGACCAAGTTGACCGTGGCCAAGCAGATCGGCGATAACAACTGCTTCAGTGTGGCCCAGGTGAAGGCGGTCATGGGCCTCTTCGGTTTCGAGGAAACGCGTTTGGACTTCGCCAAGTACGCGTACGACCATACCCACGACATCGGCAACTACTACAAGGTGAACGATGCGTTCAGCTTCTCAAGCTCCATCGATGAGTTGAGCACCTATCTGAAGAGCCGTTGATCAACGGACCGTCCACGTACAGGACGCCATGCCATGAAGCCGATCACATTCATACTGGCCCTTGTTGCGCTCACCTTGGCGGCGTGCTCCGGCTCGAAGTCCATGGCCAAGAAGGGCATGAAGCTCGAAGCGGGCGGGCTGTACGCCGAGGCGGCCGATATGTACCTGCAGAGCCTGATCCGCAACCGGAACAACGTGGAAGCGAGGATCGGCCTGAAGAAGACCGGCCAATTGCTGCTGAACGACAAGCTCGGCGCGTTCTTCCGGTCCTTCGCTGCCGGCGATAGCAAGGAGGAGGCGGTGAATGCCTACCTCTCGGCGAAGAGTTATGCGGATCGTGCGGGTCAGTACGGTGTCGTCCTGGACATCCCGTCCAATTACACCACGGACTTCAACGACGTGAAGGGGCGGTACCTGGTGGAACAGTATCAGCGCGGACAGGAATTGCTGGCGGCCAAGGACTACAAGGGTGCCGAAGCCGTGTTCGCGAAGATCACCGCGTTGGATCCGGCCTTCAAGGATTCCGGCACGCTCAAGAACGTGGCGTATCTGGAACCCCTGTACCAGAGCGGCAAGGATGCGCTGGCGCAGGGGCATTACCGGAAAGCCTACGCCGACCTGGACAAGGTGACCTCCAAGGACGCCGCGTACAAGGATGCAACGGCCCTGAAGGATGAAGCGGTGACGAAGGGCCGGTACGCCATAGCGGTATTGCCATTCTCGGGTGCGCGGAAGTCCGAAGCCGCCCGGGCCCAGGCCCTGGTCATGACGGCGCTCACCGGGATGGCGGACCCGTTCATCAAGGTGGTGGACCGCGAGAACATGGAGCGGATCCTGGAGGAGCAGCGCCTGAGCATGAGCGGGGTGATCGATGAGGCCACGGCCGTACAGGCCGGCAAACTCATCGGGGCGCAGGCCGTGGTCATGGGTACCCTGGTGGACTATCGGGAGGAGACCGGCATGGTGAAAAAGGGGACCCGCGATGGCTTCCGTCGGTACGAACAACGGGTGAAGGACATCAACAATCCCGGCCAGATGGTATCCGTTGTCCGCTTCGCGCCGGTGAAGTACACCGAATACCAGCAGGAGAACAAAGCGACCGCCTCGTTCAGTTACAAGCTGGTCTCGCTGGAGACGGGCGAAGTGCTGGTGAGCAAGCTGGTGGACCGCACGGTGACCGATCAGGCCCGGTACGCGGGTTACGACGGGCAGCCCGGTGAACTGTATCCATCGCGCAACGGTGTGGTCTTCAACGATGGCTACCGCGACCTGCAGAACCAGCTCAGAGCCTCCCGCACGGTGAAAGCCCCCGGGGTGCTCGGCTCCGACGCGTTGCGCCAGGTCACGGAAGGCGTGGCATGGGAGGTTCAGGGCGCGATCGCGAACAGGATCCCGTGACACGCATATATTTCTATACGCTGATGCTCCTGGTCGCCTGCAAAGGCCGCCAGGGAACGGTCATGAACGAGCCGGTGGCCGAAGTGTCCAGGCCGGCGTGGGTGCTTGCCCGCCCGGTGGACGACCTGGACTACATCGGCATCGGAAGCTGCCCGAAGGCACGGGCGGACTATCAGGAAAGTGCGAAGAAGAACGCGCTGAACGACCTGGCCAGCGAGATCAGCGTGCGCGTGGAGGGCAACAGCCTGTTGTCATCCTTGGATTCGCGGACGCGATTCACCGAGACGTACCAGAGCAACATCCGCACCACGAGCAACGAACAGCTCGAGGGCTTCGAAATGGTGGACAGCTGGCAGGATGCCCGCGAGTACTGGGTGTATTACCGGCTCGACAAGAGCGTACATGCGCGGATCAAGGCCGAACGCAAGGAGAAGGCATTGGCGATCGCCCGGGACGGCTTCGGGCGGGCGCATGAGCGACTGGCAGCCGGTGACCTGAAAGGGGCCTTTGACCAGGACCTGCGGGCATTGATCGCCATGAAGGAGTATTGGGGGGAGAACGACCAGGTGACCGTCGGGGATCGGCAGGTGCCGTTGGCCAACGCCATCTTCGCCGACCTGCAACGCCTCACCAGCAGTGTGCGGTTCGCGCCGCTCCCTGAGCGCTGCCTGCTCGATTATTCCGATCGGTTCGCCCGCGAGATGCTGATCACGGCCTCATTTTCAGACGGCACCCTGGCCCGTCGCCTGGTGCAACTGCCCGTGACCTTCAGCTGGCCGGGCACCAGTGGCCGGGTGAGTGAAAGCCGCGGTACGGACGAGGAGGGACATGTAAGGGCCACGGTGAAGCACGTGGAGATGAACGGGGCCACCGCTGATCTGCTGGTCCGCCTGAACATGGATGAGATGGTGAGCCCTGAGCTTGATCCCGTCTTCGTGCGGCCAGTGGTTTCCAGCCTCACTGTTCCGGAGGTCCATGTGCCCATCGACCTGACGATGCCCCGGTTGCACGTCACTTCCAACGAGACGAACCTGGGCCAACCGGTGTCCGCAGGGATCGCGATCGGCATCAAGGAGGAGTTGACGGCCAAAGGCTTCCGCATCGTTGGTCGCCCGGCCGATGCGGACCTTCTGCTCGACCTCCGGGCCTCTACCCGGGAAGGAGGGCAGTCCAACGGTTTCTTCACCACGCTCCTCGATGTTACCTGGTCCTTCCGCGACCGGCGGACCAACGACGTGGTGGTTGAGGGAGGCCGACAGGGCGTGAAGGGCATCCAACTGGACCATGTGAAGGCTGGGCTGGACGCGTACAAGAAGGCCGGTAACGACCTGCGCAAGGAACTCGTCAGCAGCATGCTCAACACTTTGTTGTAGGATCGACGCGCAATGCCCAAGTTTGGCACACCGTTCGCAAAAGCCCCCTTGGAACATCACAACAACGCAGAACACAAGCCCCGAACATGAAGACCATGACCACCAACCGCACGCTCTCCATCGCGCTCACCGCTCTGCTGTTGGCGGGTGGATTGGGTGCCTGCAAACCCAAGAAGGACAAGGCCAAGGCCGAAACCGTCAAGCCGCCCAGTGGCGAGACCGAAGTGAACGTGCTCTGCTCCGGCCCTGAATTCTTCACCAACGACAAGGTATTCCGCGCCAACAACCTGGGTGAAAGCATGGACCAGGCCACCAGCAAGAAAAAGGCCCTGGCCAACGCCCGTGCCGATCTGGCCAGCGCCATCCAAACGCAGATCAAAGGCGTGATCGACAACTACGTGAACAGCCGTGAGCTGAACAACAAGGAAGAGGTGGCCGAGCGCTTCGAGGGCCTCACTCGCGAGGTGATCGACCAGAAGCTCGTTGGCGTGAAGACCATTTGCGAGAAGCAGGTGGTGGTGAACGCGACGGGCAACTACAAGACCTATGTGGCCATTGAACTGAGTGCACAGGATCTGTTGGCCGCGTACAACGAGCGCTTGAGCAAGGACGAACGCCTGCGTATCGATTACGACTACGAGAAGTTCAAGGAGACCTTCGACAAGGAGATGGAGAAGATGGGCAAGTAAAGCCTGAGCTCACTGGATATCGGACCCCGGTCAATGGCCGGGGTCCGTGCTTTTGTGGATGGACGGGGATCGATCAATACC
>JAFDZE010000157.1:0-2465 GCA_018267155.1 Bacteroidota bacterium | reverse complement strand
ATCTTCAGGATCAAGGAAGAACTCGCAGCGCTACGGCTGGCGCTGCGACGTACGGAGAGTGAACTGGGCCGCAAGCGGCTGCGCACGTTGATCATCTTCAAGCAGCATGAGGACACGGGAATCTCGGTGCGCGAAGTGGCCCGGCTTGCACGGATCGACAGGAACAGCGCCATGGACTGGCGTAATGCCTACATCGAAGGTGGGCTATCAGGGATGTTGGCCCATGAGCGCGGTGGGAACCGAGCCAGTGTGATCACCCCTGGCCAACGGGAGGTGTTGCAAGAGAGGCTGCATGATGCGCAGAACGGCCTGCGTGGATTCAAGGAATTGGTCGCATGGTTCAATGAGCACTTCGGTACCGATGTGAAGTACCAGACGATGAACAAGTTCGTCAAGCGCAACTACGGCGCCTCGTGCAAGGGGGCCCGTAAATCGCACGTGAAGAAGGATCCCCTTGCCGTGGAAGCGCTAAAAAAAACTTCGCGGCTCTCTGCGCGCAGTTGAGCGAGGAGCCGCCCGATGGCTGCACGAGTGTTAACCTGTACTGCCAGGACGAGAGCCGGTTTGGCCTCTTCACCCGCGCTGGCAGGGGTATCGCCGCGCGTGGCGTGAAGCCCGTTTGCCCCTTCCAGCAGGTGTTCCAGTACACGTACCTCTTCGGGGCGTACTCCCCGGTGGATGGAGAGCACTTCGAACTGGAGATGCCCTGCTGCTCTGCAGCCACGTTCCAGATCTTCCTCGATGAATTCGCCGCCCATCGCCCGCAAGAACTGAAGATCATGCTATTGGACAACGGTGCCTTCCACAAAGCCAAATGCCTGCGATGGCCCAGCAACGTGCGCCCCTTGTTCCTGCCCCCCTATTCCCCAGAACTCAATCCAGCAGAAAAAATCTGGTGGCGGATCAAACGCGCGTTCGTCAACAAGACCTTCCCGAACCTCGACGAGCTGGGCGACTTCATCGATCTGCAGATCCAAGCACTGTCCACTGATGAGGTCGTTTCAATCTGCCGTTTCGGCTACATCAAACAGGCCAGCTCACTTTGGCCGATCTTGAATGTCTAATTGGTATTACATAGCAAAGGAACACCTGGTCAACGGACCGGATGTCCTGCTTTGTTACATGGCCAGGGGCTGATCCTGGCTCTGTGGCGCTGTGGTGTCGGTGTGGATCATTGAGAACCACCCGAGCAAAGCGCTGGTCTCCGTGGCATCATCATAGAGCCTGCGGATCTGGTGCTGCTCGAGCAGCGTGGCCCTTCGACTCTGCTCAGGGTGGGGAAGGAGGGCGCTCATGGTCTTAGCGGGTGACGGCTTCTTCGTCAACGCGCTTTGGACAACATACGGACGGGTTGAACCCTTCGGGTAACAACTTGTTACTGGTTGACGGATCTGGTGCGATGCGTGCAAATCTCGGTTTCATCCAAGGTATCGTGACCTCAGCTCGTTGCTCCAATCCGTGTTATAATGGTCTGCAACAGTGTGAATGAACTGCTCCAGGTGTCTTGGGCAAAAGCCGCTCACGTTCTCATCATGGCTCGCTAGGTACTTGGCGTACTCGTTCACGCCCTCCTGACATTGCTTGTTGAGCGACGGGAACAGGAACACGAAGCAGCCCTCGTCGTACTTACGATCCGCATGGTGCAACAAAGCGATCGAAAGAAGATGGTCCCTCCAGATCTGGGACATCGGCGGGCGACGGAGTACGTCGACCACATTGGGTGCAAAGACGCCGTAGGCCTCTGTCAGGTGCTCATAGCGCGCTTTGTGCTTCGCGAAGATCTCAGCCGATCTCTTCGGTTGTTCCTCTCGAAGGCTCTCCGCGTATTTGACCTCGATGCCGATGAACCCGCTTCGTCCATCACGCTCGTACTCCACGAACACGTCGAAGGCCGACTTGTCGCCAGTGTATTGTGCATCGCCTCGGCCAGGAGAGTACTCGAATTTGATGGCTGTCACTCGACCGATGCGATCCGGGAACAATCGCTTGAAGCAGGGCGTAGCCGCTTCCATGTCATAGTGCAACTCCCCGAACAGGTTGAAGCAAAGAGGTTGAGATGAGAGCAGGTTCTCCCACATTCTTCCTTCATCGAAGAGTGCCTTGGATGCCTTGGCTGTCGCCATTTCATTCTCTGCCAACGTTCGAATACGTTGCGTTAGAAAGTTCGCACCCGAAGATTTCGCGAACGATGCGTCAAGAAAGCTTCCAAGCTTTCTCATCGGATAGCCCTGAGATTCTCTCCATCGGCTTTGAAGTAGCCGTGCGTAAGCCGAGAACTCAGTATCCTGCGGATAGTCTACATGGAATGCAACTCGTTCTTCTGGTGTTGGTTTCATGATCAGATCATTGCTATGTGTGGGCATTTTGCGTGACGGATTGGAGCGAAAAGCCCGCAAGCCCTGTAATCAGGGCGCGGACTTGTAGCGGAAAGCCGGACCCCGAGGCTTTGCGAGGGGGCACGCCCA
>JAFDZE010000156.1 GCA_018267155.1 Bacteroidota bacterium | reverse complement strand
ATATCCGTGTCACCGGCTTCCAGCCGGTGCTGCACATATCCGTGTCACCGACATCCTGCCCGAGCAGGATCAATCGTCGTTGTCCGGCGGGATCTCCACGAAGCCGTCCAGATCCTGTTCGTCCTCGAAGAAGAACACGCGCATCTGCACCGTGTCGCGCAGCAGATCGATGCGGCCGATCTCCACGCGGCTCACCTTGATCCCGAGGCGTTGTTCCAGATCGGCCAGCAGTTCCTTGTGCTTGTCCGGCCGGATGAGGTCCACCTTCTCGTAGATGAGCTGGCGCACGGCCTCGTGGCGGGTGAGCCAGAGGTGCTCCATGGCGTAAACCAGTCCGAGGATGATGGCGTTGGTGAACAACAGCTCGAGCAGGCTCACCTTCTTGCTCACCAGCGCGTTGATCACGGCCAGGGTGATCACGGTGAACAGGTAGGTCATGTCCTTCACGCTGAGCTGCTCGGTGCGGTAGCGGATGATGCTGAACACGGCGAAGAGCCCGAAGCCGAAGCCCATGCTCAGCTTCACGTTGTTCATGAGCACACAGAGGAAGAAGATGAGGACGTTGAAGACGAAGTAGGTGAAGAGGTTCTCCTTCTTGCGGTGGATCGGGTAATAGATCAACCGGATGAGCACGAAGAGCACGATCGCGTCCAACCCGAATTTGAAGAGCATCTCCCACAGATCGGGGTGGTACACGCGCATGCCGAAGATCCGGGTCATTGTATACGAGGTGTCAGGCTGCGTTGCGCAGCTGGTCAAGCCGCCGCAGCACGGGTTTGAAAGCGTTGGCCTTGGGGGCCAGGCCAAGGAGATGCAGGCCCACGCAGTACTTGCTCATGCCGGCGGGCCGGTGTCCGAGTGAGCGCATCAGGGCGGTGAAGGGCGAGCCGAGCGCACTGCCCGAGCTCTTGAGTTCGGCGATGCGGATGCCGGTGAGTTCCACCCGGCGGTCACCGGCCGAGTAGCACAGGCCACCATCAATGGTAAGGCGTTCCTGCCGCGTGCGATGGACGAAGGTGAGGCGGTGGAAATCGTTGCGGAGTACGGGCTCCAGGGCTTCGTTCCTGCGGGTGGTCCGCGCCACGAAAGCCGCCTGTTCCGGGGTGAGCCCGTCGCCGATCGCGTTCACCCGGATGCGCACTTTGTCGGTATCGCCCCGGCCGGTCTTGCGCTTCACTTCCAAGAAGACCAGGTCGCTGCCCACGTACGACCGGAAACGGACCTTGTGGCGGAAGGTCCGTCCGTTGTGATGGGCCAGGTAGTGCGCCCGCTCCGGTGTATCCAGGTAGATGGAGGTATAGTTCGCGCCGCGCACCCCATTCAATTCAAGCAGACGGTATTCGGTCATCAACGTGTCCAGGATCGCCGGCATGTCATGCTCGCCAAAGACGTACTTGGTGTCCACCCGGGCTTGCAGCTTCACCCGGTCCATCTCGGCCAAGGTGATCGGTACGAAGCGGGCGATGCGTTCCTCCAATGCGGGGGCGATGCTCATGACAAGGTGGCGAATTTAGGCGGGTGGCGCACGCGACCACAGCTTGGGAGCGTGGCGCTCCTTTGATCGTCGGCATGCGGTGGGTTCGCAGCGCGTCCGCAGTACATTCGGCGACCTTTACGAGCAGGATGGTCAATCACCGCAAGATCGCGCTCCATTACTCGCATCATTCGTCGTGGAAGTCGCTCCCCAAGGAGGACCGGGAATTGCTTGAACTCGCAGCGAAAGTGGCCCGGAACGCTTACGCGCCCTATTCCAAGTTCCGGGTGGGCGCGGCACTCCGGATGGACGATGGGAGTACGGTGACCGGCAGCAACCAAGAGAACGCATCATTCCCGGCGGGTACCTGTGCCGAGCGCACAGCCTTGCATGCGGCCATGACAGCGAAGCCGAAGGGGGCCGTGGAAAGCATGGCGATCGTGGTGCCCCAGGTGCGCGGCCAGAAACCGGTGACGCCGTGCGGGATCTGTCGCCAGGCCTTGGTGGAACAGGAGCGCAGGCAGGAGGGGCCGATCCGCCTGCTCATGGGCATCACGCGCGGTCCGGTGATCGAGATGTTCACGGTGGACGCCCTGCTGCCCATGTCCTTCGACAGTGGGCACTTGCCCGGGGCGCGCCGGAAGAAGCGTTCGTAAGGCCAGGACCTACGGAGCCCCATCCGGGGTACTTTTGGCCCATACGCGATGAGCAACCCTACGACCGCAACGAAGAAAAAGGCCGCGGCACCACCTGCCCTCGGCAAGGAGACCCACCTGCGCTGGTACAAGGACATGATCCTGATGCGCCGCTTTGAAGAGAAGGCGGGCCAGTTGTACACCATGCAGAAGTTCGGCGGTTTCTGCCACCTGTACATCGGTCAGGAGGCCGTGCTGGCGGGCATGATCACGGCCATCCGACCGACGGACCGGATCATCACCGGATACCGGGATCATGCGCATCCGCTCGTGTTGGGCGAGTCGCCCGGGCGCGTGATGGCCGAACTGTACGCGCGGGCCACCGGCACCAGCAAAGGCAAGGGCGGCAGCATGCACTACTTCGACAAGGAGCGCAACCTGTTCGGTGGCCACGGCATCGTGGGCGGGCAGATCGGCCTGGGTGCCGGTATCGCCTTCGCCGACAAGTACCGCGGCGAGGACCACGCCACGTTGTGCATGTTCGGCGACGGGGCCTCGCGCCAGGGCATCCTGCACGAGACCTTCAACATGGCCATGACGTGGAAGCTTCCGGTGATCTTCATCATCGAGAACAACAACTACGCCATGGGCACCAGCGTGGAGCGCACCAGCAACGTGCATGACCTCAGCACCTTGGGGGAGAGCTACGATATGCCCGGCGTGGTGGTGGACGGGATGAGCTGCGAGGCCGTGCACGGTGCCATCGTCGATGCCTGCGCCCACGTGCGTGCGGGCAAGGGGCCCATCCTGCTGGACATACGCACATACCGGTATCGTGGGCACAGCATGAGCGACCCGCAGAAATACCGCACCAAGGAGGAGGTCGAGGAGTACAAGAAGCAGGACCCCATCGAGAACGTGCGATCCGTGCTGCTGGAGAAGAAGTGGACCACCGCCGAGGAGCTGGAGGCCATGGACACCGCGGCGAAGAAAGAGGTGGAGGAAGCGGTGAAGTTCGCGGAGGAGAGTCCCTCACCGGCCACCGAGGAACTGTGGAACGACGTGTACAAGGAGCCGGACTACCCCTTCATCAAGGACTGAGGACCAACCACCAGGGCGTTGCGGCAGGCTGTACCCCTGGAACAGAACAACAGACACACGATGGCCGAGATCGTACGTATGCCGAAGCTGAGCGACACCATGACCGAGGGCGTGGTGGCGAAGTGGTCCAAAAAAGTGGGCGACAAGGTGAAGAGCGGGGACATCCTGGCCGAGATCGAGACGGACAAGGCCACCATGGAGTTCGAGAGCTACACCGATGGGGTGCTGTTGCACATCGGCGTGGAACAGGGCAAGGCCGCACCGGTGGACAGTGTGCTGGCCGTACTGGGCGCAGCCGGGGAGGACATCACGGCGTTGCTGGCCGAAGCCGCGAAGACCATGCCCGCCCCTGTAGCGGCGCCTTCCCCGAAGAAGGTGGAGGTACCCAAAGCCGCACCTCCTGCCGCTCCTGTACCCGTTGCACCGGCGGCATCCACCAAGTCCGTTCCGGTTGCGGTGGTGGCCAACGGCGCGGCCCCGGCGCATGCCGCGGGCGACAAACGCGTGAAAGCCAGCCCGCTCGCGAAGCACCTCGCCGAGGAGAAGGGGATCGATATCGGTCGCATTCGCGGCACCGGGCCCGAAGGCCGGATCACCAAGGCCGACGTGGAGGGCTATACCGGTGGCGGCATGGCATCCGTTGGCCCGCAGGTGGAACGCTTCACGGAAGTGCCCGTGAGCCAGATGCGCAAGACCATCGCGCGCCGCCTGGCCGAGAGCAAGTTCAGCGCACCGCACTTCTACCTCACCATCGAGCTGGACATGTCCCGGGCCATGCAGGTGCGCGAGGCGATCAACGCGAGCATCGCACCGGACAAAGTATCATTCAATGATCTGGTGATCAAGGCCGTGGCCCTGTCGCTCAAGCGGCATCCCAAGGTGAACAGCTCCTGGCTGGGCGACCCCTCCGCCAGTGCTTCGGCGGGCGCGCTCATCCGTACCAACGAGCACGTGCATATCGGCGTGGCGGTGGCGGTGGAA
>JAFDZE010000155.1 GCA_018267155.1 Bacteroidota bacterium | reverse complement strand
TTCGTGGAGGTCATATCGGCACAGGGTCTCGTGTATTCCGTGAACCAGGGCCTGATCACGGAACGGCTCGGAGGATCCACCGCACCGTTCACCTGGATGCTCGGCCCCTGCGACGCGGAGATCTTCAACTACCTCCGTTGTTACGAGGACGCCGAAGTGCAGTGGCACCACCCGATGATACCCGGATGCGCGCTGGGCTTGCCGACCACCGTGCGCTTCGATGATCCGGATGCCATTTGGCACGTGGCCGATACCCGACCGCAAGGCGGTCCGCAGGACCCGTCGTTCATCGCCACAACGACCACACGGTATTTTTATGCGGGCGATACGACGATCGCCGGAGAGACCTGGCGCCGCATGTGGGCGCAGGCCACCACGGACCCGCCGCCAACAGCACTTTTCGAAGGACTTGTCAGGCAGGTGAACGACCTCGTCCTGTTCATGGATACCCTGGCCACGCTGGATACCCTCTACGACTTCGGCATCCAGATCGGGGACTCCGTCCGGTATACCATGCAGGACTTGGGTGATCTCTACCTCAATGTGGTTTCCCTGGACAGCCTGTTGATCCAGGATGTGTACCACAAGGTGATCCAATTCGATACCAGCGATGCGTTGCAGACACTGGAGAGTTTCGTCTCGGGCCGATGGATCGAGGGCGTGGGCAGCATCCACGGACCGTTGGCCCCCATCCGGGTCGAGGATCTGGAGGACTGGTATTTCATGGACTCCACGCGTACCATCTGCTACCGCCAGGATGGACCTGTGCTCTGGCAACACCCCGACTTCCCCGAATGCACCGTGAACATCCTGCTCGGGACAGCGGCCACGGCGAAGCCGGAGGTGCGGATCCTCCCGAACCCCGCTTCGCACCTGATCCGGGTGCAAGGCCTGCCACGCGGCAACTGGGCCTGGCGTGTGATCGATGCGCGCGGTGCAACGGAGCTTGAAGGCCGGACCTCAGGTACTGACCCCTGCGCGATCGATGTGCGCTCCCTGACAACAGGTATTCATGTCCTGTGGATATCGGCACCCGTGCCCATCCACCTGCGCTTCGTCAAGGAATAACGCCGGCCTACCGCCAGCCTCCACCCAGCTCCTGGTACATGTTCACCATGGCGTTCATGCGCTGTTTCTGGGTCTCCACCAGCTCGAACTTCGATTCCAGCGCATCGCGTTGTGTGAGCAGTACTTCCATGTAGTCGGCGCGGGCCGAGCGGAACAGGTTGTTGGAGATGGTGATGGAACTGGAGAGCGCATCAACCTGTTGCTTGCGCAGGTCGTAGCTGTGATGCAGATTCTGGATGTTGCTCAACTGGTTCACCACGTCGACATACGCGTTCAAGACGGTCTGTTCGTAGTTGAATACGGCCTGCATCTGGCGCGCGCTCGCACCGATGTACGCCGCCTTGATCGCGTTCCGGTTCACCAGCGGGGCCACCAGATCGCCTGCCAGGTTGTAGATGAGCGAGGCGGGGGTGCTTGCCAGCAGCGAAGGATCGAAGGCGTTGAGGCCGATGCCCGCGGTGAGCCGTACGGACGGGTAGAAATTCGCCTTCGCGGACCTCACATCGAGCTTGGCCGCGGTGAGTTCCAATTCGGCCCGGCGGATGTCCGGACGGTGGGAGAGGAGTTGCGAGGGCACCCCGGATGCGACGCTGTCGGGGATCAATGCCGAGAACCCTGATGACCGGCGTGCGACCGGTCGCGGATAGCGGCCAACGAGGAAATTGATCCTGTTCTCCGTTTCCACGATCCGCTGCTGGATGTCGAAGAGCTTGCTGCGGTTCTTCAGCACTTCCGCTTCGAACCGGCGCACGGCCAGCTCGGTCACTTTGGCCGCCTGCTTCTCCAGCCGCACGATCTCCAAAGCGTCCTTCTGGATAGCGATGTTGTCCTGGAGGATCGACAACTGGTTGTCCAGCGCCATCAGTTCATAGTAGCTGTTCGCGATCTCGGCCACCAGATGGGTTACCATGAAGTTCTTCCCCTCCACCGTGCCCAAGTAGCGCATCATGGCCGCTTTCTTGGCATTGCGCAGCTTCTTCCAGATGTCCAACTCCCACGAGGCACGCGCCCCGATCATGTAGTTGGGCAATGGTTCCGGGAACTTGGTCTCCTCCTTCACATCCAGGTCGTGCTCCACGGCACCGTTCCGCGTGAACTCGCCCACCTTGTCGACCTCGGCCGCCGCACCAAAATCCACGAAGGGCAGGTACTCCCCTTTGCGCGCACGAACCTCGGCCCGTGCCGCTTCGATCTCCTGCAGCATGATGTTCAGTTCCTGGTTGTTGCCCAGGGCACTGTCGATCAGTGCGTGCAGGTCCGGGTCCTTGAAGAACGTTCGCCAAGTGATGTTGGCGTCGTTGGTGGTGTCCGTGGCACCGGCATAGTACGTGCGGTCCACCTTCCGTGCCTCCCTCATCTTCAGGGCGGGGACGCAGGACGCGAGCAGCACGGAGGCCGTCAGGCACGCGGCGAACTGGGTTTTCATCGATCGGCTCATGGCTCCGGTCCTGGTTCAGTCCTTCTTGCGTTTCAAAAGTTCCTTCAGCCGGTCGTTCAGGTGGCGGATGGTCTCCTTCGCGGAGCTGCCCTCCTCGGCACTGCGTATGAATTGCTCCGACACGGGTTCGTCCCGCTCGTCGCTGATCAGCTTGCGGCCCTGGATCATGGTGGCGAACACGAAGTACAATCCGGGGATGATGAGCACACCGAGCAGGGTGCCCACGAACATGCCGCCCAGGGCCGATGAACCGATCGTGCGGTTGCCGATCGCGCCCGCGCCCGTTGCTACCACCAGGGGGATCAGGCCCGCGATGAAAGCGAAGGAGGTCATCAGGATGGGGCGGAACCGGGCACGGGCCCCTTCGATCGCCGCCTCCCGCACCGTGGCCCCGGCGCGTTGCTTCTGCACGGCGAACTCCACGATCAGCACCGCGTTCTTCCCCAGCAGGCCGATGAGCATGATGATACCGATCTGGGCGTACACATCATTGGCCAGGCCCATCATCTTCAACATCAGGAATGATCCCAGCACACCCACGGGCAGGGAGAGCAGCACCACCAGTGGCAGTACGAAGCTCTCGTACTGCGCGGCCAGTACCAGGTACACGAAGATGAGTACGATCAGGAAGATGTAAACGGCCTCGTTCCCCCGTTGCGCCTCGTCGAAGGAGAGCCCTTCCCAGGCGATATCATACCCCCGCGGGAGAGAGGCTTTGGCCACCTCCTTGATGGCGTTGATGGCGTCACCGCTGGTGTAGCCGGCAGCGGGGAGCCCCCTGATGGCAGCGCTGTTGTACATGTTGTAGCGCGTGATCTCGTTGGGCCCCAGCCGTTTCTCGAAGCGCATGAAGGAGGAGTACGGCACCATCTCGCCCTCCTCGTTCTTCACGAACAGGTCGGCCAGGTCCGACGGGTATCGCCGGTACTCGGGACCTGCCTGGACGAAGACCTTGAAATAGCGACCGAAACGGATAAAGCCCTGCTGATAGTCGCTGCCGATGAGGATGTTCAGGTTCTCCATGGCCTTGCCGATGGACACGCCCTTCTGCATGGCCACCTGGTTGTCCACGATGAGCTCGTACTGCGGATAGTTGGCCGCATAGAAGGTGAAGAGTCCGGTCAGCTCCTTCCGCTTGGCCAGCGCGGCCATGAAATCCTTGTTCACCCGGTCGAACTCGTGGTAGTCCGTGCCATTGGTCCTGTCGAGCATGCGCAGGGAGAATCCACCGGACGAACCGAAGCCTGGTACGGCCGGCGGCTCGAAGTATTCGATCACGGCACCGAGGTCCTTGGTGAGGTGTTCCAGCTCCTCCATCACCTCGTTCACATCCTTGTGGCGGTCGTGCCAGGGCTTCAGGTTGATCAGGCAGGTACCCGCATTGGAGCCCCGACCCTCGGTCATGATCTCGTAGCCGGCCAGGGAAGAAACCGATTCGATCTCGGGGATCTCCTCGCAGATGTGCTGCAGGTTGTGGGCCACCTTGTTGGTCGTTTCCAACGTTGATCCCGGCGGGGTCTGGATGATGGCGTAGATCGTTCCCTGGTCCTCGTTCGGGATGAAACCCGCGGGCAGCACCTGGCCGGAGATGTAGATGCCCGCGCAGAACACGGCGAGCGAGCCGAAGGTGAGCACCCGGCGCGCCACCACCCGGTCCAGGATCGCCACATAGCGACCGGTCATGCGTTCGAAGCCCCGGTTGAATGCGGCGATGAAGCGGTCCAGCAGGTTCTTCTTCTTATGGCCCGCCACGTGCGGCTTCAGCATCATGGCACAGAGCACGGGCGTGAGCGTGAGCGCGACCACGGCGCTGATGATGATGCCGCCCGCCATGGTGATGGAGAACTGCCGGTAGAACACCCCCACCGGCCCCGTCATGAAGGCGATGGGGATGAACACGGATACCATCATCAGGGTAATGGCGATGATCGCACCGCCGATCTCGCCCATCACCACCTTCACCGCGTTGTACGGCGACAGGTGCTCCTGCTCCATCTTGGCATGCACCGCCTCCACCACCACGATCGCGTTGTCCACCACGATGCCGATGGACAGCACCAGCGCGAAAAGCGTGATCAGATTGATCGAGAGGCTGAACATCTGCATCACGAAGAAGGTGCCGATCATGGACACCGGAACGGCGATGATCGGGATCAGCGTGGACCGCCAGTCGCCCAGGAAGATGAACACAACGAGCGCCACCAGGATGAACGCATCGCGAAGCGTATGCAGCACCTGTTCGGTGGAAGCGTCCAGGAAGGTGGATACATCGTAGCTCACCCGGTATTTGATGCTGGGTGGCATCATCACCGAGAGGTCCTTGAGTTTCGCCTTCACCTTGGCGATCACTTCGCTGGCATTGCTGCCCATGGTCTGTTTCAGCACGATGGAGGCCGCGGGCATGCCGTCCATGGTGGAGTAGATGTCGAAGAACTCGCTGCCGAGCGTCACGTCCGCTATATCGCCCAACCGGATCTTTTCCCCCTCATCGTTCGCGCGTACGATGATGTCCCTGTACTCCTCCGGGGTATTGTACTGGCCTTTGTACACCAGCACGTACTCCAGGGCCTGCGCGTTGATCCCGGAACTCTGCCCCAGGCGGCCCGGTCGTGCGATGAGGCTCTGCTCCTTCATCGCTTCCATGGCCTCCTCGGCCGAGATATTGTAGGCCCGCATGCGGTCCGGTTTCAACCAGATGCGCATGGCGTACACCCGGGTACCGAGGATCTGCGCCTGTGCCACCCCGGGGATCCGCTGGATCTCGGGGATCAACTGCGTGTACGCGTAATTGTACAGGAAGCGCTCGTCCGCATCCTTGGCATCGCCGTACAGGTTCACGTACATGAGCATGCTGGGCTGCACGGGCGTGATGATCACCCCTTCGCGCTGCACCAGGGGCGGCAGGTTCGGCATCACCTGGTCCACGCGCGTCTTCACGCGGACCACCGCCATGTTCGGGTCGGTGCCCGGTTCGAAGATGATGCGGATGGTGGCTTCACCGGCACTGGTGGCGTCCGAGGCGATGTACCGCATGCCCTGCACACCGTTGATCGCCGTTTCCAGTTGCACCACGCATGATTTTGTGAGCACATCGGCGCTCGCTCCGGGATAGGCGATGAACACGTTCACCGTGGTGGGCGCGATCTCCGGGAATTGTGAGGTGGGCAACTGTTCGATCGCCAGCATCCCCATGAACACCGTGAGGATCGAGATGACGATGGCCAGGACCGGCCGTTGGATGAAGTTCTTGAACATGGATCGAAAAGTTTGGGATCACTTCACCACAGAGGCACAGAGGGCACGGAGGAAGAGTTTGAAACCGGCTATGTATCTCTCCGTGTCCTCTGTGCCTCTGTGGTGAAGTACTCAGAAGGTTCACTCGGCGTACAACTCCAGGTGCTTGATCACCGAATCGGGCGGGACGAGGACCGGCTCCACTTTCTGCCTGTCCTTCACCTTCCGCAAACCCTCCAACAGGAAGTGGTCGTCCTTGGTTAGGCCCTTGTTCACCACGAAAATGTGCTGGAGTTCGCCACTGGTCTCGATGCGTGTCTGCCGAAGGGTGTCGTTCTTGTCTATCAGGAAGACATACCTGTGATCCAGTACCTCGAAAGTGGCCTTCTGCGGGATCAACAGGACATGATCCAGACGGGACTCCATGAGGATGTTGCCCGTTTGCCCATGCCGGAGCACGCCTTTCGGATTGGCGAAGGTGGCCCGGAAGGCGATGTTGCCCGTTCTGTTGTTGAAGTCGCTCTCGATCGCGGTGATCTCCCCGACCTGGTCGAAGATCTCCGTGTCGGCCAGCATCAGCCGCACCTTCGTGCCGTTCCCGGCCTGCTCGTTCCGCCGATAGGACAGATACTCCGCTTCAGGTACATTGAAGTAGACCCACATGCTGCTGTTGTCCGAGAGTTCAGTGAGCAGCTCGCCCTCGTCCAACAAACTGCCTTTCCGGACGTGGAAGCGGCCCACGATCCCGTTGAAGGACGCATGGATCTCCGTGAAACCCAGGTGCGCCTGGGCCGCGGCCAGTTCGGCCTTGGCCTTCTCGTAGCGCGCCCTGGCCATGGCCAGTTCGTTCGGCGATACCACGTTGCTGTCGGCCAGGGCCTTCGTGTTGCGGAATTCGATCTCGGCGAACTCGGCTTCAGCGGCCGCTTGCTGCACCTCGGCCTGGTACAGCACCGGGCGTATGCGGAACATGAGTTGCCCTTCCTTCACGTGCTGTCCCTCGTCCACCAGGATGTCCTGCAGGTAGCCTTTCTCCAGGGCGCGCACTTCGATGTGCTGTATGGAGTGGATCTGGCACACGTAGGTCTGGTCCACCACGGTGTCGGTCAGCAACGGCCCCGTGGCCGTGTATCGGCCCTGGTCCGCGTCTTCCGCTTCTTCATCAGGGCTGGAGCCGCACCCGACCAGCAGGGTGCCGGTCAACAGCACCACCGCAGTGGAAAGAGTGAACGTGAGGAATGTTGCGCACGCGGTGCGGGTGGGGAACGTGCTGCCACGCTGGTGTTCCGCGATCCGGTCTTGGCGATCGGCCATCTTGAACATGTCGGAAGGATGTGGAAGTTGAGTACCGGTGCCTCCGGCTGGACCCGAGCGGTTGTTGCCGCGCCCGGGAAATGAAGAAGTTGAAGTACGGAGTGCGTTCACGGATCGCTGGCGACAATGGCCGGATGCGATCGTTGAACAGGTCCGGCGGGAATGCCGGGCCGGGCAAGCCTTACGGCGCGGACGGATACAGCCCTGCCGCTGGCAGCACCGCTGGCACTGCCGGGGGATATTCGCCAGATGGTTCAGCGAAGGGGGCCTCGGTACCTGTTGGTACCGTTATCGTCCATGTTTCCGCGTGGGGCGGCTCAAGTTCGGCGTGTACACCCGGTTTGCCTGCCGGGTCCTTCACCCCGAGGCTGATCATATCCACCTGCTGCGTGCCCAGCAGAGATGCCTGCACGGTCCGTTGGAAGCAGAACTGCATCCCCAGGATGAGCAGACAGGCGATGGTCACCCGCTTCGCCCAGTAGTTCTTTTCGGAATGCATGGTGGATTTGCGGCTGCGAACTTGGTATGATACGCACGTGGTCGGCAAGACCTTAACAAGAATTTTAACGACCGTGCGGATCGATCGACGGATCGGTGCCGTAGCCGATGCGACATGGACAACGAACGGATCGTGCGTGCCGGAGCGGAGTGGCGGCACCCTACCGCGCCACCACCAACCGCCGCACAACCTGGCCCGGATCGCCGCTGAACCGCACCATGTACACACCCTCGGCCAGCGCATCGGTGGTGAAGCCCCAGGTGCGCGTGCCCGCGGGCCACAGCGCTTGATGCACCAGTTCACCGGTGACCGAGCGGACGCTCACGTGCCATGCCTCGCGGATATCGGTGCGCGCGGCGGTCACCTGGCCCTGCGCGGGGTTGGGGTACAGGGTGAGCGCTGCGCCATCCTCCACTGGCGCCTGGATCCCAACATCAGGGTATTCACCACAGCCGTAGGCCTGCTGGGCGTACCACTGCTTCAGCGCGATCACCTTCTGCTGCAGTACCCGCGTGTTCTGGATGTTGTCCTGCGTGGTATCCCGTGCGAAGACGAAGGCCATGTCGAAACAGATGGTCTCGCCGGGCGCCACGTTGAAGAAGGGGCCGAAGGAGGCCGTGCCACGACGGTCAGGATCGATCAAGGCCGTTTCGTGGTAACTGCCCGGCACGTCCGGGTAGTCCGAGAACATGAAGCGCGTGGTATCGTTCGTGATCGGGTTGATCAATGGAGAACCATCCTTCCAGATGCCTTCCGCGTAATTGGCCGCGTGCTGCGCGGACTGCGGATCGTTGCAGCAAGCCGCGCCTTCATGGTTGAAGTAGATGAAGGCCCGCATCGGCGCGCTGAGGCCCACGATACCGATGGCCGGTGGGTGAAGACCAAAACCCGGCTGACCGTTGCATTCTTCATCGGTAGCATCGGCGTTGTACACGTAGAACATATCCAATTCGGGGTCACAGCCGATGAAATCATCACCGGCGCAGCCGAGATCCGGATCGGTGGTCATGGCCACCACCACCGAATCGTAGGTGCGGTCCGAACGGTTCGTGAATGCGTAGTTGACCAGCAGGGTGTGGTGCAGTGCTTCAGGCCCATTGTCGAATCCGTGCACCAGGATCCGCGAGTCGAACATGGAGGGTCGCATGCCGGGCATGGTATCGGCGATCTGGTCGCTCACCACGGTAAGCACCGCCTTGTCGCCCCGGATCACGGGCATGTCGCCCTGGTCCGGCTCGTAGAGGCCATCGCCATCCATGTCCTGGAAAGGCACCAATTGTGCGGGCTCGCCATTGCCGGGGTCGCCGTGGGCGGGCCAATTGGCCAGCACCTCAGGTACGGTGTATCCGGGATCGTTCCAGTGCGCGGCGTGCTCCCACAGTTGGCCGATGTCGATGGGCCAGGTGCGTGAATACCGTTCGCGGAACGCCAGGTCACGCTCGGTGCAACGCGGCCCGGGGTCATAGCCTTTCCCGTCACAATCATGGTTTCCGTATGGTGAGAAGGACGACGTAAAGGCCGAATCGCCCACATATCCCACCACGTATTGCCCGTGGGCATATATAACCGAAGCGCCGCCCTCGGACCATGGGGTGAACGAGGGCATTTGCTCTTCCTGGTCCAAGAACAGTACACCATCGGCACCCACCCATGATCTGACTCCCGCAACATCGATCGGAAGAGGGCCGTTACCGGGCAGCAACTCACGCAGGGCCAATTTTCTACAGAGCATAGAGTAAATACTGGAATTGCCTCCAGCGTACTCCTTGCCTTGGTACTCGAGCGCGCAGTACAGCTTTGGCAACCATGTCAATTTCCATTCCCCGTCCTTGTATACGAGCCGATCGTTCGCCATAGCCAGAACACCGATCCCGCCGACAGGGATCATGAGATGATCGAATGTGTCACCGACAGGTATAAAACCTGTGAAGTCCGGGATCAATGGAGCGAAGCTGTCGCCGTTGAAGACCGCGAACTGGTTCAGGGCCACGGTACTGTCCGCCGTGTATCTGAACGAGCCCGCCATCCAGAGCCCATTGGGCATGGAGAGCAGGTCTTGGACTTTACCGCTCACCCCGGTACCAACGGGTTGGAAAGCACTCCCGTCCCACCGGGCCAGGTAGGCCAGTTGTGTCGTGCCATTCCCTGTGGCGGTGAAATCCCCGGCCACGTACAGCTGCCCCTGATGGACCAGAACACTCCGAACCATTTGGTTGAGTCCTGTGCCCATGGGCGTCCAACCCGTTCCGTCCCAACGCGCGATCCGGTTCACGACGACCCCGTCCATGGTGAAGAAGGATCCTCCTACGATCAGATCGCCATTGAACTCGGTGAAGCAGTTGATGCGACCGGAGCCGGGCGTGCCCAGTACCGTTGTGGTGTCGCCGTTCCAGTGGAATACCCGGCGGTAGTCGCCGGGAGCGAGGCCACCGAACACCACGCCGTTCGCATAGGGCAGGACCGCAGTCACCTGACCGCTCGGCATGGGCGCACCCAGATCATCGAAGCCGGTGCCGCCGTCCCAAGCCACGATATTCGAGATCGGTTGGCCGTTCACTTCCGAGAAATCCCCACCGATGACGAGTTTGCCATCCAACTCGGCGAGCGCAAATACGCTGCCCGAGATCTGCACATCGGACGGAACAAGTCGTTGCGCACCGACCGCCATGGGTACGATCAGCGCGAGGAGGAAAGGTGTCTTCATGGCTTCGGGTTCATCTTCCTGGTACACGAAGGAATCGAAACCGGTCGGAAGGCGGACGCGGAGAACGAGGAACGGCGGGGACAGGCAGCGACCGGGATGCTGGGGTAGGAAGCGGGAACGGATCGCATCACCGGCTGCGTCATCCCGACGGCCGGGCAACCCCGTTCCGGTACATGCGAACGACGACCTGCCGAAGGACCTGCTGCGGAAGATCGTCCGCGAAGACCTCCAACTGTCGCTGGAGGAATTCAACGCAGTGGTTGAGCGGGAGGGCTGAGCAAGCGGGGCGTCCGTGTTCATAACCCTTCCCGGCCGCCCCTTGCCCGGCCTGTACCTTCGGCCGCTCACAATGGACTACCTGAAAGGCCTCAATCCCGCGCAACTCACGGCGGTGCAGCATACCGACGGCCCCAACATGGTGATCGCCGGGGCCGGCTCCGGCAAAACCCGCGTGCTCACCGTGCGCATCGCCCACCTGATGGCCGCCAAGGGCGTGGACCCCTTCCGCATCCTCGCCCTCACTTTTACCAACAAGGCCGCGCGCGAGATGAAGGAGCGCATCGAAAAGCTCCTGCGCACCGTGCCCGACCTCC
>JAFDZE010000154.1 GCA_018267155.1 Bacteroidota bacterium | reverse complement strand
GCACTGTCCTGCGTGCATGAAGTGCATGTGGGCTCGGGCAGCGGACAGATGGATTTCGTACCGGAATTCCTGCACGTGAAGCCCGACTTCCTGGTGGTGAACGCCGACGGCCATGCCGAGGCCAAGGCCGCCCTGTGCGAACAGCACGGCGTGCGCTACGTGGTGCTGGAACGCACGCCGCACGAAGGCTTGAAGGCACGCAGCACCACGGACCTGCGCGCCACATGCACCATCCCGTTCCGCATCGACCTGGCCGGCGGTTGGCTGGACCAGCCCTATGTGGCCAAGCACCACGGCGGCAGTGTGCTCACCATCAGCATCGAACCCACGCACGCCTTCAACGACCGCAGCGGCATGAGCAGCAGCACCCGCAAGAAGGCCATCGAGCTCTGGGGAACGCACCTGCCCGACGGCGACCGCGAGAAGCACGCCCGCCTGCTCTTCGCCAGCGAGAACCCGCCCGGCACGGTGGAAGTCAGCGGCTCGCAGGACAGCATCGGCATCGTGTACCCGGGGCTGAACCGTCTGCACTACGACGGCAACTACTGGCCGGAGCGCATTGAAAGCGTACAGGATGAGGACGTGCTGCACTTCATTGAGGAGCACCTGCAACTGGTGCCACTGGAACCGCGTGCACCGGGCTTCAGCGTGCTGGAGGGCACGCACATCGAAGCCGCCGGTGCCAAAGCCTTGGCCGATGCCGCCGACGCCTGTTGGAGCGCCGTGCTGGCAAAGGATGCGGTGGCCTTCGGCGCGGCGTTCCGCCGCTCGTTCGAGGCGCAGGTGGCCATGTTCCCCCACATGGTGGACGAGGACATACGCGCGCAGATCGCACGGCACGCGGACGATGCACTGGGATGGAAGCTGAGCGGCGCGGGCGGCGGTGGTTATTTGATCCTGGTGCGCAAGGAGACCCTGCCCGGAACGTTGCGCATCACCATCAGAAGAAGCGGCTGGTGACCATGGGCCACACCTCGCAGCGCACGGCCATCGTGCTCGTCACGAGCCTCTTCTTCCTGTGGGCACTGGCGCACAACCTCAACCCCATCCTGATCCCGCATCTGCGCAAGGCGCTCCAGTTGAATGATGCGCGCAGCGCCCTGGTGGACAGCGCCTTCTTCATCGCCTACTTCGTGATGGCCCGGCCCGCCGGGGCCTTCATGAAGCGCTTCGGCTACCGCAGGGGCATCGTGGGCGGGCTGCTGCTCTTCGCGTTCGGTGCCTTCCTCTTCTGGCCGGCGGCCACCCTGCGCTCATATCCCTTTTTCCTTGGAGCTTTATTCATCATCGCCAGTGGGCTCACCTTCCTGGAAACGGCCGCCAATCCGTACGTCAGCGTGCTGGGCGACCCCGCCACAGCCCCGCGCCGCCTCAACTTCGCACAGGCCTTCAACG
The DNA here is from genome assembly GCA_018267155.1 of Bacteroidota bacterium. Classification (GTDB taxonomy): domain Bacteria; phylum Bacteroidota; class Bacteroidia; order Flavobacteriales_F; family PHOS-HE28; genus PHOS-HE28. The sequence goes on along the minus strand of JAFDZE010000154.1, from coordinate 10,867 downwards.
GGCTGGGCGCCGCGCTGGCCGCCTTCTTCGGCGGGCGCTTCATCCTCAGCGGCACGGCGCCCACCCCCGCGCAGATGCAGGCCATGGACCCCGCCGCCTTGGATGCCTGGCTCACCGGCGAAGCCCTGGCCGTGCGCATACCCTACCTGGTGATCGGCCTGGTGGTGCTCGCGGCGGCGATCCTCTTCATGCGTGCGCACCTACCGGAGATCGAGGAGCATGAGAGCGCCTCCGGCCAGCGCGACACGCGCGCGTGGCAGCGCCTGAAGCTCGGCGTGGTGGCACAGTTCTGCTATGTGGGCGCTCAAGTGGGCGTGGCCAGCTTCTTCATCCGTTTCGCCGGACATGTCGCGGGTACCGGCGAGAAGGATGCGGCCTACCTGCTGAGCATCGGACTGCTGCTCTTCATGGCCGGGCGCTTCATCGGCACAGCCCTGCTGCGCTGGATCGGTGCCCCTGCCCTGCTCGCGTTCTGCGCGCTGCTGAATATCGCGCTCGTTGTCGCTGCGGTACTGCTCGATGGGTATGCCTCGGTGATCGCCCTGCTCGGTGTGGAATTGTGCATGAGCATCATGTTCCCCACCATCTTCTCGCTCAGCATCCATGGGCTGGGGGGCGATACGAAACTCGGCTCCTCGCTGCTGGTGATGAGCATCGTGGGCGGTGCGATCGTACCACCGATCATGGGTGCCATCAGCGACCGGTACGGACTGCAACCGGCCTACCTGGTGCCGCTGGTCTGCTTTGTGATCGTGCTGCTGTTCGCGAAAACCATGAGAAAGAGTGCAAGAGTGCGAGAGTGACATCTCGCACTCTTGCACCATATCACTCTCGCACCCTTTCATAAGCCATGACCACCTGCTTCGCGCTGGACCTGAAGGACGATCCCGCGTTGATCGCCGAATACGAGCAGTGGCACCGCCAGGTATGGCCCGAAGTGCTGGAGCACCTGCGCACGCAAGGCATCACGCGCTGCACCATCCACCGCGCGGGCAATCGCCTGTTCATGATCACCGAGAGCGCAGGCGGCGCGGCCACCGACGGCGGCGGCGCAACGCTGCCCCCACGCGTGCAGGAGTGGGAGGAACTGATGGAGCGCTTCCAACAGCCGTTGCCCTTCGCCCAAGCAGGCGAGAAATGGGTGCGGATGGAGGCGATCTTCGACTGGCGGGCGGACCAGTAGCAGCACGCTCCCCGATGTGGGATCCCCTTGGACGCTTCACTGAAGAGAACGGCGTACGTGAAGAACGAAAAAGCCCCTCCGCACGGAGCGGAAGGGCTTCTCTTGTGGTGCCTCCCAGAATCGAACTGGGGACACACGGATTTTCAATCCGTTGCTCTACCAGCTGAGCTAAGGCACCAGTACCATCTTTGCACGTTCCCCGCCCGAAGGCGGAGCGGCGGCGAAACGGGCCGCGAATATAGACAGCGGATGGAAGGCGGCACGCGACTCGTAGTGGACATCGGAAATTCCCGGATGAAAGCAGGGCTGTTCCGTCATGGGCGCCTGACGCGGACCAGCACCATGCCCCTCGGCGATGTCGCTGCCATCGGTGCCTTCGTTGCGTCGGACCGTCCCGAGGTGGTGGTGGTGGGCAGTGTGGCATCACCTGATCCCGCCTTCGCGAACGCATTGCATGCATGGGCTCCCGTGGTGGAGGTGAACGGTGCATCGGAGGGCCCTATCCGCAGTGCCTACCGCACGCGCGATACCCTGGGTGTGGACCGCTGGGCCAATGCAGTGGCTGCCTCCCTCCTGTTCCCCGGTAGGCCGACCCTGGCCATTTCCTTGGGCACCTGCCTTACCTACGACCTCGTTTCCGCCGATGGGGAGCACCTCGGCGGCATCATTTCACCGGGCTTCCGCATGCGGGCGCGTGCCATGGGCGAATTCACCGCGCGGCTCATGGTGGTGGACCCACCGGACACACCCGCTCTATTGGGTACCGATACCGAGGCGTGTTTGGCTTCGGGTACGCACCATGGGCTCCTCGCGGAATTGGCACATACGATCAGCGGATTTCGGCACAAGCAGCCCGGCCTGGCCGTGGTGCTCACCGGCGGCGATGCCCTGCGCTTCGCCCGGGCCTTGGAAAGCGGCATCTTTGCGCATCCTTTTCTGACCCTCCTCGGCCTGCATGCACTTTCGCTCCCTGCCCGCCTGGCTTCCGGTACTTCTTCTGGCCCCGGCCGTTGAGTCGCAGGCGCAGGTCGCCAGCACCGGCTCCCCATACAGCGCCTTCGGCCTGGGTGATCTGCTGAACACCGGCAACACCCCTTCGGCCATCATGGGCGGCACGGGCATAGCCTACTCCGAACCGTACAGCCTGCGACCGGTGAACCCCGCCAGCTATTCCGCCGCACGATACTATGACGGCGAAGGACTCAAACGGCCCGTGTTCGATGCCGGGGTGCGGGCCCTCTTCGTGCGACAGGAAAGCGGTGGCCACTCTACCCGCCGCACCGATGCGCAGTTCACCGGACTGAGTGTGGGCGTACCCTTCGGCAAAGGTCGCTGGGGTCTCGGTCTGGGTATCACCCCCTTCAGCGATGTGGGCTATTCGCTGGTGGCCAGAAGCCGGGTGGACGGCCATGAAGTGGCCTACGAGTACAAAGGCAGCGGCGGCCTCAACCGCGTATTCGCCGGTGTGGGGCACGTGCTCTGGCAAGCCGAACGCGATTCCTCTGGTCACCTGGGCGGGCGCCTGGCCATCGGCGCGAACTTCGATTTCATTTTCGGGTCCATCGAGCAGACCCGCAACGCGGTGTACCCGCGCGAACTGGCCTATACCAATACGCGGGCCTTCTCCTCCCTGGTCCTGCGCGCGCCCTCCGGCAGCTTCGGCCTCCATTACAGTGCGGCGGTCACTTCGCGTACACGCGAGGTCCGCACGCGCCAACAACGCGCCGCACGCGCCCGCGAGCACATGGACAAATGGTACCTGACGCATGTGGACACGCTGCGGCTCGTTCCGGCCGACCTGGTGGAATGGCGCATGGCCCGCACCGATTCCGCCCGCCTGGACCTGCTGCGCCGCCTCTCCTTCAAGGTCGCCTACACGGACAGTGCCAGTATGCCCCGGCGCAAGGATATCGAAGAGGTGTTCCCTTGGCGTTTCACGATCGGACTTATCGCATCGCTCCCCATCGGCTTCAGCGCCATGAACGACCAGTTGGTGACCTCCTTTTGGCGCGGATCCACCGGCATCGAACAGGTCATTGACACGTTGCCCTCCAGCGGTTCGTCCACCGGCTCGGTGACCGTGCCCCCTTCGTTCGGTGCCGGGATCAGCCTGTACAACGCCCGCTGGTTCGCCACCGCCGAGGCCACCCGGCGCGATTGGTCGGCCATGCGTGTGGACCTGCCCGGCTACTCCGCCCCGGAGCAATTGCGCGCCAGCATGACGTACGGCTTCGGCGTGCGCTTCACACCCGACGATGAGGGCTCCGCGCTGAAACGCACCACCTACCGTATCGGCCTGCGTTATACCGAGGATTATATCGTGGTGAAGGGCTCGCCCCTGAACACCATGGCCATCAGCGGTGGCGTGTCCATCCCCTTGAACGCGGTGCAAACGAACAGCTACTTCCACATCGGTGTCGAATACGGACAGCGCAGCGGCCGGGACGCCTCGCTCCTCAGCGAACGTTTCACGCACATCCTGGCCGGCATCAGCATCACGCCGTGGGCACGCGAACGCTGGTTCCAGCGCAGCCGCATCCAGTGATCATGCGCGGGTGGTATCGGCTCGTGCTCGCCCTCTTTGCGCTCTCCTCGTGCAAGAACGACCTGGACGAACTGGCCCGGGTGGATGTGCATGCCGGGGCACCGGACCGGACGACCACCGACGCCGAATACCTGTACAGCGACAGCGGTATTGTTCGCAACCGCTTGCATGCCAACAAGGTGGAGGATTTCATGGCGGCACCCGGCCGCCGCACCGTGCTGACCGACGGGATGGAACTGGTCTTCCTGGACGCACAGGGGAACGATGGCAGCGTACTCACGGCCCGGCAGGGCCTCATCCTGCCGACCAGCAACCGGATGGAAGTGCGCGGCAACGTGGTGTTCACCAACGCGCGCGGCGAGCGCCTGGAGACCGAGCTGCTCGTGTGGAACAAGGACAGCGCCCGCGTGTGGACCGATCGCCCCGTGAAGATCATCCGCGAACACGACATCCTCTACGGCGACGGACTCGACGCCAACGAGAACTTCAGCCGCTATACCATCCGCAAGCTGACCGGAACACTGTACGTGGACCAGGCGGACAGCCTCGCGGGACCATGAGACCGACCGCTCCAATGCTACCTGAATGAGCGGTTGTTCCCGTCACTCCATCGCCACGCCTCCTATCCCCGATCCGTCAACATCCATAACCACCGCACCGCTCATGGACCGCATTGCCCGCATTATGGAACTCTTCTGGCTCGTGCTGGCCGTCCTCACCGCCGGCTGGGCTGTTTGGGGTTTGTACACCAGCGGCTGGAACGGCGCCCGCCACCTGATCTGGTTCCCCCTGGTCTGCACGGCCATGTTCCTCTATCGTCGGTTCACACGGAAAAAGATGGCCAGCTGGGCTGACCGGGAGAAGGAGAAGGGGTGAGTGCCCTCGCACCACCGGGGTGGCCGATACCCGGCTTCGTGTACCTGGACGCGATCCACTGATCGGAGCCGCCGTGCGGGTTGAAGATCCAGCAATGGTAACCGGTGGTGGTGGCGGACCGACCGAACAGGGCGGTATCAGCCGGTTCCGGAACGACATGCTATACCGTATTATGCGTAGCGCGAAGGCTGTCCCGGCCGGCGGCAGGTGACGCGGTTGTTCCCAATGGCCAGCAGAAGACGCAGGGCATGATGATCCGCGACGAGAACCAACGTCGGTACCGCAGTTATTGATGATCCACGCCCCGTTCGCGTCGTGCAGGTTGAAGCCACCGGGCTGATGCCATCGCCAGCGGTGTCGGGGACGCGCAGGTCATAGCCGCCATCTGCCCGGGTGCGCCATCAGCAGGGTTCTTGCCCGCAAGGCTCCCGGGTCGCTCGAACGTTGATCCCCGACCGGCTTCACATATTGTTCCATAGTACCATGTATATATCAGAAAAGGCTCCAAGGCCCGCGATCATGGTGAATCATGAATTCTTGAGGGCGGTGATGGCCTTTCCTACTCCACCACCGGACATTCCACACTCACGGTAGTGCCCTTTCCGGGGGTACTGTCGATCTGCACCTGCGCCCCCAGAGCGGCCGCACGTGTGCGGATGTTCGCCAGGCCCATACCTCCGGAAGTCACGGCCGTATCGAAGCCGCTGCCATTGTCGCTCACCAGCACGCTCAGTCGACCGGGCGCATGTGTTACACCAATGCTGAGCTCGGTAGCCTTCGCATGTTTCAGCACATTGCTCACCGCTTCCTGGATGATGCGGTACACGGCGATCTCCACACCGCGCTGTAGCGGCTGCTCCATGCCGAACGTATTCAGCTCCACCTGCAGGCGGCCGTTGATATGCAGCGTATCGCGCAGGTCCTGCAGCGCCTTCTCGAGACCGAAGCGGTTGAGGGTGGCGGCGGCCATGTCGTGGCTGATGCGGCGGAGCTCGCCCGCAGCGTTGTCCAGCAGGCCGGAGACCTTGTGGTATTGCGCGGTCTGCTCGGTCTTCACATCGGCGACCTGTTCCTCCAGTACACCAAGCTGGTGCTTGATGGCACCGAGCAAGCTGCCCACATGGTCGTGCAGCTCTTTGCCCACACGCTCGCGCTCCTTCTCCTGCCCTTCGAGCATGGCGTTGATGCTTCTCATCTCCTGCTGGCTCAGCAGCTGGTCCACCTGCTCATCGTGCAGTTCTTTTTCCTGCTTCGCCAAGCGCTGCTTGTTACGCATGGAGCGGTAGAGGAGGAGGGCGATCAGGGCGAGCAGGGCGGTGGCGCCGATGAAGGCGTTACGCTGGGTGCTTTTGCGGCGGTCCTGCTCGGCGGCAATGGCCAGGTCCTGGTCCTGCTCGGCGATGCGCCGCTCTTTGCGTTCGGTCTCGAAGAGGACTTCGGAGCGGGCGAGTTGTTCGGTGAAGCGCTCACTGTTGATCGAATCGGATAAGCTGCTGTATCTCAGGAGATGCTTGAAAGCGGCGTTGTCCTCACCGGATCCATGATACCATTCGGCCAGGTCCCAATGGGCCCAACGGATCCGGTCGCGCCACCCCAGGCGGGCATACGCGCTAAGGGCGGAATCCATGGTTGCCGATCCTTGCGCACGGTCCCCTAGCGACCATTGTGCGAATGCGATGTCATGGAGCGCATCGGCCTTGGAACGCAGGTCTCCAATGCTGTCCGCGATCGCTACCGATCGAAGGCACTCTGCGATGGCGGTGCGGAATTCGCCTTGCTCGATCAGGACATATCCCTTCTGGCCGATGAGACGGGCCCTGAATTCAGGACTTCTATCCCCAAGGATGGTCAACAAGCTATCGTACAGCTTGAGAGCTCCAGTATTGTCCCCTTCCATGGCGGCGACACCAGCCAGGTTGCCCAAGGCGCTCTCGGCCACTTTGTTGAATCGGGATCTTGAACCTATTTCAAACGCAGTAGTATAGTCCTTCTTGGCCTCGGCATACCTGCCTTGTTTGTATTTCACATTGCCCAATGCCACCAGGACCAAGCACCTGCCCCTCAGGAACCCGCTCTCTTCCGTTCGCCTTTGCGCAACGCTGAGTACCCGCATGGCTTCATTCAGGTCATTCAGCTCGGTCAGGGCCTCGGCCTTTACTACAAGCAGTGGAACCTCTTCCTCCGCCCAGCCTTTACCACGAACGATTGCTAAGCCTGCTTCAGCTGCACCGACCCCCTTGGAAGGACTGCCAACCTGCGTCATCAGCATGGATCGGATGCGCATGCCGGTGGCGCGAAGGAAGGGATCGGCCGATGGTAGCGACCGGTCAAGGCTGTCCAGTGCCCGAGTGCAGCCTAAGAGGTCGTCTTTTCTGAATAACCCGGCGGACAGGGCAAGGATGCCGAGATCACGATCCCTGCTGTTCTTTGAACGGGCCAGTTCGGCGCTCAAGTCCAGCAGGATACCGGGTTCATTCCGGTCAAAAGCCGCGCTAACTGAACTGTACGCCGGCCAATCCGGGTGTTGGGACCGCAACGGTAGGCTCGAAAACATCCCGATGGATGCCGCAAGCCAAATGGATCCGACCCAACAGGTCTTCACTTGCTCAGGATCCGTTCGTTGAGGTATCTCGTGCGGATCACGCTCTCCATCAAGAGTTTCTCGATCCTCCGCTCGCGCCGATCGAACGATGGGATGTTATCGGACAGCCAGGTTCGTCGTTGAGTGTCGCTCATGGCGCACAACTCCGGTTTTATCGAACATATGCCCAACTTCCCCAGGTGTGAAATGAAGGACAGCGAATCAAGGGTACTGTCGAGTATATCCGTTATGCGGACCACCCCAGGCAACACATTGTTCGTGGAGCGGGAGGGTGGGCATTCAGGGCACGGTTTGTCGGTGCAGCAGGTTCCTACCACATTCTTGTTGTCACCTTTTGGACCGCACATGATACCTTGTGACCAACATTCATCGAGATCCGTGTAGGACTGTATCCTATCACCGTCCTCCCCGATCCAGTCGGGGCCGCGTATCCCGCGCAAGCGGCATTCCAAGTTGGGGTAGAAGTCCACGGAGTCCCTTGTGCAACTCGAATGTGCGTAGGTTGAACTTGTATAAACAGACCTGCAATATTCTTTGAAGGAGTCTGCCAAGCCATCGCGCAAGCTGGCCGCTCGCTCCTGACCGTAGAATCCGGGCAGCCCGATGTTCATGGCCCACCAATCCGCATTAAGCTCCGATTCGGGCACCTGGAGCGCATGGCCCATTTCATGGAGCAACATGAAAACGAGCAACTCATCGCTCATGGCTTCAGCCCACAGCAGTTTTCTCGGGATGTGGATGGACCAGCCACTGATCGGGTGGTCAGGATCGGATCCGACATGGTTCACGATCAACATGAAGGGGATGTCGTCCTCCGCGAGATAGAAAGCGAAAGAGTCCGTCGCCTGCCGTCCAACGGTCCCGAGGTTGGCGATACGCGTCAGTATCCAGAAGAGCCGGAGTTCCTGGTAACACTCAGCATCGGCTTCGAGAAATACGGTTTCATGCGGATCGAGCGGAAGGCCGGAAGGGTTGAATTGCGGAGCTATGACGCGGTAGTACTTGGCTGACATGACTTGAGGCACTTTTGCGCGGATACGGCCCAGGTTGCGCACGTACACCGAATCACGCTTGGACCGCAACCGATCCAGGTCCTTCAGAGGAGCTTCGAGCAGCGCGACACAAGGCAACCGCTGGATGGTGCCATCGATGCTCCGAACGCGTAAAAACCCATCCTCTGGCAATATTTCCAGGCATCGCGCGGACATGTAGCGATCATGCGCTTCGCCAAAGCCTGTCGGCTGGGCACGGACTCCCGTCGCGTGGCCAAAGGCGGCAGCGTAGAAACACGAGAGGATCAGAGACCACTTACCCATCTCTTCGTGTTGTGGAACAAGGGACCCAGTATCGGGAACTTCCGGCCGAACAGATGCTTGTACTTGACGGAAAGAAGCCTGTCCTTGTCGATGCGGGCTGCAACGGCCCAAACACCATCGTCGCCACCGCCTCCCGAGGTGGCCATGGTCACCGGCTTTCGCCTACGTATTGATACTGTTGCCGGATCTTCGGGCGTTAGTTCGGCGTAAAGCTCATGGTCGCTATTGGCACCGCGCACTGCGAAGCCTGTGTACCACGTGTCCATATCAGCTCGCGCACCTTCCCGCACTTTGTAGTACAAATGCACGACTGAACCGATCAACTTGGCCGGCTCACCCGTTGGGACGTGATCGGCGGGTACATCGACCTTGATCGTCCATTGAAGGACACCATTGTATTCCTCCTTGATCGGGTCATGGAAGTTCCAACTCATCTGAATGTGCGGTTTAGTGATCGGATCGCCCCCACCCCCGTTCCATGGCGTACTTCACCAGGCCGGCGATGTTGCGGCAGTCGAGTTTATGGAAAATGTTCCTTCGGTGGGTTTCCACGGTGGCCACGCTGAGGAAGAAGTATGCCGCTATCTCCTGCGTGGTGCGCTCCTGGAGAATGAGTTTCATCACCTCCGCCTCACGGTTGGTGAGCGGACCGTACGTGCGCCTGCGCTCGCGGTACCCAAGCTGTGCGTCCTCGGCGACCATGGCACGCAACTCATGGGCGATGTACCGTTCGCCACCGACCACTGAGCGAATAGCGGTGAGCAGCTCCTCCTTGTCCGCCGTCTTCAGCAGGTAGCTGTCCACACCGCTACCAAGCAGCTCCATAACGAATTCGCGATGACCGTAAATGCTGAGCACGGCTATGCGCGTCCGAGGACTTGCCCTGCGGATGCGCTTGGAGGCCTCGATGCCGTCCATGTGCGGCATGTTGATGTCCATGAGGACCAGGTCGGGCCGATGTTCCGCCACCAGATCCAGTGCATCGCGACCATCCTGCGCCTTGCCCACTACGCGCACCTCGGGCATGGTCTCAAGCAGGCTCTCAAGCCCCGCAAGGAACATCGACTGGTCGTCCACCAGGACCACGGTTGCCGGGGGTGCCTCCATTGCGGGCAAATGTTGTCCGGTGTTCCAACCGCCGCAATACCGGAAAACCATGAACTGGTGGGCAAGCGATGATGACACGGTCACATGCAACACCCGATACCCGGGAGGCATTGCTGCGGGACTACTCTCCGGCCCAACGGAGCGCGCGGTTCCGGCTCCAGCAGCTTCAGCGTACTCGCGCAAGTGGCCCAGCAGTACCATTTTGCCGATCCACGCGAGCCCACCATCAACTGGCTCCATGCGGGCATCCCTACCAGTAATACCATCCACGCATTCAATATCGCCCGATCCATACAGGGTCCGGATGAAGGTTCATCGGCGGATGATCCCCGGTGAACTCCTTCTTCTCCTCCCCCTGAACGGGACAAGCCCCGGACTTCCGCAGTGCTGCGGTAGCCGGGGCTTGTTCTGGTCGGTTGTTCGGACGCTTACATCATGTCCATGCCGCCACCCATGCCGGGGTGCGCATGTCCACCAGCGGCCTTCTCTTCCTTCTCCTCGCTGATCACGCACTCGGTGGTGAGCAGCATGCTGGCGATGGAAGCGGCGTTCTCCAGGGCAACGCGGGTCACCTTGGTGGGGTCGATCACACCGGCGGCGAACAGGTTCTCGTACTCCTCGGTGCGGGCGTTGAAGCCGTAGTCGGCCTTGCCCTCACGCACCTTCTGCACCACGATGCTGCCTTCGAGGCCGGCGTTGGCCACGATCTGGCGCAGGGGCTCTTCGAGCGCACGGCGCACGATGCCCATGCCCGTGGTCTCGTCGTTGTTGGCGCCCTCCATTTTCTCCAGCGCTTTCTGCGCGCGGATGTAGGCCACACCACCGCCGGGCACGATGCCCTCTTCTACCGCAGCGCGGGTAGCGTGCAGCGCGTCGTCCACGCGGTCCTTCTTCTCCTTCATTTCCACCTCAGTGGCGGCACCGATGTAGAGTACTGCGACGCCACCGGCCAGCTTGGCCAGGCGCTCCTGCAGCTTCTCCTTGTCGTAGTCGCTGGTGGTGGTCTCGATCTGGGCCTTGATCTGGTTCACACGACCGGTGATGTCGGCCTTCTTGCCGGCACCGTTCACGATGGTGGTGTTGTCCTTGTCGATGTTGATCTTTTCGGCCTTGCCCAGCATGCTCAGGTCCGCGTTCTCCAGTTTGAAGCCGCGCTCCTCGCTGATCACGGTGCCACCGGTGAGGATGGCGATGTCCTCCAGCATGGCCTTGCGGCGGTCGCCGAAGCCCGGGGCCTT
>JAFDZE010000153.1 GCA_018267155.1 Bacteroidota bacterium | reverse complement strand
CGATCTTGAATGTCTAATTGGTATCACTACGAGCAGGCACCCCTGCACTCGTGCGAGATCGGATCGACGTTGTTCCTGGGGATCTTGGGGTCCGCATAGGGTCAACCCACCATCCGACCCGGTAACCTACTGCCATACGGAGCCCACCAGGGCCCGAATATGTGGTACTTATGATCACCCAAGTAGGAGTTCAACCAGTGCTTTGCGCAACTTCGCGCCTGCTCCGCTATCCGCCGGATCCATTGGACATGAACACGCGCACCCTCATCTGGGCTTCGGCCATCCTCGCACTCGCCGTGGCATTCGGTGCTTTTGGAGCACATGGGATCGAGGCTCGGGTCGACATTCGGGCGTACCACAACTGGCAGACCGCAGCGCAGTACCAATTTTACCATGGTCTGGCTTTGCTGGGACTCGCCGCCTTGGAGGGGAAGCTCGCTACGCGGATCGTCTCCCTGGTGCGTATCTTCTTCGTGCTCGGAGTCCTCTGCTTCAGTGGCTCCTTGTACCTGCTGGCCACGCGGGAGATGTTGGGTACCGACTTCCTCACGCGCGTGCTGGGGCCCATTACGCCGCTCGGAGGCTTGCTCTTTATTGCGGGCTGGGTGGTCCTGCTGGTAGGTGCCCTGCATGGGCTCAAACGCCCAGGTCATTGAATTTGCTTGATCAGGCAAGCAGAGCGACGGGTCTTCCCAGTGGCACAACGGATCCTGCTCGCGGAAGCGATCAGCTATGAGATAGGTGCGTTCATTCGGCTGATAATCAGGTTATTTGTAGCATTCATTTGATCTTGAACGGTAAGCTGGAAGAATCGTAGGAGCTTGGTCGGCTGTTTGGTTGTACATTCTAGGGGAGCACGGAGCCACGGCACTTTTTCGGTTGATATTCCTGTCGATCATCATCCATCCCGCCCCACCCGGTCCCGCTAAATTCGCGGGCGAAAACCAAGAACAAGCAATTCATGAACGAGTTCGGAACGAAACCGGCGAACGCTGACCTGTCCAATATCGGTCTGAAGCATCCGGGCGATGTGTACTGGAACCTCGAGCCTGCCGAGTTGATCGAGCACGCGGTACAGAACGGGGAAGGCATTTTCGCCAGCAGCGGGGCGCTCGCTGTGAACACGGGCGAATTCACCGGCCGGAGCCCCAAGGACAAGTTCTGTGTTGAGGACGCGAAGACGAAGGGTACCGTGTGGTGGGGGGATATCAACCTGCCGATCAGCGCGGAAAATTTCGACCGCCTGCATGGCAAACTCACGGCCTACCTCACTGGCCGGGACGTGTATGTGAAGGACGCGTACGCATGCGCGGACCCCACCTACAAGCTGAACCTGCGTGTAGTGGCGGAGTTGCCGTACAGCGCATTGTTCTCCAGCAACATGTTCCTGCGCCCGACCGCCGCGGAACTGGGGTCCTTCACCCCTGAGTGGCACATCATCTGTGCCCCGGGCTTCATGGCCGATGGTCCGGCCGATGGCATCCGCCAGCACAATTTCGCAGCCATCGACTTCACGCGGAAGATGATCCTGATCGGGGGCACCGGGTACACCGGCGAGATCAAAAAAGGCATCTTCACCGTGCTGAACTACGTGCTGCCGCAGGAGCGCAAGGTGCTCAGCATGCACTGCTCGGCCAACATCGGCAAGAGCGGCGACACGGCGGTCTTCTTCGGGCTGAGCGGCACCGGCAAGACCACGCTCAGCGCCGATCCCGATCGCCTGCTCATCGGCGACGACGAGCATGGCTGGAGCGACAAGGGCGTCTTCAACTTCGAGGGCGGTTGCTATGCGAAGTGCATCGACCTGAGCAGGGAAAAAGAACCGCAGATCTGGGATGCGGTCAAATTCGGTGCCCTGCTCGAGAACGTGGGCTTCCACGGGGACACCACCCAGGTGGATTTTGCCGACGGCGGAAAGACCGAGAACACACGGGTGAGCTACCCGATCGACTTCATCGGGAACATCGCCGAACCCAGCATGGGCGGTCACCCGAAGAACATCTTCTTCCTGACCTGCGATGCGTACGGCGTGCTGCCGCCGATCAGCCGCCTCACTCCGGGCCAGGCCATGTATTGGTTCATCAGTGGCTACACGGCCAAAGTGGCGGGTACCGAAGCAGGCATCACCGAGCCGAAAACGGTGTTCAGCGCGTGCTTCGGGGCGCCTTTCCTGCCACTGCACCCCACCAGATACGCCGATATGCTGGGCGAGAAGCTGAAGAAGCACGACGTGCGCGTCTGGTTGGTGAATACGGGATGGAGCGGTGGAGCTTACGGCACCGGCGAGCGGATGAAGTTGAAGTTCACCCGCGCCATGATCACCGCCGCGCTCAACGGCCAATTGGACAAGGTCGCCTACAAGGAGCACCCTGTTTTCGGGGTGAGCGCACCGGCCGAATGCCCCAATGTGCCCAACGAGATCCTGGATCCACGCAACACGTGGAAGGACAAGAATGCGTACGACGCACAGGCCGAGAAACTGGCCCGGGCATTCAACGACAACTTCAACAAGTACAAGGAAGGCGCCAGCCCCGAGATCCTGGCTGCCGCGCCCAAGGCCGCAGTAAAGGCCTGATCGCCGCACCGTTGGAAACAAGCGAGCCCCGGCCAAAGCCGGGGCTCGCTGTTGAGGGGACATCGTGCTCCACCAAGCAGCCCGGAAGAAGATCGGGCCTGATGTCCTCCCCGGGGGGCGGTCACGGTGCAACGGCGACCACCAGCAGGATCAGCATCACGGCTTGTCCGAGTGTGATCCACTTGGGTTCGATGGCACGGAGGTCGCGGCGCATGGACTTTTTCAGGTTGTTCATGGTTTCGAGTTGTTATGTGGTTGGTTGGATCTTCAGTGGAGGAGATGGTTGCCCAGCACGATCAGGAGCCCCAGAGCCACGGCCTTCAGCAGACCGGTCCATGTGGGCGGGGTGGGCCTTGTGCGTGCCATGGCGATCAGATCAGTGCGTATTGGGCGAGCAAGAGAAAGAGCATGAAGATGCCGGCGTGGACCAGATCGAGCCGTGTGAGCAGGACATGCGACCGGCGTCGATCGGAGGCGTGGTAGTGTGAGCGCATTGGCGGTGGTGGTTTCGTTGTTCCGACGGTGCGAAACTGGGTCCATGTATGATCATGCCGAAGTGCCATCGCGCAACTGGAGCCGATCAGTGAGCGGATGGTCGGCCCGGGCCCGCCGATAGATTCGCGCCGTGCGTTCCGCCCGGTCGATCCTTGCGATCATGCTCCTGAGCAACCTGTTGTTGGGCTGCGGCGGGCCGCCGCCCACGGCGGACACGAGCGGCTGGGCAACGTGGCGCCGCGTGGACAATGCGTACGCGGAGCGGTTCCAGATATGGGAGCGGGGCGCGGACCGGCTGCTGCTCGTCTTCGGTCATGGCGGGATACAGGATACCGTCGGTCGGTATGTGGTAACAACAGATGATCCATCACCGCTCCCGGTGAGCGCCTTGCAATTGACACCCGGCCTGAAGGAGGTGGCCACCGGCAGCACTACGCATGTGCCCTACATCGCGGCCTTGGGAGCGTTGGAGGCCATTGCCGCATGCGCCCATACCGATCAGGTCCGCGACACCGTGTTCGCTTCCCGGGTCCGACAAGGCTTGGTACGCGAGATCGCCCTGGGCGACGGACTCGATCGCGAGGTACTCATCGCCATGCGGCCACGGATATTTTTTGGCTATCCGTTCGGACGCGGGGACGCGGGCGCCTTGGAGCAAGCGGGCATACCTGTCGTTGAAGTGAGCGAGTACCTGGAGGAGCACCCGCTGGGTCGTGCGGAGTGGCTGCGCTTCTTCGGTGTGCTTCTCGGCAGGGAGCGGTTGGCGGACAGCCTGTTCAGCGGCATCCGTCAACGGTACGAGGCCATTCGTGCGGACAGCACAACGCGGGATCGCCCTTCCGTCCTCTTCGGCAGCGTGTGGAGCGGCCAGTGGTGGGTGCCGCCCGGCAACAGTTACATGGCCCGGTTCATCGAGGACGCTGGCGGCCGGTATGTTTTTGCGGACCGTACGGGCCATGGGAACATCGCGGTGGACATGGAGACCATGATCACCGTGGGCGCACAAGCCGAACGCTGGGGCATGATCGCACAATTGCGGTATCCGGTGGTCCTGTCCGATTTCACCGGTGGCGATCCGCGACTGGAGGCCTTCCGTTCCGTAGAACAGAACGGCCTGTTCATCGGGAACAGCTCGCAGGCGGATCTCTTCGGCCAGGCCCTGGTGGAACCCGATCGCGAACTGCTGGACCTCATCATCGCACTGCACCCGGATGGGGACTATTTCCAGCGCGACCTGCCCGTGGTGCCCGCCGGGTACTTCAGGCACGTCGAATGGCCGGTGATACCCACGGTATCCTTCGGCAACGCGGAGGCTCAGTAGCCGATCCCCAGTTTCGCGTAGAGCTTCGACATCAACCAGGCCGGTCCGATCAGCAGGAACTGGAGGTCCTTGAGGAAGCTCGGCTTTTTGCCCTCGATGTGGTGGCCGATGAACTGGCCGATCCACGCCACCGTGAAGAGGACCAGGCAAATGGCCCACAGGGGCCGGCCCGCATGGGTATCCAAGCGCATGGCCAGTCCCAGGCAGAAGAGGCACCAGAGCGCCATGCCGACGAACAACGGGATGGAGCGCATCCAGTAGAAGGCCAAGCAGCCGACCATGGCGAGTTTGGCCCACAGGTACCCGCCCGCCACAGGGAGCACGGGTGAAGGGATGCTGGCGAAGAAGCCGATCACCGTGAAAAAGATCACGGGAACGCAGATCCAATGGATCAGTTCGTTCGTCCCGTTCTGGTGGCTCTCACCATACTCATCGAGCCACTGCTGTATGCTGCGGGCGGGCATCTCGGACACGTTCAGGCAAGATAGCGCTCACGGATGATCCGCAGGTGGTGTTCGCTGTGCCCGGCGATGATGAAGCCGAGCGCCGGCACCGTCACGTGCTTGCCGTTGGCGGTGCCGCTGCATGCCAGGGCTTGTGCGTCGAAGCTGTCGAACAGTTCCATCGTGGACAGACGCACGGCTGCCAGTTCGCGCACGAGATCCTCCACGCGGCGGGTGGAGGTGCGCGCCATGGCCTGATACGCGTCCTCATCCATCGCGGGCAGGTTGGCCTGCTCTCCCCGGGCGATGCAGAGCGCACGATAGCTGAACACGCGCTCCGTATCGATGATGTGTTGGAAGACTTCCTTGATGGTCCATTTGCCCGGAGCATACCGGTGCTCCCAACGGTCGTCCGGGATCAGCTGGCAGGTGCGTGCTTCCTCCTCACTGGCGTGGCGGAGCGCCTCGGCCAGGTCGTTCCCCTTGGCCGCCAGCAGGTATGCTCCATGGTACGCCGGATAGTCGCCCGGTACGGGTCGTGCGATCTTTTCCATGCGCCCGAAGGTAGGTGCGGAACGATCAGGTCAACACGGATGGCGCATCCGGTTGGCCTGTGCGGCGGGCAGGAGGAGGTTCACGATCCCTTCTCCCATTGGACCAACTCGACGGCTGTCGGTTCTGCACTGCCGCCGATCTCCTTCAGCATGAGGCTCCAGCCTGTGCGCTTCCACCACCAGCCCCTGCGCGGACAGTCAGGGTCCTCCAGCGCGATAACACCCACATCCACGCCGGGACCACAGGCACGGCGGTAGAGCGCGCGCGAACGTCGGGCATGGACACCCACGGTGATCACGTCACACGCCGTGATGCCATCGGATCTGGCGCGTACGGCGAACCAACTGGCGTTGGCCCAACTCCGGCTGTTCGGGCGGCCGTACGCGGGTACGGTGGTGATCTCCGCCTTGGTGCCGAGCATGCGCAGGTCGTGTGCGCACTTGTGCGCGTAGGTGGGCCAGGCGGGCTCCGCAGTTCCATCGCGGTGAATGAGGACCACGGTGTCCTGCAACAGATGCACATTCTCGCCGTTGATGCGCAGGTATCGGATGAAGATGTTGTCGTTGTTCGAAGTGGATGAGCCTTCGTGGATCGAAGCGATCCGCAAGCGGCGGGCATGGATCTCCCGGTCGGTCAGCAGGTCCACAGGCCCCGGTTCCACATCCTGCGCCATCAACGTGTCCTCGTCGGCAACAAGAACGAATCGCGCACCGGGAACACCGGCCACGTTGAGTGCGACCCGTCCCTGCTGGGGATCGGCGAAGCGCACCTCGATCGACTCGCCCGCTTTCAGGTAGTAGGCGAATGGACGTACCGAACCGGTCGTATAAATGTGCCGATAGTGCAACGAATCCGTCCAGTGGGGCACCTCCCGTAGTTGCATGGGCTCCATCCAGCCCTCCACCACCAGCACATCGCCGCCGCTCCGTTCGGTGATGGCCAGGTACGGATGCGCCGCGGCGAGCATGGCCACCAGGATCGATGCGGGGCCGGCCACCAGCCAGAGCAGGAAACGTCCGCGCCTCATTCGTTGCCCGCGATGACGTCCTTGAGTTGCATCAGTTCCGTCCGGGCCTTGCGATCGCCCGTGACCAGGCACTGGAGCGCACCAGCATCGCATGCGCGCAGGGCATCATCGGCACGGCCCAGATCGGCGTACAGCAGGGCAAGCTGGTAGTAGCACGCGATGTACTTGGGGTCGTCCGTCAACAGGCTCTCCAACTGCACCACGGCCTCCTCCATGTTGCCCGAGCGTTTGTATTCCAGCGCAATGGCGTACCGGATGAACGCGTCACCCGGCTCTTCGGCCAGCATGGCTCTCAATTGGTCCAAGCGGGTGCTCATTCGATGGTATGATGTCCGATGCCGCGGTCAGAAGTATCGGATCGTCAGGTCGATCAGTTTCTGCTTGAAACCGTTGTACGGCATCATCAGTAGTTCCATCGGCCCCGGCATGTATTGGGTGAGCACCGCACGCGCGTTCGAGAACGCCTCGAAGCCCGCTCGCCCATGCCCCTTGCCGATGCCGCTGTTGTTGGATCCGCCGAAGGGCAGGTACGGGTTGTAGAAATGGATCGCCGTGTGGTTCACGCAGCTACCGCCCGCCCGAGTATGGTCCAGGATATGGCGGATCTTTCGCCGGTCGCGGCTGTAGATGTACAGCCCCAGCGGCTTCTG
>JAFDZE010000152.1:3101-7674 GCA_018267155.1 Bacteroidota bacterium | reverse complement strand
CATCCATCGCATTGGCCATCGGCTTGCTGCTCGTCGCCTGCGCTGGCAACAGCCCCGAAGCCACCGGCCAGCGCCTGGCCGAAAAGAAATGCGCCTGCGACCAGATCGACCGCGACGATGAACTGAAGCGCTATGCTGCGGTACGCGAAGCCATGGAAAGCGATCCAGCATTGACGCCCGAAGACGCCAAGCGCATCAGTTCGGAAACGGTGACCGACGCCGACCGGGAGGCTTCGCGCGAGCGGGAGAAACAATGCAAGGAAGAGGGTGAGAAAATGGCGGAGCAGGCACGCCTGGACTTCCCCAGACAAGAGGACCGGCAGACCATCGAGAACGCCGTGGAGGATCGCATCAAGATCTGCAAGCGGGACCACAAAGAGAAGCGGAAGGAGTTCGACAAGGCGATCGAACTTCTGATGAAGTAGTGCGGAATGACCAAGCTCCTTCCCCTTTTGCTCATTGCCACGATCCCCGGCACTTGCTCCCCGGATGTTGACGACAATGAAGGTGCGGAGAGCCGCCTGCCTTCGGACTCCTTGGAGCATTGGGTCATGCGGGACCCGCCTCACCTGGTGGATCTGGTGATGCTATGGGCACCATCGGCCGACAGCGCGATGGGTCATCGACCATGGTCGTCGATCATGGCCGACAGATCACCGGTGAAGTGGGACCGCAAAGGACTTGTGAAATGGGATCATCCACGCAAGGATGGCCGTTATCGCAAGGGCAAGGTAAAGTGCCCATTCAAGAACATGAAGTCCGAAACGGTGAAGGCCGATGTGTCGCTCTACTTGACCGGAGATGCGAACGGACTGATCGAATGGCGCATGGGCTCAGGGTACAGCCGCGAATGGAACGGGATCGGACTTGCCTCTTCCTTTTGGTCGGAGGTGGACAGCCTTCGCTATGAAGAATTAGGATCTTGCCACCAGGATGGTCCGGGGGTGAACGAACAGACCACCTATAAGCTGAACCTGCCCGGAAAACAACCGCTATGGGTGGAGGAGAGCAGTTCGTGCGGCACCATGGGCTGTGACTTCAGTCTCACGTTCAGCCTGGTCCCGTTCGAGCGTAGGTTGCCGTGTGATTGACCTCCTTTCCACCGCATTCCACCCCTTCCCCGCCGCTTTCCTCCGCACACTGGCATTCGCATATGGGACCCTGTTGTTTCGCCTCATCAACGAAACACAACAGCCATGAAAACCCTGACCATCGCCTTCTGCATCGCGCAAGTACTGTCCAACACATTGACCGCTCAAGTCTTCCATCCCATGACCGATGAGGCCATCGCCGCACGGATCGCAGAGGAGGCAAGCGCCGAACTCGGTCTTGCCAACGAAAGCTTGTACCGACTGGAGTGCCGCATCGCATCGCGTAACGAAGGCATGGCCGGAACGGGCGCTGCGCTGGTGATGTACGCTCCAGCCAGGGCGCACCTGGTGGTGGCCTTTGACCTGGTTTCGGTGAAGACCGGGTCGGTTATCCGCACCGGCGAGGCGCACGTGAACGGCAGGAACAGCATGGATGAGGCGATCGAGGAAGCGGTGGAGCGGATCTCCATGCGGAACGACCTGATGCCTACCGGTCCTGGTACACCCGGACCGGTGAATGTGATCGCACGGACCCACTGATCTTGCACTGGTAACACTTCATTGCCGAAGGGTAACCATTCCAGTGTGACCCCAACCGTGGAACGTTGAACCGTCCCTCGAACAATGGAACAGTCGCCACAGAGCCATGGATCACGGCTGCTCGGATGGGTGGCCGCCATCGCTTTCGCGGCCACGGTCGGGTGCTACTTCCTGGTGTTCTTCACGGTGCAGGTGGGCGATGCCGAGCCGGAGACCTAAAAAGGTATCGACCTCGTGCTCCGTACCAAAGCCCAGCACTATAGCCGCTCCTTCCTGCGTGAACACGGATGAAATGTGCCTGACAACGAAACGAATTCTGAACCACCTCCCGACAACAATTCGGCGGAACGGTCAGGTCGGCATGTGCACGTGAAGCAACAGGAACGGGCGGTATCCGCGGCTCAGCGTGTTCCGTTCCGCAGCGGTAGCGTGTGGCATCGGCGAGCTGATCCATGCTGTGCTACTGATAACCGGTGGAAGGGACCCGCCCTGAACTCCCCTCACCAGCACCGCATTCGTGGTTGCCGATACTTTCACGGTGACACCTGTATTCGGCTTGCGACGAGCGAACTTCGGAACGGTGACCCCCGGACCGCCCCCGAAAGTTGTGACCGACCATCCGCGCCATGCCACTACCGGTATTTTCGCCGCCCTTAGCACTACCATGTACCGTACCCATACCTGCGGCGAACTCCGCCTTGCCGATGCCGGAAAGACCGTGACCCTCGCCGGATGGGTCCAGCGCAGCCGCGCCATGGGCGGTCTCACCTTCGTGGACCTGCGCGATCGCTACGGCATCACCCAGCTCAGCTTCAATGCCGAGCGCGACAAGGCCCTCTGCGATCAGGCCAATGCCTTGGGCCGTGAATACGTGGTGGAGGCCACAGGAACGGTGAAGGAGCGTGAAAGCAAGAACAAGAACATCCCCACGGGCGAGGTGGAGCTGATCATCACGGCACTGAAGGTGCTGAATAGCGCGAAGACCCCGCCCTTCACCATCGAGGAGGAGACCGACGGCGGCGACGACCTGCGCATGAAGTACCGCTACCTGGACCTGCGCCGGGCCAACGTGCGCAAGAACTTCGAGTTGCGCCACCGCATGGCCATCGAAACGCGCAACTACCTGAGCGCACAACACTTCCTGGAGGTGGAAACACCCGTGCTCATCAAGAGCACGCCCGAGGGCGCCCGCGATTTCGTGGTGCCCAGCCGCATGAACAACGGCGAGTTCTACGCGCTGCCGCAAAGTCCGCAGACCTTCAAGCAACTGTTGATGGTGGCCGGTTTCGACCGCTACTTCCAGATCGTGAAATGCTTCCGCGACGAGGACCTCCGCGCCGACCGCCAACCGGAGTTCACCCAGATCGATTGCGAAATGGCCTTCGTGGAACAGGAGGATATCCTGCGGATGTTCGAGGGCCTGGCCAAACACCTCTTCCAAAGCGTGCTGGGCAAGGAGTTCACCGCGCCCTTTCCCCGCATGACCTTTGTTGAGGCCATGCGCAACTACGGCTGCGACAAGCCCGACCTGCGTTTCGGCATGCGGTTCCAGGAGCTGAACGACCTGGCCAAGGACAGAGGCTTCAAGGTCTTCGACGAGGCCGAATTGGTGGTGGGTATCAATGCCGAAGGTTGCGCCAACTGGAGCCGCAAGCAGACCGATGCGCTCATCGACTTCGTGAAGCGTCCGCAGATCGGGGCCACGGGCATCGTGTTCGTGAAGTGGACCGAGGAAGGGCTGAAGAGCACCGTGGACAAATTCTACTCGCCGGAACAACTGCAACAGTGGGCCGAACGTTGTGGCATGAAACAGGGTGACCTCTTGTGCATCATGGCCGGCAAGGCCGACAGGACGCGGAAGCAACTGAACGAACTGCGCCTGCACCTGGGCGACCTGTGCAACCTGCGCGATCCCTGGACATTCACGCCGTTGTGGGTGGTGGACTTCCCCTTGCTGGAGCAGGACGAGGAGAGCGGGCGGTGGCACGCCATGCACCATCCCTTCACCGCTCCCAAGCCCGAGGATGCACAGAAGCTCTTCGACCAGAAGGACCTCGGCAGCGTGCGCGCCAACGCCTACGACCTGGTGATCAATGGGACGGAGATCGGCGGGGGCAGCATCCGCATCCACGAACGCGCCATGCAGGAGGCCATGTTCCGCGTGCTGGGATTCTCCGATGAAGATGCCCGGTACAAATTCGGTTTCCTGATGGATGCCTTCGAGTTCGGCGCGCCCCCGCACGGCGGCGCGGCCTTCGGCTTCGACCGTTGGGTCTCGCTCTTCGGCGGCCGCAGCGACATCCGCGAGTTCATCGCCTTCCCCAAGAACAACGCCGGCCGCGACACCATGATCGATGCGCCCAGCCGCATCGATGCGGAACAGTTGAAGGAACTGGGCCTGGCGACGAAGGGGTGATGGATCCTCCTTCCCAGGTCAGGTATGTGCCGCAGATCCTGGTTTGTGGGACCCTGCAGGAGGGGGATGTGCCGTAAATGTACCTGTCCATGGTATTCGCCTCCGGATCATTTGGCAACTGCCGGATCCGCACCCTCCCGTCCAGCACATCCAGGCGTTCGGTGGGGTCGATGATGTTGACCGGATCGATCAGGTTGCCCGCGTAAAAGTCGCCGATGCCCACGTTGATCCGGTTCTCCCATGTGGGCCACAACCGCATGCCTTCCAGGCCCTCGCGCGAATTCATACCGGAGGTTGCACCCGTGTATGCGCTGGTGAACAGGAAACGCAGCCGGTCCGCTCGTACAGCACCCGGATTGTCGCTCCATTGCATCACCATGTCGGTGTAGCCCGACTCCCCATCCCGGTACTTCTGCCCAAGGTATCCTTGATCATCATTCCCCGTGAAGGTGATGCCGTTCTTCTGCCACGGTCGGTAGCCGAACTGCTCGGCATTGCCTGTGGTGCCTCCCTCGGCAAGGTGCAA
>JAFDZE010000152.1:0-3000 GCA_018267155.1 Bacteroidota bacterium | reverse complement strand
CAAGGGGTACTGCACCCTCGGGTTGATCCGCGCACGGAAGATGTCCGTGGTGTAGAAATCGATGGGTTGGTTACCCTCGTTCTTCACATCCACGATCTGGTTCGCTCCGGCGTTCCAGCCTAAATAGTAACCGAAGCCACCATTGTGGTTGGTCACATCCGCTTGAGAATAACCTTGGAGAGTGATCCCCAACGATGCGGCGACCAACAGATCCCGCAAGTTCTTCTTCGCTCTCATGCCTTTTGGTGTTTGATCGTTCAACCCACAAGACCGGAACGATGCTCCTATTCGGTCAATACGAACTTGAACGAGGTCCAACCGGTGTGCCCCTCAACCATCAACACATACGCACCCCGTGCCCAGCTGCTCACCACAAGCTCCGCGCTATCGGAGGATGGAACACTACTCCACACTTTGCGGCCCAGCATATCCAACACCAAGGCATTTTGGCCCTTTGCCTGCCCGATCACGAGCACATCCGTGGCCGGGTTCGGGTAAGCGTATGGCGCAGAATCCCCCAGCTCCGCCATCCCATGGCTCATTTCGCATCCCCCTGGTACTGGCGACACACACACGGCATCGATCAATGTGTAGCTGTTGTCGTACCATTCTTCAACATTCTCAGGATCAGCGAAGCGTATCGTATCCGTGAGTGCATTGCTGAAGAAATTGCCGATCATCATGTATGTGTATGCGCTGTCCGCCACGAAGCTGCCGCTCACCAGGATCCAGCCCACTGTGTCCGCAAGGATCTGCGGATATGAGATGTGAGCGTAATTAAGTGGTGGAGGCAAAGGATCCCAGTGGGTCCAATGCTGGTCGTAGGTGGTGAAGAGCATGCCCACGTGGTTGCTGGCCAGCCAGATCGTCGGATGCAGGAGATTACCGCCGAACGCCGCATTCGCGCGGAAGCTGCAGTAGTACGTCTGCCCGGGTACCAAGGGTTCCAGCAAAGGAGTCATGATCCATTCGCGCTGTTCATCTGAGTACACATACGTCCCAATCCCAACACAGGAATTACCCTCGTAAGGCTGCTGGTAGGTGAACATGTTCATGGGTAGGCCATTCGCCGTTCCATAAGGTTGGCAGCTTTGCAAATGGTCCGGTGTGATAGAGGCACTAAACCAATCATGCAACGCACCCAGGCCAAGGCCGAAGGTGCAGCTATCGGTTTCCTCAAACCCCGGGTTGGGCACCAGGTTCTGGGCGTAGGAAGTGGTAGGCAGGCAACTTGTTGCCATAGCCGCCGCAAAAGCGAGCTTCTGCATGGGCTTTCGCAGGCAACCGTGCGCAGCGTACATGGCGGTTGAAGTTCGTATTGGCCGGAAGCACCGCTCCGGTCCTGTGAAATTACCATACATGGCGCAACAAGCGCATGCATGTCTTCCCTTGTGGCGGCCGGGAGGGGCTATTCACCTTGTGCGTGAACGCGCTCATAGAGCGCACCTATTCATAAAAGGGCGGTGCGGCTTCCATGGCGGAATGCATTGAAGGTTGTTGAAAACAAAAACGCCGCAGCCTCACGGCCACGGGCGAGATCAATACCTTGTAAAGCTGAAAAGCTATCTGTGGCGCTGTGGCGCAACGCGCAAGCCACGCAAGGAGGCCGAGTGGAATTGCGCGTTCATGATGGAACGAATGTAATGAATTTTATAGGGGTGTGATCGCAGTAGCGGATAAGTCGTGGCGCAGGGTCCGCGAAGAGCCGGAGGTTCCGGTTGGCGAGACCCTGCGGGAGGGAGATCCGGTATGCCACGTTGATCCGGTTCTCCCATGTGGGCCACAAGCGCATGCCTTCCAGGCCCTCGCGCGAATTCATACCGGGCCGCGCAGGTGAAGGATCCGTGGGATCCGTTCAGTGTGACTCGATCCTCCCTTTCAATACCGAGAACAGGCTATCGAGTTCGGAAGAGGCGGACCTGGTCGCTCCAGCCGCCGAGGCCTTCGCACGCGCCAGTGTGATCCGATCCTTGGTGAGCGGGTGGCTGCTGAGGAAAGAAGTGCCTTCGGGCATGTCCCCGGCCTCGCGTTCCAGCAGCTCCAGGAGCGCTACCATGCCCTCGGGATCCACGCCACTCTCGCGCAACCGCGCGATGCCGATGGTATCCGCCTCCGTCTCCAGGTCGCGGGAATAGTCGAGCCCCTTCAATTCATCGCCCTTCTGTGCGAGCAACCCGCCCAGGCCGCTCCCATCGCCCAGCACCAACGCGAGAAAGAAGCTCCCTGCCAGATCGCGCGCAAGTCCGCGCGTGCTGTGTCGTTTCTCCACGTGTGTGCCTTCGTGCGCGAGCAGGGCCGCCAACTGGCCCGCGCGATCCATCTTTTCAAGGATCCCCGTGAACACCACGATGTGACCACCAGGCATGGCAAAGGCATTCACCTGATCGTCCTTCACCAGGTGCAGCCGCAGCTTGAAAGTGGGCGCGATCACGAGCTTGTCGGCAAAGGCCTGCAGGGTGGCACTTCCCGCGGTGTCGATGTCCAGCCCGGAACGCATGCCCTCGAACATCGGGTCGCCCAGTTGTACGTCCACCTCGGGTGGCAACTTCATGGCCAAGCGCTCGCTGGCCCACGGCAGCACCCAGAAGTACACGGCCAGCCCCACGACGATCAGGCCGAGCGGTAAGGCCAACGGCAGGGTGAGCAACCAGGCGGTCCGGCCCTCCCTGCTCTTTCTGATCCGGTGCGTGCGCAGGTGCGCGGTCCACGACTTCACCACGATCGGATCCTTGACGATGATCACGTGTCGTTCCGCGCCGTGCGTGATGCGCAAGGCCCCGGCACTGATCTCCCACGTGGTGCCCGGCGCGCGAAGGTCCCAGGTTTCAGTGCGATCGGCCAGGCGGATGGCGATGACACCCGTTGAGACCCATTCGGCTTCGGCCGGGTGAGGCCGCGCGGCATCGGCACCGTAATACGTAGCAGGAACAGCTCCATTCATCGCGCACGAAGGTCGGGGACGGACCGCCTAAACCACGAGGTCCCGCCTCACAGCGGGAC
>JAFDZE010000151.1:15088-15209 GCA_018267155.1 Bacteroidota bacterium | reverse complement strand
GGCATGTTCGGCATCGACGAGTTCACGGCCATCATCAACCCGCCGGACGCGTGCATCATGGCCGTGGGTGCCATCCTGGAGAAGCCCGTGGTACGGAACGGGACCGTTGTGCCGGGCCACA
>JAFDZE010000151.1:0-14976 GCA_018267155.1 Bacteroidota bacterium | reverse complement strand
CTCGAGGAACCGGCGCTCTTGCTGGGTCAAGGCGCGATCTGAAGATCCGTGGTCCCTGGATCATGTGTTGGGAGCAGCGTTCGCACCTTCGGATAAGACCATGGTATGATGCGGGCTTCTGCCCGCGGACCGTGGCCCGGCATGAGGCATACGGACGGATGGAAGACGTTCCTTTGATGCCATGCCCCGGTTGCTGGTCCTCGCGCAGTTCAGTTGCATTGCTGTGCTGATGTTCGCTGGCTCATGGGACATGCCGTGGTGGGCGTGGGCGCTGTTCGCCATGGGCATCGCGGTCTTCCTGTGGGCGTCGTTCTCCTTGGGTGCGCGCAACTTCACCATCCTGCCTGTTCCGCGCCCGGGCAACACGCTCTCGACCACCGGTGCCTACCGATGGATGCGCCATCCGATGTACACGTCGGTGCTGCTCTGCGGCGCGGCGATATCCATCGGTTCGCCATCCATGGGGCGTTGGGTCGCACTGGCAACGTGCCTGGTCGTCCTTGTTCTGAAGATCCGCCTGGAGGAAGCGTTGCTCGGTGCCCGGCACCGGGACTATCCGCAGCGCATGCTCGGGGTGGCCCGCCTGGTTCCCGGGATCTGGTGATAACGATGCGGAACGGTATTTTTCCACCGTGACCTCCTTCCTCGATACCCCCATCGAGTTCCTCAAGGGCGTCGGTCCCCAGCGGGGTGAATTGCTGCGTACCGAATTGGGCGTAGCGGTTTTCGGCGACCTGCTCCAGCGCTTCCCGTTCCGCTATGTGGACCGGAGCCGCTTCCATGCGGTGTCCGAACTGCGGGGCGAGCAGGACGGTGTGCAGCTGCGGGGCCGGGTGTCGCAGGTGCGCACCGTAGGGGAGAAGCAGGCGCGCCGGCTCACGGCGAGGCTCACCGATGCCACGGGCACCATCGAACTGGTCTGGTTCAAGGGCATCCGCTGGTTGCAGCCGATCCTGAAAGAAGGCGCGGAGTTCATCGTCTTCGGCAAGGTCACCGACTTCCGCGGCCGGTTGAACATGGCGCACCCCGAACTGGAGGCCGCCGAGCAATGGGAGCAGGGCTTGGACAGCTCGCTCCAGCCCGTGTACAGCACCACGGAAAAGGCCACGGCCAGGGGACTCAACAGCCGGGGCATCCAGAAGCTGGTGGAGGCCCTGCTCCTGCGGCCCGACCTGGATGTGCCCGAAACCCTGGACGAGGCCATCGTGGCGCAGCTGGGCGGAATCTCCCGTGCCGAAGCACTCCGCCAGGCCCACGCGCCACGCGATCAGCACCTGCTGGACACCGCGCGTCACCGACTCAAATTCGAGGAACTTTTTTTTATCCAACTGGGCCTGCTGAAGCAGAAGGTCCTGATGGCCCGGAGCGTGAAGGGAGCCGTCTTCGGAACGGTGGGCGACCTGTTCAACACCTTCTATACGAAGCACATCCCCTTCGAGCCCACGGGTGCCCAGAAGCGGGTGGTGAAGGAGATCCGCAAGGACATGGGCAGCGGCCGCCAGATGAATCGCCTGGTGCAGGGCGACGTGGGCAGCGGCAAGACCCTCGTGGCCCTTCTCAGCATGCTCATCGCCCTGGACAACGGCTACCAGTGTGCGTTGATGGCACCCACCGAGATCCTCGCACAGCAGCATTTCAACACCCTGACACGCATGCTCGAGGGCATGCCCCTCACGGTGCGGCTGCTCACGGGCGGTGCGAAGTCCGCCGAGCGCAAGGCCCTGCTCACCGCGTTGCGCACCGGGCACATCCACATCCTGATCGGCACCCACGCCCTGTTGGAGGATCGTGTGGTGTTCCAGCGGCTGGGCCTGGCGGTGATCGACGAGCAGCACCGTTTCGGGGTGGCGCAACGGGCCAGGCTCTGGGCCAAGGCCGAACTGCCGCCGCACGTCCTGGTGATGACCGCAACGCCCATCCCGCGCACACTGGCCATGACGCTGTATGGCGACCTGGATGTAAGTATCATTGATGAGCTCCCACCGGGCCGCAAACCCGTGCGGACCGTTCATCGTTACGACTCGTCGCGCAGCGCCGTGTTCGGCTTCATGGAGCAGGAACTCCGGAAAGGGCGGCAGGTGTACGTGGTGTACCCCTTGATCGAGGAGAGCGTCAAGGGCGATCCGGCCACCAACCCGGCCAAGGACCTGAAGGACCTGACCGACGGATACGAGAGTTTGAGCCGTCGTTTCCCGTTGCCGAAATATGCCATTGGCATGGTACATGGCCGTATGGAGCCGGCCGACAAGGACTTCGAGATGGCGCGCTTCAAGAAGGGGGAGACGGACATCCTGGTGAGCACCACGGTGATCGAGGTAGGGGTGGACGTGCCGAACGCCAGCGTGATGGTGATCGAGAGCGCGGAGCGATTCGGTCTTTCACAACTGCATCAGCTGCGTGGGCGTGTGGGGCGGGGTGCCGACCAGAGCTACTGCATCCTGATGACGGGCGACAAGCTGGGCAACGATGCCCGCACGCGCATCGGCACCATGGTGCGCACCAATGACGGCTTCGCCATCAGCGAGGTGGATCTGCGCTTGCGTGGCCCGGGCGACCTGATGGGCACGCAGCAGAGCGGCATCCCCGAACTGCACATCGCCGACCTGGTGCAGGACGCCGCGATCATGCAGACCGCACGGGCCATGGCGCAGCGGGTGCTCGACGAGGATCCGGACCTGCATTCGCCGCAGCACGCCAGGTTGGCCACCGCCTTCGCCGAGCGCACCAAGGGCCAGCCGTTGTGGGGGCGGATCAGCTGATCGCGGCCGCTCGGGATCCGGTGTTCACGCCACCATCGCCTGCTTCCTCCGGATGCTGTCAGGATCGAGCACATGCCGCAGTGCGCCAAGCGTGATGAGCAACTGCGCTGCGGCGTACGTGAGGATGATCGCCGCGTGCGCGCCCGCGAAGGGACGGATGAAGCGGTTGAAGGCGAGCATGCTGTCCGAAGCCATGAACAGCAGCGCTCCGGACATGATCAGCCAGAAGCTCTGCTGGAAGGTGCGCAACCATCGGAAGGCCGCCAGCACGGCCATGCATGCGATCACGCTGATGTACGCGATAACAGGTAATGAAAGACCTTCGTCCAGCCGGGGTACCAGGTCCCAGGCGAACACCACGGCGAAGATCACGATGGCCGCCGACCAGGCGAGGCTGACCGTCAGCCCGTCCGAGCCGCCCACCTCGGTGATGTTGTGCAGGAAGGCGATGCAGTAGCACAGGTGCGCGATCAGGAAGGCGCCCAGGCCGATGAGGAAATTGAACTCGTCGATGTGCTGGAACATCAGTGCCACATCGCCGATGAGCGAGAAGAACAGCCCGGCCTGGATGAAGAGGGTGAAGCGGTCACCGTATCGGCGGCTGTTCAGGAAGAACCAGATGGAAAGCACGATCATCATCAGCGGCTTGCACACGTACTCGATCACGTGCCCGCCCATGTTCGGCCAGAACGCGGTACAGAGTGCGACCAAGGCGTACAACCCCGGGCCGGACCAGGTGTTCTTCAGGATCCCCATGTTGGAGCGTGGCGAAGATAGAGGGCGGGCAAAGGGTGGGAAGCCCCGGCTTCCCGACCAGGTTCCACCATGGATCCCCGTGTTTTCAGCGGTACGGCGGTCATCCGGGGATCCGGTGCATTACCGGATCCCGTCGTACGACGGACCAGCCGCGCCAACCGTTCGATCGACAGGATGGGCGGGATCATCGCGGATCTCGTGGTCCGATCTTCGGGCTGAACGACAGCGGGCTCAGGGCATGGCCCGGTCGACTTCATCGCCCGCCTTTATCTTCGCGGGCCTTATCCCGGCCGCGCGCCCATGCAGTTCTCCGCAGCACAGATAGCCGAACTCCTCGATGGCGAGGTGGATGGCGACGCGCAGGTACTGGTGAGCGATCTGGCGAAGATCGAGGAGGGCAGGCCGGGCACCCTCACCTTCTTGGCCAATCCCAAGTACACCGACCACCTGTACAGCACGGCTGCAAGCATCGCGGTGGTGGAGCGCGGTTTCCAGCCCACCCGGTCGCTGCCCAAGCGGCTCACCCTGATCCGGGTGGGGGATCCCCGGGCCTGCTTCAGCCGCCTACTCCAGATGAACGAGGAACTGCGCTACGACAAGCGCGGTATCGAGCAGCCCAGCTTCGTCAGCCCCAAGGCACAGGTGGCCAGTGGAGCGTACATCGGGGCCTTCAGCTACATCGGCGACGGCGCGGTGATCGAGGACGGTGCGAAGATCTTCCCGCACTGCACCGTGGGCGAAGGCGCGCGTATCGGCCAAGGCACCCGTTTGCACGCGAACGTCACGGTGTATCACCGCTGCGTGGTGGGCGCCAATTGCGTCATCCACAGCGGTACCGTCATCGGTGCCGATGGGTTCGGGTTCACCGAGAATCCCCAGGGCGAGCAGGAAAAGATGCCGCAAGTGGGCAACGTGATCATAGAGGATGGCGTGGAGATCGGCGCCAATTGCACCATTGACAGGGCCACGCTCGGCAGCACGTACATCCGCAAAGGAGCCAAGCTGGACAACCTGATCCAGGTGGGGCACAACGCGGACATCGGACCGCACACGCTGGTGGTGGCGCAGGCCGGCATCGCGGGGAGCACGCGGATCGGCGAGCGGGGGAAGATCGGCGGACAGGCGGGCATCGTGGGCCACCTGACCATCGGCGACCGGGTGAGCATCGCTGCACAGAGCGGCATCGGCTCCAACCTGCCCGACGACGCCATCGTGCAGGGGTCCCCCGCCTTCCCCATCGGCGATTACAAACGCAGTTACGTGCTCTTCCGCTCGCTGCCCGACATCATGCGCAAGCTGACGGCGCTGGCGAAGGAGGTGGCCGCCATACGTGAAACCAAGGAGCAATGAATCCCGACAAGCAGCATACCCTCAAGGGAAGCGTTACCCTCAATGGCGTGGGACTTCATACCGGCGAACCGGTAACGCTCACATTGCGTCCCGCCCCGGTGGGCCACGGCCTGAAGTTCCAGCGCACCGACCTGGAGGGCGAGCCCGTGATCGATGCCGACGCCGACCTGGTGGTGAGCACCGAGCGCGGCACCACCCTGGGCAAGGGCGATGTACGGGTGAACACCACCGAGCACGTGCTCAGCGCCTTGTACGCCCTGGGCGTTGACAATTGCCTCGTGCAGCTCACCGGCCCCGAAGTGCCCATCATGGACGGCAGTGCGCTACCCTTCGTAGAGGCCATTGAGAAGGCCGGTCTGGAGGAGCAGAACGCGGACCGCGACTGGTACCTGCTCACCGAGCCCATCTGGTTCGAGACCAAGGAGCGCGGCACCGAGATGCTCGGCGTGCCCGCACCGGGTGGTGAGTTCCGCCTCACCGTGATGGTGGATTACAACAGTCCCGTGCTCGGTACCCAGCACGCCAGCATGTACCACGCCGGGGAGTTCAAGAGCGAGATCGCCCCGTGCCGCACCTTCGTGTTCCTGCGGGAGTTGGAACTGCTGGCGAAGGCGGGCCTTATCAAGGGCGGCGACCTGAACAACGCCATCGTGCTGGAGGACCGCGAGGGCACCACCAAGGAGCAACTCAAGGAACTGGCGCGGGACCTGGGTCGCGAATACCAGGATGTGGAGATCCGTCGCAACGGCGTGCTGAACACCACGGACCTCAAGTTCTTCAACGAGCCGGCCCGGCACAAGCTGCTCGACATCGTGGGCGACCTGGCGCTGGTGGGCCGACCGATCAAAGGGCACATCCTGGCCGCACGCCCAGGCCATTTCGGCAACACCAGTTTCGCCAAGCGGATCAAGGAGAAGATGCGGGCGGACCGGAAGAATCCACCGGGCCCGCAGTTCGACCTGACGAGGACGGTGTACGACATCAACCAGATCGAGAAGATCCTGCCACATCGGTACCCGTTCCTGCTGGTGGACCGGATCATCGCCCTGGACAAGGAGACCATCACGGGGGTGAAGAACATCACCATGAACGAGCCGCAGTTCACGGGCCACTTCCCCGGCAACCCGGTGATGCCGGGCGTGCTGCAGGTGGAGGCCATGGCGCAGGTGGGCGGCATCTTCGCGTTGAGCCAGGTGCCCGATCCCGAAAATTATACCACGTACTTCCTGAAGATCGACGGCGTTCGGTTCAAGCGCAAGGTGATCCCCGGGGACACCATCATCTTCCACCTCAACCTGCTCACCCCGATCCGTCGCGGCATCGTTCACATGAAAGGTATTGGATATGTGAACGGGCAGCCGGTCCTGGAGGCCGAGATGATGGCGCAGATCGCGCGCGACAAAGCCCCGAAGGAGGAACCGGCGAAAGTGACGGCCATCGATACCACTGCGCCGAAGGCTTCGGCGATCAAAGCATGAGCATCAGCAAGCTCGCCTCGGTCCATCCGGACGCCCGCATCGGCAAGGATGTGGTGATCGAACCGTTCGCGACCATATACGGGGATGTCGTCATCGGCGATGGGACGTGGATCGGGCCGAACGCGGTGCTGATGGACGGCGCGCGCATCGGCAGCAAATGCCGGATCTTCCCGGGAGCCGTGATCAGCGCCATTCCACAGGACCTGAAATTCGCCGGGGAACGCACCACGGCCGAAGTGGGCGACGGCAGCACCATCCGCGAGTGCGTGACGATCAACCGGGGCACGGCCGACCGGGAGAAAACCGCCGTGGGCGGCAACAGCCTCTTGATGGCCTACGTGCATCTGGCGCACGACTGCATCGTGGGAAGCAATGTGGTGATCGCCAACAGCGTGAACCTTGCAGGGCATGTCACCATCGACGACTGGGCCATTCTGGAGGGCAACGTGGCGGTGCAGCAGTTCATCCACATCGGGGCGCACAGCTTCATCGCCGGCGCTTCGCTGGTGCGCAAGAACGTGCCGCCTTTCGTGAAGGCCGCGCGCGAGCCGCTCAGCTACATCGGTGTGAACGTGGTGGGTTTGCGCCGCCGGGGCTTCAACGACGAGCAGGTGGCCCGCATCGAGGACATTTATCGCGAGATCTTCGTGCGCAACACCAACGTGGACCGGGCGGTGCAGAATGTGCTGCAGACCATGCCGCGCAGCCATGAACGCGGCGTCATCGTCGACTTCATCAACAACAGCCCCAAGGGCATCATGCGCGGGCTGGCGGAATAAGAAGTCTGTCATGCCGGGGCCTGTCCCGGCATCGCGAAGAGCCCATGCGGATCACGCTCCAGAACGTCTCAAAGTCCTTCGGTCGCGAGCACGTCATTCGCGACCTGTCCCATGTCTTCGAGCCCGGATCGCGCACCGCGCTCCTGGGTCCGAACGGCAGCGGCAAGAGCACCTTGCTGCAACTGATCGGCGGTATCTCCATTCCCACCCGAGGCACCGTGACGCATGAGCACGACGGCCCAACGGTGGACCCCGACCTGGTGTACCGCCACATCAGTATTGCTGCGCCTTACATGAGTTTGTACGAGGAACTGTCCTTGCGCGAAACGATCACATCGCACAAGCGGTTCAAGCCCCTGCGTGGTGCGCTCACGGCGGAAGAGGTGGCGCGGATCGCCCTGCTGGACAAACACATGGGAAAGCCCGTTCGCGACCTCAGCAGCGGGATGAAGCAGCGGTTGAAGCTGGCACTCGCCGTGCTGAGCGATACATCCTTGCTGTTGTTGGACGAGCCCACGAGCAATCTGGACAAGGACGGGAGCGCGTGGTTCCGCGACTTGCTGACGAAGAACCTCGATGCTCGGACCCTGGTGGTGGCCAGCAACCGGCAGGCGGAGGAAACCTTCGCATGTGACCGGTCGGTAGAGGTGGGACAGTGACGAAATGTGCGGCACGAGGCAGCGCAAGGCTACCTTCACAACGTCATTGATCGAGCAAGTCACGCATCCCACAAACGCCACATCATGAAAGCAACATACGGCCTCGTGTTCGTTGTCGTGGCCTCTGTTACGGCGAACGCCCAGCAACTGCATCAGGTGATATGGGATACACTGGACACGGACCTTCATCCGACCGTGCGCTATGCGGGATTCTCCGATGATGGTGGCGCTGTCGTGGCCTTGCGTACATCACATGGCACGGACCTGGTAAAGACCGCCGCGGATGGCACACTGGTATGGCGTAAGGATATCGGCCTGCCCAGCAATGCCTATGGACAGATCTTTTCCAATGGGATGGGCGGCCACCTCCATCTGTTCAACGATTCGAGTTATTGGGAACCCCTTGACCTCGATACTGTGATGGCGACCCTGTCACTGCGCATGACATCACTGAACAGCACAGGTGAGCCTCTTTGGTCCCATCGAATCTTGTCCTCGATCACGAGCATGGCTTGGATGCCGACCGCACCGACGTACGATGCCGTACAATCGGGAACGGGAGACCTGTTCGTGATCGGCAGTTTCAGTTCCTCATCCGATACGCAGGTCATGGTTCTGCGGATCGGCTTGGACGGAGCGGTGATCTGGGCGAGGAGAGTGCCCGTTATGGACTCACCACTCAATAACACCAGTTACATCCTCGTGCCGGATGGCATCGGTGGAGTATACTTGAGTTACAATACATTTATGGGGTCCGTGACCAAGGTGGCCCGTCTCAGCGCGGTCGGTGACCTGGTATGGGCCAAGGACATCTGGTTGGAGAACAACATTTTCGACGTCCAGGCCCAGGGAGGTGCCCTGATGTCCAACGGGGATCTATGCATCATCGGCAACGCGATGGTGGGGGCTGACTCCAAAGGATTCCATTTCGTGCTGACGCCTGCGGGCGCATGGCAACGTGCCGATCTGTATGGGGAAACATGGATGGGCCCCGCGATCGGCCAGGTCGGCGACACGCTTCTCATGATGATGGGGTCAAGTGTTACCCGTATGAGCCCGACGTTCGACTTCCTCGATCTTGCGGGTGCGGTGGGGGCCACCGGGATGAACGCCACGCATGCCCTGGCAGCAACTAAGGTCAAGTACGAGAATGGGACCGTACACGTCATTGGAAATCTCAACTCGACTGACCTGACGTTCGGTTACACCACCTATCGGCCAGCGGACTGGTCGTTCCTCTTCGATCCGACTTCGGGCTGCGCCATTGCTTCTTACCCGTTGGGCGTTAGCCACGACCAGGTCCCGGAGTCACTGCTGGCCGATGAGGTATTGACCGGAACATCCGAGCCGATCCCGACCACTGTACAAACCATGTCCATCACGGCCGTTGACCGCCCTCTTTGGACCTTCACCGATGCCTGCACCGTGATCAGCGAAGCACCGGATGGCGTCAGCGAGGCCGAGCACGTGAGCGCGATCGTGCTCGCCAACAATCCTGCTTCGAATGGCTCGCCAGTGATGGTGACCTGCCGTGTCCCAGCGGTTCTGGATCTGTACGATGCACGTGGGGCAAGGGTCATTGTAGGCGTTCGCGCGACGGCTGACACGCCTATGGCGATCGATGTCTCGGGTCTTGCACCGGGCATCTATCCGCTGCTGGCCCGGCAGTTGAACGGCCAGTTGGTGGCCACCAGGAAGGTCATTGTGCAGTAGGCCAAGTCACATTTCCGATACCGATGGCCGACCATTGCCGATAGGTCCGGGTCACCTACATTCGCGCCCCGTTCGTCGAGCCTACGGCGAAGGAGAACCTCGAACGAAAAGATTTTCAGCATGGCCAGTACCTCAGACGTGAACATCGGATCGTACATCCGCTTCAACAACGACATCTGCCAGATCATGGAATGGCAGCACCGCACGCCGGGCAACCTGCGGGCGTTCTACCAGGGCAAGATGCGCAACCTGCGCAACGGCAAGCTCAACGAGCACCGCTGGCGTTCCGGTGAGACCATGGAAGTGCTGCGCGTGGAGATCCACGAACTGCAATACCTCTACCGTGAAGGAGACAACCTGGTACTGATGAACCCCAACACTTTCGAGCAGCTGTACGTGCCGGCGGCCCTCTTCGGCGATGCCATGGGCTTCATGAAGGAGGAGATGATCATGCAGGTGGGCTTCGAGAGCGAGACGCCCATTTTCGCCCGCCCACCGAAAGTGGTGGAACTGGCCGTCACCTACACGGAGAACGTGGTGAAAGGCGACACCAGCAACAAGGTGATGAAGGACGCCAAGCTGGAGACCGGCGCCGAGGTACAAGTGCCGAGCTTCGTGGAGATCGGCACGGTGGTGCGCATCGACACCGAGACCGGCGAGTACCTGGACCGCGTGAAAAAGTAGGGACGACGCTTGCGTCGTCCACCCCCGGACCATGTGAAGAAGACGCTTGCGTCGTCCGCATTTGGACCGTGTGAAAAATGATCGCAGGGCCGACGGTCACGTCGCCCGGATCAATGGACGAACCCCGTGGCCACACCACGGGGTTCGTCGTTTCCCGTTCCCGTATCCCAACAAGGAAATCGCCGGGGTACCTTCGCGGCCGATGGACCTGAAGGAACCCCTGCCCGCCTCCGGGATCGCCGCGCTGATCGGCGCTGCGGTACGGGGCAATGCGCAGCGCATGGTCACCGGCATCAACGAGATCAACCGGGTGCGCGAGGGCGACCTCCTCTTCGTGGACCATCCGAAATACTACGCCAAGGCACTGAACAGCGCGGCATCGGTGGTGCTCATCAACAAGGACGATGTGGCCATACCCGAAGGCAAGGCCATCATCCTCTGCACGGATCCCTGTACCGAATACAACAAGCTGGTAGTGCATTTCAGTCCGCGCACAGGATGGAACGGTGCCGCACCGTCGATCGGTGAGCACACCGAGGTGCATCCTTCGGCGGTCATCGGTCCCGAGGTGCGCATCGGCAGGGACTGCCGGATCATGCCCGGGGTGGTCATCTACGGACCGGCCACTATCGGCGACCGGGTGATCCTGCACGCCAACACGGTGCTGGGGGCCGATCCCTTCTACTACAAGAAACGGCCCACGGGACACGACAAGATGCCGCCCTGCGGAAGCGTGGTGATCGAGGACGACGTGGAGATCGGCGCGCTCTGCACCATCGACCGGGGCGTGAGCGCTGACACGCGCATCGGCAAGGGCACCAAACTGGACAACCACGTACAGGTGGGGCACGACACGCTGATCGGGGCGCACTGCCTGATCTGCGCGCACGTGGCCATTGCCGGAGCGGTGGTGATCGAGGACGGTGTGACGCTCTGGGGCCAGGTGGGCGTGCCCAGCAAGATCCGCGTGGGCCGAGGTGCTGTGGTGATGGCACAGAGCGGGCTGCTCAACAATGCGGAGCCCGGAAAAACATACCTCGGATCTCCAGCACGCGAGGTGCGCGACATGCTGCGTGAGATCTCCCTGCGCGCCCGCCTGCCCGAGATCGCCCGGAAGATCGGTCTCTGACATGACACGCCTGGACCGCATCACCGAGCGATTGAACCTGAAGGAATTCCAGTTGCGCGCGCTGCTGGAACTCACCAAGGCCATCAACGGCAACCAGCAGCGCCAGGAGCTGATCGACCTGTACGTGAGCATCATGCGCGACGACCTGGGCATCACCCGGCTGATGCTCTTCGAGCACGCTGCGGACTGGGGCTGTGCGCACGCTTACGGGGCGGACGAGGCGCAGACCCACATGGACGTGCGGCCGCTGATCGAGCTGTACAAGGACATCCAGTTCATCGGCAGCAGCGAGGGTCCCGTGATCGGTGGCTTCGACATAGCCGTACCGGTGTACCACCAGGAGCGGCCCATCGCGCTGTTGCTCATCGGCGACATCGACGAGGAGGAACGGCGTGTGAGCCCCGCGGTGAAGCACATGAACTTCATCCAGACGCTCACCAACCTGATCGCGGTGGCGCTGGAGAACAAGCGCCTGGGGGAACTGGCCCTGTTGCAGGAGCGCGACAAGCGCGAGCTGGAGCTGGCCGCCGAGATGCAGCACATGCTGATCCCACGCGAACTGCCGGACGATGGTGCGGTCCGGGCCGCGGCCTGGTACAAGCCCCACCGGCAGGTGGGCGGCGACTACTACGACCTGGTGCGCTTCAGCGATCACGAATTGTTGGTATGTGTGGCGGACGTGAGCGGCAAAGGCATGGCCGCCGCGCTGCTCGCGTCGAACTTCCAGGCGACCCTGCGTGCCATGCTCACGCGTGACCACGAACGGTTGGACGTGATGGTGCAGGAGTTGAACCGGCTGGTGAACGAACGGGCGCGTGGCGAGCGTTTCATCACCCTGTTCATCGGGGTGGCCGATACGCGGAAAGGCGTATTGCGCTATGTGAACGCGGGGCACAACGCCCCGATCCTGCTGCGCCAGGGCGGGCTCCAGGAACTGACCGACGGCAGCATCGCCCTGGGCATGCTGGACCAGCTGCCCTTCGTGCGCACGGGTGAGGCGGCGATCGGCGGTGGTACCCTGCTGTGCTATACCGATGGTCTGGTGGAGCAGGAGGACGCGTACGGCGCGGCTTTCGGCACCGCCCCGCTGGAGCGTGCGCTCGACCAGTTCGCGGGGGCCGGTCCCGGCGCGGTGAACGATGCGCTCATCGCCACCTTCGAGGCGCACCGGTCAGGCCTGCCTTACCTGGACGATATCGCGCTGCTCACCTGCCGCTTCGCCTGAGCGGCGGGCGGGTTGCGCAGGTCCATCACCACGAGCATGGCCGTGAATCCCCAGAAGGGAACGCTGGCCTTGTCCAGGTCCAGGAAGTTGTTGAGCGTACCGTGAACGTAGTAGCTGACCAGGCCCAGGAAGGCCGCACCGACCATGCCGCGTTCGGCGCCGGGCGGCAGGCGCAGCCACAGGCGCACGGCCGTCCAGGTGGTCACACCGATGAGTGCTACCACGATGAGCATGCCCGGCAGCCCCTGCTCGCTGAGCGGACCGAGGAACTCGCTGTGCGCGTTGCCGCCCGTTCCGAAATTGGTGCTGATGATGGTGCGGTCCGCAGCGGCCTGGAAGGGCGCGTACTGGAACATGTAGGTCCCCGGTCCCCAGCCGGTCCACGGCCGTTCCTCGAACATGCGCAGGGCGGAGTTCCACCGGTTGATGCGTTCGAGGTTGCTGGCATCCGAACTGATGTTGCTGATGGAACTCACATGCTTGGCCAGGTCGTCGCTGCTCTCCTGTCGGTTGCGTTCCAGTGCGATGGTGATCTGATCACGGTTCACCAGATAAACGCCTCCCGCCACCAGTGCGGTACCGAACACGATCCATCCGGGCACGCGCAGCTTCAGCACCAGGAGCACACCCAAAGCGGCCACCACCCCCACCCACGCCGCACGCGTGTACGAGAAGACCATGCCCAAGAGCAGCAACAGGAGGAAGACCACCGCCACACCGCGTCGCGGCACCGAGGAGTCCGGCAACCCCACGGCCGTTACAGCAAAGGGCAGGAAGAAGGCGATGATGGCGCCATAGCTCGTATGATCCTTGAAAAAAGGTTCCATGACCCAGTGCGCTGGATCGTGTTCGAAGTGGAAGCCCGCGTGGCGGATGAGCGTGTACCCGATCACGATGGAAAGACCGGCCATGTACAGCCAGGCGAAGCGCTGCATGTTGGCCGGCCGTTCGAACAGGCGGGTGGCCATGAAGTACATGGTACACACGAACCAGAGGCGCGCGGCGAGGTACTTCACGCTCACCATGGGCAAACTGCTGGGGATGATGCAGAAGGCCATCCAGACCAGTTGTGCGATGATGACCACGGTGATCGGGTGCCGCCAAACACGTGCGTCCAGCACGCCCCGCTCCAGACCGAGCTTCAGCAGGAAGAGCAGGGTAAGGCACACCATGAGCGGTTCGGTGGGAATGGCCACACCGATGCCCCCCAGGTCCAGTTGTTCCATATTGATGGACAGCGGCGTAGCGAAGACGATGAAGAGCAGCACGCGGTCCGCACGGGCGATCATGGCCCAGCCCAGGATCAGCGCCACCGGCAGCAGATTGAGCCAGTACTGCTCAAAGGCCATCAGCACCGCGTTCAGCAGGATGAAGGTCGTGCAAACGACCAGTATCCAACGGTCCTTGAGCAGGTTGAACGCCATGATCAGGCAGCGGGCTTCCGCTGTTCGCGCAGCATGACGAAGACCAGGCAGAGCAGACCGGCGGAGCACACGGACACGAGCACGATCAACCAGCGCACGGGGAACACCTTCTTGTCGGCGCGTTCGGGGTATACCAGCACGTCGGTATAGGTGAGCACCTTGTTCAGGTCGGTGAGCACGCGTTCGTAGGCTGTTTGTTTCTCGATGAAATGGAGGCGGTAGCTGTACGCGAGTTCGCTGAGCGTGTTGAATTCACCACCGTGCGCGCTCAACGCATCGAGCAGTTGACGGGCCTCGGCACGTGCGGCCGGGGTGCCGGTGGCCAGGAGGCGCATGTACCCGCGCGTCACCTCGTTGGTCTGGGCGTTGTAGTTCAGCAGGCCGGTGTGTTCGCGCAGGGTGTCCAGGCGTGCCTCCACACTGTCCAGCTTGTGGCGGGCCAGGTCCATCTCCCGCTGCGCGATCCGCAGCACCTCCTCGCTCTTCTCACGCCGCAGGCGACGGGCCAGCTTGTTGGCCTGGTCCAGCAGGTCCTGCACCATGGCCTGCGCCGTGGCGGGGTCCTCGTCCTCGATCTCGATCTGCACACTCTCCAAACTGGTCTTGCTGATGGACACGTGATCGCGGTACTCGGCCTCCAGGTAGAAGCGGCCGGGCGCCACGGTGGTGTCCACGTCGTAGTGCTCGGCCAGATGGTGAATGCGCATCAGGCTGTCGCGGATGCTGTTGCTCTCCAGCAGTTGCAGCAACTGATCACTGGTGGGTTCGATGGAGTAGCTGGCCAGGTTCACCGGGTACACGATGGCCGAGGAGCGGAAGCGCGGTGTGATGAAGGAGGGACCACTGAACAGCGCGCTGAGTGCTGCGGCCAGCAGGGCCACGCCGGAGAAGAGCCGCCAGTGGCGGGACACCATCCCGAACAGGCGTTCAAAGGAGAGCGTGCTATCCATGGGCCTGGCGAATGCGGTCCATATTCTCCCGAACCACCAGGAAGAGCAACGCCAGCAACAGGGCGCTGGC
>JAFDZE010000150.1 GCA_018267155.1 Bacteroidota bacterium | reverse complement strand
ACCGCCGCTCAGGACGACGAATGCCGTGTCACCCGGGGCGATGGTGAAGGTGTTCGTGACGGTCAAGTGCGTCCAGTTGCCAGTGTTCATCTGCGCACTGGTGAAATACTCCCACCAGCCGTCCTCGTGTTTGATGCCCATACCCATCCCGATATACGGGTCTGAGAACCCGGTGAGCATGTTGTGCAGCCACCCGTCCAGCGTCCAGGTGCTGCCGTCCTGGATCATTGGTACGAGTTGCACGAGGTCGCTGGCGTAGCAAGGGCCGTTCGTTTCCCCGTGCGGCACCGAAGTGGACCAGTTGCCGTGGTCCGGATGCCCGATCCCGAAAAAGGCGTTGTTGCAAGTGGAGACCCAGCCGGTGAGGTCCCAGCCGTCCTCGTTCTCGAAGCTGCCGTTCACCAGTTGGGCACGGGTCAGCGTGTAAACAAGGGCAAACAAAAGAACGAGCGAAGTTCTCATCGGCATCAGTTTCGTCGAAGGTAGTCGCCCAAATCGTTTCTTCGCTGCCGCTTTTTCCACATGGAACACCTGCTCACGCTCGACGCGCTCATCAGCCTCGTTACACTGGCCACCCTGGAGATCGTCCTGGGCATCGACAACGTCATCTTTGTTTCCATCATCCTGGGGCGCATACCCGAGGCGAAACGGTTGCATGCGCGTCGGCTGTGGATGGTGCTGGGCATCCTGATGCGGAGTGGCCTGCTCATCGGCCTGGGCTGGTTGGTCAAGAACGGCGAGTCCGAACTGTTCCGGGTGTCCGGTTACGGCTTCAACCTGCACAACATGATCATGTTCTTCGGTGGCTTGTTCCTGTTGTACAAGTCGGTGAAGGAGATCCACCACAAGCTGGAAGGGGAGGGTGCCGAGGCGAAACCGGCTTCAGCCAGCAAGGGATTCGCCGCGTTGGTGCTGCAGATCGTACTGGTGGATGCGGTGTTCAGCTTCGATAGCATCGTCACGGCGATCGGCCTGGCCGATCACATCGAAGTGATGATCATCGCGGTGGTGATGGCGATGATCGTGATGTTCTTCTTCGCCGATGCGATAAGTGCCTTCATCGAGAAGCATCCGGCCCTGAAGATGCTGGCGCTCTCCTTCCTGGTGATGGTGGGCTTCATGCTCTTCTTCGAGGGCTTGCACCCGATCCACCACAGCGAGATCCCGAAAGGTTATGCGTACGTGGCCATGGCCTTCAGCTTCGGCGTGGAGCTGCTGAACATGCGGGCCAGCAAACACGTGGTGAAGCTGAACAAGTGACGCGAACGATCACGTTGAGGCCGGGTCGTCCGCACCGGACGGACCGCGCTATTGGCCCTGTACCCCGCCGGAG
Source organism: Bacteroidota bacterium (assembly GCA_018267155.1). Lineage (GTDB taxonomy): Bacteria > Bacteroidota > Bacteroidia > Flavobacteriales_F > PHOS-HE28 > PHOS-HE28. Next base: position 10,852 of record JAFDZE010000150.1, on the reverse strand, counting down.
AAAACATACCGAACCAGATTCGCGCCCATCTGCAGGGCCTTGCGCCTGATCTCCTCGCTGTCATTGTGTACCCCGGGATCCTCCCACCCATCGCCCAGGTCGCACTCGTAGTCGTAGAAGCACACCAGCCGTCCTTCCCACAGGAGGCCGAAGCCCTGCGGGGGAAGACCATCATGTTCATGGATCTTGGGCAGTCCACGTGGGAAGTCGAACTTCTGGTGATAAACGGGGTGTGCGAAAGGCAGCTCAACGAATTCCAGCTCGGGGAACACCGACTTCAAGGCAGGGCGGATGAACTTGTCCAGTCCGTAGTTGTCGCTGATGTGCAGGAAACCACCACCGATCAGGTAGTTCCTGAGGTTCTGGGCTTCCTGCCCGTTGAGAACGATGTTGCCGTGACCGGTGATGTCGAGCCAAGGGTAGGTGAAGATGTCAGGGCTGCCCACCTCCACATTGGGTACTTCGGTATTGATGTTGGTACCAAGTTCCTGGTTGCAGAACTTCACCAGGTTGGGCACTGCGGTCGGATTGGCATACCAATCGCCACCCCCGTTGTATTTGAGCACGGCGAACTGGAAGGTGCCTTGCGCGCGAGTGCCCAAAGGTGCAAGTGCCCATGAACAGAAGGCGATCAGGGCGGGGATCCGGGAATTCATTCGGCGAAGATGGGGGGGCTGCGCGGGAGTGCGATGGATCGTTCACACCTGTTGTGCCAGGTTCATGTACGCGCAGGAGCTGATGGCGGCCGTCTCAGTGCGCAGTCGTGCCTTGCCCAAGCTTACGGCTCCGAAACCGTGCGTGGTAAGCATCGTCGCTTCTTCCGGCGTGAAGTCGCCCTCCGGACCGATGAGCAGCACGGCGTCCTCGCCCGGTCGGTAGCACGTGGCCAGCGCCGATGGCCGACCCTCGCACCATCCGAACAATCGCTGAACGGGGATCCCTTGATCGACCAGGTCGTTGATCGTCATCATCTCATCCAACACTGGAAGCCAGGCACGTTGCGATTGTTTCATCGCACCGACGAGGATCCGTTCCAAGCGATCCTTGCGTAAACGCGTCCGTTCCGTACGGTCGGTGATCAGTGGTGTAATGCGGTCCACGCCGATCTCGGTGCTTTTCTCCAGCATCCATTCAAAGCGTTCCATCTGTTTGGTCAAGCCTACGGCGAGGTGGATCCGTGCTTTTCGTTCCCGAGGCCTCAGGCTCGTCGAAGTGATGGCCACCTGCAACTGGCGCTTATCCATAGTGGAGATGACGGCTTCAGCAACGGTTCCTTTGCCATCGAGCAGGCCGATCCGGGCACCTGGGGAGAGGCGAAGGACCGAACGCGCGTGGTGGGCCTCCTCTTCCGGCAGGTGGAGTATGCCGTAGAGTGTCCCTGGGCAGTAAAAGAGCGGTAGGGCCATGGTACGTCGGGCGGCGAAGTTGGGATTCCATACGGTCCGGACAATGCTGGTACGTGGGAAGTCGCACTGCCGGATGGTGTTCCGTCGAGGCATCCGGCCGACGTACCCAGCGTCAATAGATGCGGGGCAGGCACCGATCGCAACCGTCCCAGCGTGACAACGGCTCGGGATCATCTTAACTTGCCCAATACTCATGTTGATGAAACGCTGCTTCACGGCCCTCATCGCGCTCACGGGCGCAGCGCTGCCTTCTGCATCAGGGCAGGGGCATTCCGCCCTTGTCCAGTTGCAAGCCCACCATTCCCAAGCGGACCTGGAGCACATGGAGGAGCATGCCCATTACAGGTATGTTGGGGAGTTGCTGTTCTATTCCTCCTCTTTTCTGGTGGAGGAGGGCGGGGTGGAACGGGCGGCGACCGAGCAAGAGGTACTCGGGATCGATCTGCACGCCCATGATGGGCTGCGCATGGTCGATCAGCGTATCGCGGTACACGATCCGCTCATCGACAAACACATCATCCTGCTCTCGCGCAACGAATTCGGATCCCTGGTGCTGGAGCGGTTGAGCCCGCCCGATCGGGAAGCGTTCCTGGCGAACAAGCGTGGCATCCTGGAACAGCCGTCCTCCAAAACGCAGTGACCGTGCCATGAGTACACGATCCACCACCGGTATCCTCGTTGTTGTCACGACCATGATCCGCCTGTCGGATGCGCTTGGACAGACCTACACGCATCCGACCGTGGGTGTGCAGAGCACATACACCGGAGCGTGCATGGTGACCACCTGCTCGGGCACGTATTACGACAGCGGTGGAGCAGCGGGGAACTACGCGGCCAACACGAACAACATCTTCCGGACCTTTTGCCCGAATGCACCGGGCATGTGCGTACGTGCGACGTTCTCGCAATTCACGATGAATGACACGTATTTTCTCTGCTTCGGTCCGAACAGCTGTTGCGACTATCTGCAGATCCTGAATGGACCGGTGCAGAACAGCCCGACCATATACAGCAATTGCACCACTTCGCCGGGCACGATCACCGCCAACAATCCGAGCGGATGCCTCACCTTCCGCTTCGTGTCGGACAATACGGTGCAACTCGCCGGATGGACGGCCACACTCAGCTGCGTACCCTGTGGTGTCGGGCCATCGGGGAGCACGAACAGCGATTGCGCATTCGCCACACCGGTCTGCACCGATGCGTCGCTGTCCGATGCATCCCCAGGACCAGGTATCACGGCCGAAGGCTGCTCGGGCTGCGTCACATCGGAGAACTATACCAATTGGTACCGCATCCAGATCCAAACGAGCGGCACATTGGCCTTCACGATCAACCCGAACAACAATGCGGATGATTTCGATCCGGTGGTGTTCGGGCCGAATGTGACCTGCAGTGCGCTCGGTACCCCGGCGCGTTGCTCCTACGCGATCGCTGCGGGGAACGGGAACACCGGCTTGGGGAACGGGGCGGTGGACGTTTCGGAGACCGTGACCGGGGACCAGTGGGTGGCCCCGATGAACGTGCTTGCGGGCCAGACCTACTATGTGATGATCAACGGATGGTCGGCCACCTCCGGCTCGAACGGATTCTTGCTGGACTGGACCGGTACGGCCGGATTGAACTGTGTGATCCTTCCGGTGGAATTGACCGACGTGCGGGCGCGCTGTGAAGACGGCAAACCCGTGTTGCGTTGGACCACGGCCAGCGAACATGCCAACAGCGGCTTCTTCATCCAGCGCAGCCCGGACGGCGAGCGTTGGTCGGATATCGGGTGGGTGAACGGGGCCGGCGGCAGCACACAGACGTTGAACTACCTGTTCCAAGACAACGAGCCGTTGCCGTACGGTCCCGCTTTCTATCGGTTGCGTCAGGTCGATCTGGATGGTGCGGAGGAACTCAGCCGGATCGTTTACGTCAAGGATTGTGTGGATCAGGACGGGGAGCTGCGACCGGTACCGAACCCTGCGGAAGATGTGGTCAACCTGTATGTGGATTTGGGGCGCGACGGGGATGGCGTGGCTGATGTCATGATCCTGGACGCGTTCGGTCGGGCGGTCAAACGCATATCCGCGGTCGTGGGCATGGAGCAGGGACCGATCATGCTGGACGTGTCCGCGCTTGCGAGCGGGTCCTACAGTGTGACCGTACGACATGCTGTTACCGGCAGGATGCTTCGGGCCCGCTTGGTGAAGCGTTGACCGTTCTAAGCCCGCTTCGATCGATCCAGCGCAACACGGCGGTCCGCAAGGTGCAGCGCGCTTCCCGCCGCCACGAATACCAGAAGGAAAAGCACGGAGCACCACCGTGCAGGAACTCCCAGGAGGACCGGCCATTGATCGATCGCGTGCATCGTTCCGACCGCGGGCAGCACCACTTGGATCATGGGGTGCATGAACTCCGTGGGCAGGGAAAAGCCGACCGTATCCTTCGCAGCGAAGGTGCATAGCATGCCGAAGCACGCGAAAAGCGGTAGTGCTGCGGTGGACCAACGCCAGCTGGCCAGGGAGGGAAGGCAGCGGTAGAACAGGAGTACGGCAACGGCGCTGAGGTAGCGTGGTCCGTAGGTCCATCCACCCCACCAGCCTCCGAAGCCGGACATCGCCACGATCGTGAGCAGGGCGGGGAGCAGTACGGGATCTTTCCACCATTTCGGTATGCGAGCGAGGATCGTTGTCATGATCGCGAGGGCAAGCACCGGTGCGTAGAACAGCAGCCCGCGGTAATCGCTCAGGGTGATATGCCAGAGGTGCGTGAGGTTCGGCCAGCCCATGCCCGCCGAGGAGTGCATGAAGTCATAGCCCACCTGATGCGAATAACCGACCATGAACGGGGTTCCCGCAATGACCGTGTTGTACGTGGCGAGCAGCAGCAAAGCGGGTGCGCCGCCCAGAACGAAGGCCCCGAATTCCCGGTAGCCTCCACGCGAAAAGTGCAGGATCGCCCACAGAAGAGGGAAGACGGCATTGGTGTATTCGCACAGCACCGCACAACCGGAGAGGAGACCGCACCAGATACCATGGTTCCGGTTGAATGCCAGCAGGGCAAGCAGAAGGAACATCCCTCCGATCAGGTGGCCGAAGAACGCTCCGCTCTGAACGAACAGGAACGATCCGAAGCAGGCGGAGAGCGCAACGATCGATGCGGACAAGCCCTGTGGCGGTAAGGAACGTCTGAGCTGATACCATAGGAGTGTGACGATGATGGCGAACGGCAAACTGCCGATCAGGAATCCACCGAGACGGATCAGGGCCGGGTCCAACACGCCGTCCACGGGTGCATCGGCGATCCCTGTGGCGCGTGCGGCCCACCAGAATGGCACAACGAGCAGTGCGGGCAGGGGAGCCTTCTCGGAGTAGTAATGGCCGTTGATCAGCGCCTTGTCGCCGGCCTGCTCGGCGTAGGTATCGATCCGGAACGAGCCCTGCTCAACGATGGCCGAGACCATGGCTGCGCGGCTGGTCACGTTGTCGTTGAGGCCGCCGAAGAGATGCCAGCTCGCCAGGAAGAGAACGACCAGGAAGAATACGGTTGAGTGGCTGCTCGGCTTCATCGCCCGTGCGGGTGGGGTGGCAAGTTGCGCAACAAGCCGATCAGGCGCTTGCGTCCGCGATCAGCATCCGGAACTTCCTCCTTGCATCCAAGGAGAGGGGTGGACCAGAATCATTGGATCCAACGATGGATACGTTGCTCCCCAAGGCTCACATTTGCGGACCGCGATCCAGATCGTTTGGTATCAGGACGGAACGGATCCAGGACCCAACAACGGACACTATGACCAGAACCTCCCTGACTTGCGCATGCTTGGCAGCGCTCACTTCCGCATCCGGTCAGTTCGTTTCTCCGCAGGTCGTCAGCGGGGGCGGTGGAACGAACGCGACGCTTCCGGGGGGAGTGCTCGTATCCTGGACGGTGGGAGAGACCACCATGGGTGCATCGTACGTGAACGGTGGCTGGGTAACGCCCGGATTCCAGCAGGCACCACCGCGAACGACCGGGGTCCTCCCCAAGGTATTCCTGGAAGGGCCCTTTGTGAGCGGCAATGGGACCATGACCGATGGCTTGCGCAGCGGCGGACTCATTCCGTTGACATCGCCGTACGTCAACAGTGCGCAGTTCCCGCAGATCAATGGTGGAGGTGGGGAGTTCATCGCCCCTTCCGTGCTCACGGCCACAGGGAACAACGCCATTGTGGATTGGGTGTATGTGCAGTTGCGCAATGGCGCCAACAGTTCGCAGGTGCTCCGCACGCGAAGCGCCCTCGTTCAGCGCGATGGCGATGTGGTGGATATGGATGGCGTGAGCCAGCTTACGTTCGTGGCGCCAGCGGCGTCCTACCATGTCGCGGTATTCCACCGGAACCACCTGCCGGTGATGTCGGCGAACCCCATCAGTCTGTCGTCCGTGGGCGTGCCGGTGAATTTCACCAGCCCATCGCTGCTCACGTACGGCACCAACGCGCAAAAGACGATCGGCACGGTGCGGGCCTTGTGGGCGGGGGATGTGAACACGGATGGGATCATCAAGTATACCGGTGGTTCCAATGATCGCGATCCGATCCTGGTGACCGTGGGCAGCACCACGCCGAACAACACCGTTACGACGTACAGCACACGGGATGTGAATCTGAACGGCCAGGTGAAATATACCGGAGGCAGCAATGATCGCGATCCCCTCCTGGTGAACGTGGGCAGCACCACGCCCAACAACACCCGCGTACGCCAACTTCCATGACCCCTTCGAAGAAGCACTCGAAAAAAATCCCCATGAAGCACCTTCACCTCCTGCTGGTCGTAGTCGGCCTGTCGATAGCCCCCGCGCTCCAGGCCCAGTACCAACAGTTCCACTCCATGCCCTACCAAGGTGTGGCGCGCAATGCCAGCGGTCAGCCGGTGGCCAACCAGAACATCCGGGTGCGGTTCATATTGCAGTACGGACTTTCCAACGCGTACATCGAATCGCAACTGCTCACCACGAACGCCTTCGGGGTGTTCAACGCGCAGATCGGGGACGGCACCCCGGAACCGGCCACCTTCCCGTCCTTCAACGCGATCGACTGGTGGGGCGGAAGTTCCGCCGGGCTCCAGGTCTGGATCGACATCACGGGCGGTACGAACTACGTGCTTGCGGGCAGCACACCGTTGCGGAGCGTGCCTTTCGCCACACTCTCCGAGCAGGCGTTCGCCTTGCTGGACAGTTCGCTCTACTCCGCAACGAACCGGGTATTCATGAAACCCACCGCCCGGATGGGACTGGGAACCGGGACCCCGCAGAACCTGCTGGACGTGGAAGGAAGCATGGTGATCGGCAGCAGCTATTCAGGAACGAATACCGCACCGGTGAACGGGATGCTGGTGCAAGGCAACGTGGGCATCGGTACCACTGTTCCCCAGCAAAGGCTGGACGTGCAGGGCAACGCGCTCGTGCGCGGCACCGAATTCGATTCGATCGGCGATTCCGCTGTGCTCTACGTGGGCGACACGGACTCCCGCGTGCAGAATACGTACGGTACGGGGCTGCAGTTGTACACCTACCCTGGTTCCAGCCCTGCTATCACCATCGAAACGGGCACGAACAATGTGGGCATCGGCACCGAGTTGCCCGTTGCCAAATTGGATGTAGCGGGCAACGTGCGTATTGCCGATGGCACCCAGGGCGCGGGCAAGGTGCTCACCTCCGATGCAAGCGGGAATGCGGCCTGGTCCACCGTGGTCAGTTCCGGTACCTATACACCGACCTTGTCCGGTGCAACGGGTTTCGTGAGTCCTGGGACCATGGAATGCACGTACAGCCGGGTTGGCCCACTGGTGACCGTTGCCTGTAGTCGCGCCGCCAATGTGCAAGAATTCGGGGCAGGCACGAACACCGTGAACCTCTCGCTTCCTCCTGGCCTGCCGGTGGTATTCACTGGGCGCCCCACTGGGACTTTCGCGAGCGACCACTACCGGAACGGCACAGACACCAGCATTGGCCTGGTGACCTACAATAACAGTACGAGCGTCAAGTTGATGATCAAAAACTCATCGCCAGGGCTGGCCAGCGCCTACTGTTCATTCACCTACAATACCGACGCGCCCTGACGAAGGAGGCCGGCCGCTTTCACTGCCGCCGGAAGTCCAGCTTCCAGAAATGGAAGTCCGGGCTGTGCAGGTCCACCTTGAAACCGGTGACCTTGTGGTCGGTATCGAACTCGAAGGTGACGTACCCGGGTTCCAGGAAGGGGTCGGCGTGGTTCCACTTCCAAGTATCATAGTGCCAGTGTTCGAGGGCACCGGTGAACAGTTGCTTCGCGTGGGAGAAAGTCAGAACGGGTGAGCCGTTCATCGAACTGATCACCGCATCGCCGTACACTTTGTCCGTCCAGGTGCCGTTCAATGCGGCCGCGTCAATGGTGGGTTTCGTGCCCTTGATACGGGCTTCGATGCGATCCTGCCTCCGCCTGGCCTGTTCAGTGCGGTCGGCTTGCACATAGCGGAGCAGGTCAGTCGTGGGATCGGCCTTCCCATCACCAAGATAGAGATCGAGGATCTTTTCGGTGATGGCGAAGACGCTGTAGCTCTCGCCGTTGCCCAGGGCGATCACGGCGAGGTCCTTGTCGGGCACCACGGCATGGTTGAGGATGAAGCCGGGCATGCCCCCGCTGTGGGTGATGACCTTGTTGCCGTGGTTCTCCTCCACGAACCAGCCGAGTGCCACGCCTGCGCCCTGGCCACGCGTGGGGAGTTGCACACTGGTGAGCGTATTGAATGTTCGTTCGCTTATGAACTCCTTGTTGCCCGCCCGCCCTTCGTTCATCCACATGGCATCCCACTTGGCCAGATCGCTAACGGTGCTCAGCACACCGCACGCCCCGTCGGCTCCTTGCAAGGGCTGGTAGGGCATGCTCTTTTGCGGCGCATCCGGATCCTGCCCTTGGCGCACGTGCGGCATGGCCACGTCGGACATGGATGCGAGGTCGGCTGTTTCTACGCGGCTGCGGTCCATGCCCAGCGGTTGGAAGATGCGTGTGGTGATGAAGCGGTCCCAGGTTTGGCCACTCACGGCCTCGATCACCTGGGCCGCAGCGATGAGCATGAGGTTGCTGTATCCGTAGTTGGACCGGAAGCTGTAGGTGAACGGTTCTTTTGAATGCCGTTCGAGGATCTCGCGCTGCGACAGGTCGGTGCCGTACCACAGGAGGTCCCCGTCGAAGGTGATCCATCCGCTGCGGTGGCAGAGCAGGTCGCGCACGAGGAAGTTCTCCGATACATACGGATCGGGAGTTTTGAACCAGGGCAGGTGCTTGCGCACGGGGTCATCGAAGGCCAACTTGCCCTCATCAACCAGCAGGCCGATGGCGCACGCGGTGAACGCCTTGCTCAGGCTGGCGCAATAGAACACGGAGTTGGGCGTCACCGGATCGGGCTTGGCCAGGTCGAGTTTGCCGTAGCCCTTGCTCCAGATGAGCGCGCCATCCTTCACGATGCCCACGGCCAGCCCCGGCTGGTCGAATGACCGGACGGAGCGGGCGATGTACGCATCGAGGGAGTCGAGTTGTGGTTGCGCATGCAGAAGGGCCGTGAGCAGACAGGCGAGGAGCGTGGTGCGGTTGCGCATGATGGTTGCCGGTTGATCGGCGAAGGTGGTGATCAGCGGGGGTATTCCTGCGGTAGCTTCGCCGCGCAACCTACCGCTCCCCCCATGCGCCGTGTCCTGATCATCGTTTCCCTGCTCATCCTCGTCGTCGCCGTGCTCTTTTTCTATTTCCGGTATGCGTGGGTGTTCGGCGAAGGGGCCAAGAGCGGCGAGCTGAATTTCGTGGTGCACAAGGGCTGGTTGTGGAAGACCTACGAGGGCCGGTTGATCCAGACCGGGATCAAAGGGCAGGCGGGAAGCATGCAGAGCAACGAATTCAACTTCTCGGTGGTGGACCCGAAGGTGGCCGAGCAATTGATGGTGAACAGCGGCAAGGTGTTCAACCTGCACTACCTGGAATACCAAGGGGCGCTGCCCTGGCGGGGCCAGAGCGTGTACGTGGTGGACTCGATCATCAGCATGACCGGGACGAGGGATCCTGCCGGGCTGGTGGTGCCTTGAAATGCACCCCGGTCGATGAATCCGCGCGTTCGGGCAAGTCGCCGGATCTACTCGGATCCCACACTCATTTCAGCGCCCGGACCGATAGCCTCCTTTTTCCCGCCTTTCAATTCGGTGGTGGCATCGATGCCTTCCAATACCTGCAGGTTGATGCCGTCACTGAGGCCGGTCCTGATGTACGTCTTCTCCCAGGCCGCATCGCCCTCCGCACCGGGCTTTTTCACGAGGACGAAGGCACTGTCGCCCTTGGTGTTGAAGGTGACGACGCTTTCGGGCACCGTGAGCACGCTATCACGGCGTTCGAGTACGATATCGGCGTTGGCGCTGTAGCCACTGCGCAATTTCTCGCCATCCTTGGGCTTCAGGGCCGCACGGATCTCGAACTGGATGGCACCGTTCTCTTCCACGCCCTTCGGGGCGATGTACTCCAGTTCGGCATCCCAGGTGGTTTTCTCAATGGCCCCCACGGTGAGTACCACCGGCATGCCCAACTTCACCTTGCCCACCTCGCTCTCATCCACCTTGCCCTGGAAGATCAGGTCCCCCATGTCGGCCACGGCGGCGATGGTGGTTCCCTCGTTGAAGTTGTTGCGTTCGATCACGCTGTTGCCCTCCTTCACGGGCACGTCCAGGATCATGCCATCGATGGTGGAACGTACCACGGTGTTGCCCGCACTCTTGTTGCTGATGCCGTCGCGTACCACTTTCAGGGCCTCCCCGGCGGCGGCGAGTTCCTGTTGGGCGTTCTGGTAGGCGACATCGTAGCCTTGCATCTCGGTGGCGCTGATCACGCCCTTGTCGGCCAGCGGCTTGTTGCGGTCGTAGGTCAGTTTGGCGTTCGCCACCCCGATGTTGGCCGCGTTGACCCGCTGCTCCGCGCTGCTGAGACTCATCATGTCGGGCACGATGCGGATCTTGGCGAGGGGCTGGTCCTTTTTCACCTGCTGGCCCGCTTCCACGTACATCTCGCTGATGATGCCGCTGACCACGGGTTTGATCAGGACCTCCTTGCGGGGCACCACCTTGCCGTTGGCCACGGTCTTCTTGATCACGTTGCTGATCTTCGGCTTCTCGATATTGAACTCGTCGGGGCGGCTGGCGCTCTTCTGGTAGAGGAACCACATGGTCCACACGAAAAGCAGCACAAGGCCGATGAGGAGTATGTATTTGAGGATCTTTTTCATGGGTGTGTCGTTGGGGTGCGGCGTCCCGCGTCCTTATTCGGCTCGTAATGCGTCTACGGCTTTGATGGCCAGTGCCCGGCGGGCGGGGAGGAAGCCGGCGAAGAGCCCGCTGACCACGAGCACGCCGAAGGCGACGAGGGCGGTGCCGATGCCCACCCCCGGGTTCTTGAAGAAATCGCTTCCCTC
>JAFDZE010000014.1:6005-30176 GCA_018267155.1 Bacteroidota bacterium | reverse complement strand
GCTGTCGTTCCGCCCGACATGGGCTACGGCGATTTCGACAAGAACCTCCTTCAACGCGTGCCCCTGGAGCGGTTCAATGGACAGAAAGTAGAAACCGGCATGCAATTCCAAGCCGGTAACCAGGGTATCGTCACGGTACGCGAAGTGGCCGACGGACAAGTGCTGCTTGATGGCAACCATCCGCTGGCGGGGGTAACGCTCAACTTCGAGGTGGAGATCACCGCGGTTCGCACCGCCACGCCCGACGAGGTGAGCCACGGCCACGTGCATGGGCCGGGCGGTCATCATCACTGAGTTCTCCGCATCGCTGTGTCCTGGGGATGGGCAAGGCTCCCACGCCCTCACGGAGCACTTCCCGACCCTATCCGTAGATCGCGTTGAGCAGGGCCGCCAACCGGATGCCCCCCTTGAGCAGTTGTTCGCGCACCACGGGCCAGTTTATGTATTTATACTCGTATCCGAGGTTATCGCCGGGCTCAACCGCATAGATCGCCGGTCGCAGTACGATGTTCTCTTCGGCCCAGTTCGCCACGCTTCCCAGTTGCCATGCCCTCACCCGCTCCTTGGATGGCCGGTCCAGTGAAGCGGCCAGTTCCGAGTAACTCAATTCCTCCAGCTCGATCATCCCGCTGTCCCATACGCGATGCAGGTTGCTGCCCTTCTTCATCCATTGCACCTGGAAGTCGTTGCCACCCTTGTCATCGCCGCGCCCCACATGCAACGGCTGATGCAGGTCGCCCACCAGGTGGATGAGCATGCGCAGGTGGATGCGCTGCCGTTCCAACGGGACCGTGTCCGACTTGAGCAATGCCTGCATGCGGGCGATGGCCTCCACCACATCGCCCTTCGGGTTCTTCTCCACTGCGGCATAGGTGGACCCATCGGGGATCGTCACCCAATGCCAGTCGCGCACATGGTCCCATGCGTGGTCGCTCCGGACATCATCCATCCAGGTGCTGGCCATGGCGATGCTTTGTGTACCAAGGATATGGTACACCGCGCGCTTCGCCTTCCTGCTCAGGTGCTGCTCGGCCACTTGGCCCACCGTGCGGTGCCCGGTGGGGCCCCACGCATGCACGGCATCAGGAACAAGAAGCGCGACAAGGATCAGGCAACTGTACGAAAGGCGCATGTTCGGTCCCATGCGCGCAAAGATGCGGCTCTACCGCCTCGCCACCAGAACGAACACGTCCTCGTCGTCGCGTTTCATCTTGTACTTCTCCCGGGCGAATTTTTCCAGCAAGGCCATATCCCCGTTCAACTCATGCAATTCCGCACGGACCGTGCGGATATCCTGTTCGTAACGCTCATGCTCGCTGCGCTTCTTGCTGAGCTCCGCACGGAGTTTCAGCGTGGTGTACAGATCATAATCGCTCAAGAAACAGACGTACAGCACGAACAGCCCGAGGCCCAGGCCGTATCGGTTCCGCAGTCTTGCCGGAATGAACCGCAGGAACTTCTCCTTCATGGCACGAAGATGCCCAGAGGCCGCGCCGCCGCTTCATCGCTCCTGGATCGTTGATGAACGATCGATCGTTCAAACGGATGGGCCCGAGCAATGCCCACATTTGGCGGATGCCGGCCGCGACCAACGCGGTCCGGCACGCCCGATCCCGTATGCACGCTCTTCGGACCCCGCTCCTGCTCTTCTTCCAGTTGGCGGTCCTGTGTTCGTGGGCTCAAGGCACCGTGGATGGCCGGGTACGCGATAAGAAGGACCAGAGTTCCCTGCCCGGCGCCAGCGTACTCCTCCTGCTGGCGGATGACACCACTCAACGCCGTAGCGCTGTTGCTGATCCGGACGGTCTGTTCCGTATCGACAACGTGGCCGAGGGCCAGTACATCCTGCGCGCTGCGTACACCGGGTATGTAACGGCGCAGCGCAACATTGACGTACCGGGAAGCACCACCGGGCTCATGTTCGATCTGGAGAGTTCGGTGGTCACCCTGAAGGAAGTGGAAGCCTCCGCCGTGATGAAGCGCGTGGAGCAGAAAGGTGACACCACCATCTTCAACGCCAACGCCTTCAAGGTGCATCCCGACGCCACGGCCGAGGACCTGGTGACCAAGATGCCCGGCATCGTCAACGACAACGGCACCATCAAGGCACAGGGCGAAGCGGTGAAGCGCGTGCTGGTGGATGGCGAGGAGTTCTTCGGTGATGACGCCAACATCGCCCTGAAGAACCTGCCCGCCGAGGTGATCGACAAGGTACAGGTCTTCGACAAACCCAGCGACCAGGCGCAATTCACCGGATTTGATACCGGTGATCCGGAAAAAACGTTGAATATCGTGACCAAGGCCGGGCGTAACAAAGGGCTTTTCGGCAGGTCGATGGCCGGCTATGGAACGGATGAGCGCTACCTCGCATCCCTCAGCCTGAACCGTTTCAAAGGACCACAACGGATCACCCTGCTCGTGCAGAGCAACAACATCAACCAACAGAACTTCAGCTCGCAGGACCTGGTTGGCCTCTCATCCGGCGGTGGACGAGGTGGCATGCGGGGCGCCAGTGGATTCCTCACCGGTACGCAACCGGGGATCAACACCACCAACAGCGTCGGTCTCAACTACTCGGACAAGTTCAGCAAGAGCACCAAACTCAGCGGCAGCTGGTTCTACAACAACCAGAACAGCGTGAACAACAGCGCGAGCGATCGCACCACCTACCTGAGCGACAGTACGGAGCAGCGGACCGTGCAGCACAGCGACCGGGGATCCGTGAACCACAACCATCGCGCATCGTTCCGGTTCGAGCATGCCCTGGACAGCCTGAACTCCTTCGTGTTCGCGCCGCGCGTGGGGTTCCAGCGCAATACCACGAGGAGCAATTCCGGTTCTTCCGTCACCGACGATGATGCTTCGGCGCTCTCCTCCTCATCCACGGAAAGCGATAGCCAACGCGACGGGATCGACCTGAGCAGCGACCTGCTCTTCCGTCATCGCACACGGGTGAAAGGGCGCACGTTCAGCGTGCGGGCACTCAATTCGTTCACCTCGCAAAGCGGCCGTTCCACCCTCGATGCGCACAATACTTTCCATCTGGATACCTCGGCCGTGGTGCTCCGGCAGCGCTCCAGCACCACATCGCGGGCGCAGCGCCATTCCCTGGAACTCAACTGGACGGAACCCGTTGGCGAAAATGGACAGCTCCAATTCACGATGGAACCGCGGATCCAGTTGAGCAATTCGGAAAAACTCACCTTCGACGTGGATGGCGACCAGCAGGCCCAGGCCATGGACACCCTTTTGAGCAACAAGGCCGACAACGGAACACGAACGCTCAAAAGCGGCCTCAGCTACCGCATCAAGCTTGGCCAATGGAAGCTGACCTCCGGGCTCGATGCGCAGGGAACCTGGATGACCAGCCAGCAGACCTTCCCGCATCCGTACGAGGTGCATCGTGACTACGTGAACCTCCTGCCGAACGCCACCATCTCCTGGCGTGATCCACGTGGTACGCGTGTCCGGTTCTCCTATTGGACGAGCACCAGCACACCTTCCATCAGCCAGCTGCAGACCGTTGTGGACAATAGCGACCCCTTGAAGCTCTCCACCGGGAACCTCGCACTGGGACAAGGTTATTCGCACATGCTGAGGGTGCAGTTCAACAAGCTGGACAGCGCGAAAACGCACCCGCTTTTCGTGATGCTCAACCTGACCACGCAACAGGACCGCATCAGCAATGTGACCTATGCACCGCGGACGGACAGCGTACTGGCCGATGGTTCCCTGCTGCGCGCCGGGGCACAGCTGAGCCTGCCCGGGAATCTTGACGGATACCTCAGCGCACGTGGGCTGATCAACTATGGTCTGCCTTGGCTCGACATCGGCAGTAATGTGAACGTGAATGCCGGTGGATCGTGGGAGCGCCTGCCGGGGGCGGTGAACGGCACCCGCAGCTTCAACACGAACACCAATCTGAACGTGGGCGCGGTGATCACCACCAACATCGCACAAGGCATCGATGCGCGCCTGGGGTACACCGCCAACCACAACACCGCGCGCAGCGAACTGCGGCCATCCAGCAACAATTCATACTACCAGGGCCAACTCACGGCGAGGATCACCCTGAACGGTACCATCGGCTGGCTCGTGGAAAGCGAAGTGAACTACAACCAGTACGTGGGCCTTGGTGCCGGCTTCGATCAGGATGTGCTCGTATGGAACGGGGCCTTGGGCTGGAAGTTCCTGAAGAACGACGCGATGGAAGCGAAGATCACCTGCTTCGATATCCTCGGCAGGAACGCGAGTGTTTCACGCACGGTGGGCGACACCTACGTCGAGAACGCGGTCACGAGCATGCTGCGCCGTTATCTCCTTTTCACCCTGGGCTTCAACCTGCGTGCGTTCAAAGGTGTGCCCGAGGATGATGGACCGGACGATGGGCCCGGCATGCACCGGCCGCCACCAGGAGGAAGGCCACCGGGCGATGGGCCGCCGCGGTGATCCCGTGTTCGGAAAAAAAATGTGAGGGTCCGAGGAGGCCATCCCCTGCCCCCTCGCATCTCTTCATCCCCGCTCTTTCACCCCAGGAACGGGTATCGATGGTCGGTCGGCGGAACGAAGGTCTCCTTGATGGTGCGCGGGCTCACCCAGCGGATCAGGTTGAGGTAGCTGCCGGCCTTGTCGTTGGTACCGCTGCCGCGCGCACCGCCGAAGGGTTGCTGGCCCACCACCGCCCCAGTGGGCTTGTCGTTGATGTAGAAATTGCCCGCACTGTGGCGCAACACCTCCATGGCCTCGGCGATGCTCTCGCGATCGTTGCTGATCACCGCTCCAGTGAGCGCGTACTCGCCCGTGGAATCGACCAGCTTGAGCGTGTCCATCCACCGGTTCTCGCCATACACGTAAATGGTCAGTACCGGCCCGAAGATCTCCTCGCACATGGTGATGCTCTTCGGATCCTTGGTCTCCACCACCGTGGGCTCGATGAAGTACCCGGTCTTCTTGTCGCACTTGCCGCCCGCGAGGATCTTCACGTTCTTCTTGTCCTGTTTCAGCCCTTCGATGTACGCACTGATCCGATCGAAGGCGCGCTCATCGATCACCGCACCGATGAAGTTCGAGAAGTCGCGTGGGTCGCCCATCTTCATGTCGTTCACATCGGCCAGCAACTCTTTCTTCACATCGGGCCACAGGTTGGCGGGGATGTACGCGCGGCTGGCGGCACTGCACTTCTGGCCCTGGTATTCGAAGGCCCCGCGGCTCAGTGCCGTGGCCACCACCTTGGGGTCGGCGCTCGGGTGCGCGATCACGAAGTCCTTGCCGCCCGTTTCGCCCACGATGCGCGGGTAGCTGCGGTACATCGGCAAGTTGTTGCCGATCTCCTGCCAGATGTGGCGGAATACCTTGGTACTTCCGGTGAAATGGATCCCCGCGAAGTCCTTGTGCTTGAAGATGACATCCCCGGCCACCGGGCCTTCCACATGGATCAGGTTGATCACGCCGGCGGGCAGCCCGGCCGCCATGAAGACCTCCATGAGCACTTGCGCGCTGTAGCATTGCGTGTCGGCGCATTTCCACACCACGGTGTTGCCCATCAAGGCACAGCTGCTGGGCAGGTTACCGGCGATGGCGGTGAAATTGAACGGCGTGAGCGCGAAGACGAAGCCTTCCAGCGCGCGGTATTCCAGCCGGTTCCACACGCCCGGTGAACTGACAGGCTGATCGCGGTAGATCTGCTCGGCGTACGTCACGTTGAAGCGCAGGAAGTCGATGAGTTCACACGCGCTGTCGATCTCGGCCTGGAAACAGTTCTTTCCCTGGCCCAGCATGGTGGCCGCGTTGATCTGCTGGCGGTACGGGCCCGCGATCAGGTCCGCTGCCTTCAGGAAGATCGCTGCGCGGTCGGCGAATGGCGTGTTCTCCCATGCCCGCTTGGCCTTCATCGCCGCATCAATGGCGGCCCGCACGTGCTTGGCCTCGCCGAAATGCGCGGAACCAAGGTTGTGCGCGTGCTTGTGCGGCGGACTCATCTTGCGCAGGTCCTTGGTCGTGATCGCATGCCCGGCGATCCACATGGGCGCATCAATGCGCGTGCGCATCCGGCGATCCACCTCGGCTTGCAAGGCGGCCCTTTCGGGTGAGTTCGGGGCGTAACTGAGGACGGGTTCGTTCTTCGGCGCTGGAGCTGTGAAGGTCGCGTTGCTCATGGGGATCGGGTCGGGAAGTGACGGCGAAGATACCAGCCCCCATGAAGCATGCACCCGGTCGGTTCAGCGCAGGTCCACCCCCCCGATCTCCAGTTCGTACCGGGTACGCGTCACCTTCAGGTCCTTGATCAGGCCATCACTCAGGCCGTATACCCAGCCATGTACATGGATCTTGCGCCCCTGCTCCCACGCTTCCCGTATGACCGCTGTCCGGCTCAGGGCATAGACCTGTTCGGCCACATTCAGCTCCACCAACCGGTCAAAGCGCTTCTCCTCATCAGTGATGACCGCCAGCTCCGTATCGTGGATCCGCTTGACGTCGCGGATGTGACTCACCCAGCTGCTGGCGGGGCCACCGAACTCGGGGCCCATCGCGGCTTTCACCCCGCCACAGCCGTAGTGCCCGCACACGATCACGTGGTCGATCCTCAACACGTTCACCCCGTAGTCCAGCACGCTCATCAGGTTCATGTCCGTGTGCACCACCACGTTGGCGATGTTGCGGTGGATGAACATGTCGCCCGGCATGGTGCCGGTGATCTGGTTCGGCGGCACCCGACTGTCGCTGCAGCCGATCCATAGGAAGAACGGGTTCTGGTGCTTGGCCAGTTCGGTGAAGAGCTCGGGGTTCTCCTTGCGCATGCGCGCGCTCCACTCCGCGTTGTTGGCCAGCAGGGTGTGGTGCAGATCCGTGTGGTTCATGTCGCGAAGATGCTTCATGGCACGGGTGGTTTTACGATCCCGACCTGCCCCGTTGCCACATCGTACATGGCACCGGCCAGCATGATCCGGCCTTGATCGAGCATCTCTTTCAGGATGGGGCTGCGCTGCGGGATCCGCTGCAGGGCGATCTGTACGTTGCGCAGGGCGACATCCTGCACGAAAGCGGCGTTCGAACTGTTCCGTTCGCCGGTGGTCACCGTATCATCAACCGCTGGCCGGATCTTCTCCAGGAGCGTGGTCAGGTTGCCCATGCGCACATCGTCGCATGCCCCTTTGACCGCTCCGCACCCTGTGTGGCCAAGGACCAGTATCAATTTCGATCCGGCCACCTTGCAGGCGAATTCCATGCTGCCGAGGATGTCCTCATTGATGCAATTGCCCGCGATGCGGATGCTGAAGATGTCGCCCAGACCCTGATCGAAGATCAATTCGGCACTGGTGCGGCTGTCGATGCAACTGAGCACGGCGGCGAACGGGAACTGGCCCGCGCTGGTCTCGTTCACCTGTTTGAGCAGGTCGCGGTTCGCCTTCAGGTTGTTCACGAAACGTCCGTTGCCCTCGATGAGTATCTCCAACGCCTTCTGGGGCGTCAGGTGCTCTTGTGTTTCCCGGGTGTGCGTTCTCATTCCAAGTGGTTCTGTTGGTCACGATTCAGGCCCTTTGGCCCACCACCGCTTCGATCAGTTCTTCAGTACTGCGCTTCGTGACCGTCCGATGGCAGACCAGTTCGATCTTCACCCCCCGCTCCTGTTCGCGCTGCTGGGCTTCGTGGATGATCTCCAGCACATCCGGATCGAGGTTCATCGTGCGGTCGGCATCCAGCACCAGGTGGGTGCCGGCGGGCAGGCGGGAGAGCACGCGCTGGATGCTCGCCTTGTTGAAGAAGGTGACCTCCTCGCTCAGGATCACCCGGCGTATCGGGCCGTCCTCGTCGGTATCGTCCACCACATGGAAGGGGGTGAGGTAGCTGTTCCGCAGTACGAAGAAGATCCCTACGCACATGCCCAGTGCCACTCCCTTCAACAGGTCGATGAACACCACACCGAGCACGGTGGCCAGGAACGGGATGAAAATGTACCAGCCCTGCTTGTACATGTCCGTGAAAAGCGGGGGTTTGGCCAGCTTGAAGCCCGTGATGATCAGGATGGCGGCCAGGCTCGCCAGCGGGATCATATTCATGAGCCCGGGTATCAGCCAGAGGCTGAGAAGGATCAGTGCTCCGTGGAGGACCGCGCTCAACTTCGATCGTGCACCGCTCTGCATATTGGCCGAACTGCGCACGATCACCTGCGTGATGGGAAGACCGCCCACAAGGCCGCTCAAGATATTGCCCACACCCTGGGCCCTCAATTCCCGGTTCGCCGGGGTGATGCGCTTCTCGGGATCCAATTTGTCCGTGGCTTCCACGCACAGCAGTGTTTCCAAGCTGGCCACGATGGCGATGGTGATGGCCGTGGTCCACACCAGACCATTGCTCAGGCCTGCGGGGTCGGGGAAGGTAAGTGCCGTACCGAACCCGTCGGAAAGGTCCGGAAG
Organism: Bacteroidota bacterium; assembly: GCA_018267155.1. Lineage (GTDB taxonomy): Bacteria > Bacteroidota > Bacteroidia > Flavobacteriales_F > PHOS-HE28 > PHOS-HE28. Next base: position 21,762 of record JAFDZE010000014.1, on the reverse strand, counting down.
CCGCACGAAGTGCAGGTCCGCGAGCATGAGTCCCTCCTGCCCTCCGAACAACCGGGACAGCACCGTGCCCAGGATCACCGCCAGCAGCGGCCCGGGCAGGTACGTCAGCGCTTTGAACCGCTTGATGAACGGCCGCTCCCACAACAGCATGATCGCGATGCAGGCCATGGTGATGATGACCGCACCCCACGCCGGGTTCTGCACCGCAAACCAGAGTTCCTGGAAGGTATTGAGCTCGTCCACCTGTGCGTAGCTCTCGTCACCCATCCAATCCTTGTCATCCCCCACGGCATGCGGGATCTGCTTGAGGATGATGATCAGACCGATGCCCGCCAGCATGCCTTTGATCACACTGTTCGGGAAGTAATAGGCGATCACGCCGGCCCGCATGATGCCCAGGGTGAGTTGGATGGCCCCCGCGAGCGCCACACTCGTGAGGAACAACGGGAATGATCCCAGTTGACCGATGGACGTGAGAACAATGGCGGCCAGGCCCGCTGCGGGGCCGCTGACGCCCAAGGCCGACCCGCTGTACAAGCCCACTACGATGCCCCCGATGATCCCGGCGATGAGGCCGGCGATGAGCGGGGCGCCACTGGCCAGCGCGATGCCCAGGCAAAGCGGCATGGCCACAAGGAACACGACGACTGATGAGGGCACATCGCTGCGCCACGAACTGAACAGGTTCTTCATGAAAATTCGGAATAGGTGGATGCCTGTGTTGCATGCCACATGGAATGCGGCATGGGCGACCAGCCATGGGCTGATCACACGCACGAAACGAGCATCTACCTGGGGGGCTGATCCGGCACTTCCAGCACCGGATGGTCCAGCATTTCCTCCTCGAACTGGAGGAAACGCGCCGTCATCAACGGTTCTGGATCCGGAATGCGAACGTGCTCCTCGAAGGGAACGGCATGCTTCAGCACTTCTTCCTCGATGATCGGTGGCGGCTGGGAACCACAGTCCTCGAAAATGGCCACCACGTACTGCGAGGTGAGCATCTGTGGCAGAACGAACAGGTACGCCGACATCACCAGGCTCAACACGCGCATGGGCATGGACCAGACGGTGCGTCCGGGACCTCGCTGTTGCACGTGGGAGAAATTCATGGGGCGCAAGTTAGTCCAGCCACGCACGACCCGAATATGTTTTGCAGGCATTAACGGAAGAGCACTGCCCGGCGGCAACTCAGTTCCCAGCGATCGGGTATATCAGGTCGAACGCCGGGATCGTGACATCGAACGTGCTGTCGTCGTCGGTATGCCGCATGCGGTAGCTGCCGTTCATACGACCGAAACCGCTGCGCAGGTCGCAGAAGCTGCTGTACGTGAACTGCTCACCGGGCGGCAACACGGGTGTTTCACCCACCACACCGGGCCCCTTGATCTCCCGTGGCCCCTGCAAGCTGTCCACGATGTGCCAGTGCCTTCGCAACAATTGCACCGTTCGGCCGCTGCGGTTCTCGATGCGGATCCGGTAACTGAAGAGGAACCGGCCCACCTTCGGGTCGCTCTGCTCTTCGGAGTACGTCGCCTTCACGCTGACGCGGATGTCGTGTGTGACCTGGGTCGCCATTGCGGTACGGTTTTGGTCCTCGGCCGATGCAAGTCTAAGTGACCTCGCGATCCTCCGCATCTTTCGCCCTCCAAGTTTCAACAGCACGATGTTCCGTTCGCCCTCCTGCGTGCTCCTGCTCGCACTCGCCACGGCCACCTTCGCACAGCGGCCGACCGCCACCTTGGTAAACCCCGGGCTCATGCGCCTGGACCTCGAAGGCAACCGCCTTTTCGCGGGTCTGCCCGACCCTTCCATCGGCGTGGACGATATCGCCCTCTTCCCGGTGGAACCCGCCAGCCCGGTTGCTGGCGGGCGCACCTTCATGCCCTCCATGGAAGGCGAACTGCTCGACCGCCGGACCGAGCGCCTTGGCGAGAAGACCGCGATCTTCGTACATGCCGTGCCCACGCCGTACGGCGATACCGCCCACTATTCATACCTGGTTTCCTGGAACGACCGCCGCATCTGGTTCAGTGGTCTTTCCACCGACCCCACCGCCCTGCTCGCCGCCACGGACCTGGACCTGGTTTTCCTTTCCCCCGCCATGGCCCGTGCCATCGAGGCGACCGGCAAACGCATGAACACCCGCATGATGATGCTCTATCCGGTGCCCGAAGGATACGACCGCATCAACGCCACCGGGCCCTGCGACTACTGCAAGGTGCTGGCCCCCGCCGTGGGCGAGTCCATCCAATTGTTCCGCTGATCACACACCGCTACGCCTCGCCCCGCCCTACCAGCCCAACTTCTTGGCGATGGCGGCCGGCACGGCGTTCTTGTTCACCATGAAGGCCGTCATCTTGTACGCCGCGAAGGCCTTGCTCATGTACAGGTAGCCCTCCTGCTGGTTCTTCGTCCCCCAGCTGTTCTTCACCACGTACCACTCGGTGCCGTTCTGGTCGGTGGCGATCCCGGTGATCTGCATGCCGTGATCGTCGGTCGTGGTGAAGTTGTCGAACGCCTTCTGTCGCATCTCCGCCGTGATGGCCGGTTCGGGCTGCGGCCCTTTGAACAGGTTCGCCTTCTGGTCGGCGGTGAGATCCGCGGCGGGCGTGGTGGTCACAAAGGCCACCCCGTTCTTCCAGCTGAACGAGGGCTCGCTCACATCGCCGCCCCAGCTCACGCTGTACCCGTTGCGCAACGCATTGTCGATGATGGCCGTGATGTCCTCCACCGGTATGTTCCACGCTTGCTGCAACGCCCAGTTGTCGGGGACCATCAGCGTACCCTTGCTGTAGTACGGGATGTCCGTCACGCTCTGGAACTCGGCATAGTCGGTCGGATCCACCTTCACCACTTCCTTCGCGAAGCTCTGCGGGGTATATTTCTTCCCGTTGTACGTGAAGGTCTCCGGCACCTTGCCCAGGTACGTGTCGAGCACGCCGCTCACGGCCTCGCGCCACACCGGCGTGAGCGTGCCCTTGTTCGGTGCCGTGATGATGGCATCGAGCATCGCCTTGATCACGGCCTGCATCTCCCCGCTCTGGTTCTTCGCGTTCCCGAAATTCAGGCCGGTGTACGCTTCGTAGGGCATGATGCCGTATTTGGCGTACATGTTGATCACATCATGCGCGATGCCCCCGTCGCCGTAGTTGAGCGAGCCGTGCATGCGTACGTAGCTCTGTGCCTTGTCCTCATAACTGCGCCGGGCGATGTAGATCTTGCTCAGGTGGATGGGCGGCCCTCCCTTCTTGATCATCTCCGACTCGAGGAAGGAACCCGTGGAATAACTCCAGCAGGTGCCTGAACTGCCCTGGTCCTCCACCGGCGTACCGGGCGTGGTGATCACCTGGGTGAAGCGGAAGCCCGTGGTGTCCGCGCTGTTCAGGCTGATCTTGTGGATGAGGTCGTCCTGTGCATGGGTCGTGAGGGCTACGAGAAGGAAGCCGATGAGATTGCCGATCGTACGCATGGGTCAATGTTGCGGGGCGCAAAGAAACGGGATGACCCGCTTCAGACACCAGGCCGGGCGGGATGTACGGTTGGACAGGTGGGCAGCAGGTCTTGCCTGCGAGGCCACCGGTCCGCGATGATCAGGACCGACGAAGCCTGGGAGGGGCGACAAGCCTTCCCGGAAAAGCGCAAGCCGGTCCGTTCCGGGTGTAGCGGTCCTGCATTACACCGGAAACACAAGAGCTTTCCGGGGTCCATGAGATATGTCATTTTCCGGTCCGGAGCCCACCTTGTTCTTTGCGATATGCTCACATGAGCATAACGATGGCCAGGAGACCCGCCTTCCGCACCAAGTTCCGCCTGTGGATCTACGCTGGCGATGAAAAGCTCCTCGGGCCGGGTCGGGTGGAGATCATGGAGCGGATCCACCGCACCGGCTCCATCCAGAAGGCCGCGCTGGAGATGGGCATGTCCTACCGCCAGGCCTGGAAGATGGTGACCGAGATCAACGAGCGCGCCGGGGAGCCGTACGTGGAGAAGCACCTCGGCGGCAAGGGCGGCGGCGGAGCCATGGTCACCGAGGCGGGCCTGAACGCCATCACGGCATACAAGGCCATGGAGAAGAAGCTACAGGAGCAGATCGCCGCTGAGTTCAACAAGTCGGCCTTTGCCAAACCCGCCTGAACCCTGATGGAACCGACCCGGATCCCTATTCTGCGCCAAGCACTATTCACCGTCAAGCATATTGCAAGACTCTTCAACACAAAGACCGCTTCCACCATGCGTTCCTCCCTCCTACTGGCCGCGCTTGCATCGACCACACTGATGTACGCACAACAACGCGACACCATACCTGCTACCCGAACGGACACAGCGGTCGCACGGATCTTCCAACTGGGCGAGGTGACCATTACGGCCATGCGCCCCGCTCCCGGCCAGGACCGCGTGACCGCCGCCACCATGGAAGCCCAGGCCCGCATGGACGTGGTGCAGGCCATGAACCTGCTGCCGGGGATCACGGCCACGTCCTTCGGGCGCCGCAACGAATCGATGGTCACCGTGCGCGGCTTCGACCTGCGGCAGGTGCCCGTGTACATGGACGGCATCCCCGTGTACGTGCCCTACGACGGTTACGTGGACCTGGGGCGCTTCACCACGGCGGACCTCGCGGCGGTTGACGTGTCGCGCGGATTCTCCTCCGTGCTCTACGGACCCAACTCCTTGGGCGGCGCCATCAATCTGGTCTCCCGCAGGCCGGAAAAGAAGTTCGAGTTCGACGGCGCCATCGGCTCCATCAACGACAACGGATACCGCGCCAACCTCAACCTGGGCACCAAGCAGAAGAAGTTCTTCGTGCAGGGCGGCTGGTCCTACCTGCACCGCGATGCCTTCATCCTTCCGCAGGGCTTCGCCCCCACACTCACAGAGAACGGTGGCCAGCGCGAGAATTCCTACCGCACCGATGGCAAGATCAACCTCAAGCTGGGCTGGACGCCCAACGCGGACCATGAGTACGTGCTGGGCTACATCAACCAGCAGGGCGCCAAGGGCAATCCGCCGTACAGCGGCGCCGATGCACAGAACTCCATGCTCACCAAACCCCGCTACTGGCAATGGCCGCAATGGGACAAGGAGACGTACTACTTCCTCTCCAACACCCGCCTTTCCACCAAGGACCGGCTGCGCGCACGGCTGTACTACGACCGTTTCAAGAACGAGGTGGACAGCTATGACAATGCTACCTACACCACGCAGAACAAGCCTTACGCTTTCCAGAGCTTCTATAACGACTACACGATCGGCGGCGGCATCGAGTACGGCACCACCTGGTTGCCCAAGCACGACCTGAAGGTGGCCCTACAGTACAAGAGCGACGTACACCGCGAACACGACAAAGGCGAACCCGTGCAGCGCTTCGAGGACAACACCTTCACCGCGGCGCTGGAGGACAGCTACCGGATCACGGAAAAGCTGCTGCTGATCCCCGGCGTGAGCTTCAGCACGCTGGACAACGCACGGGCCGAAGAGCTCGGCGAAGCGCCCAATACCGTGGTGGACTACCCGGCAGCCGGTGCCATGCAAGCGTACAACGGCCAGATCGGCCTGTTCCACTACCTGAAGGGCGACCATCGGCTTGGGGCTTCTGTTTCCCACAAGACGCGCTTCGCCACCATCAAGGACCGCTATTCCTATCGCATGGGCACGGCGATCCCCAACCCCACACTGGACCCGGAGACCGCCCTGAACTACGAGGTGAACTACCAGGGGAAATTGTACACGAAGATCACCTTGTACGGCGCACTCTTCCTCAGCAGCATCACGGACGTGATCACCAGCGTGGACAACGTGGAGCCGGGCAAGTCGCAGATGCGTAACGCGGGCCGTGCGGAACACCGGGGCGTGGAGGCCGGCGTGCAGGTGGACATCCGGAAAAACCTCTTGCTGGTCGCGAATTATACCTACATCGAGCGGCGCAACCTGTCCCATCCGGAGATCCTGTTCACCGATGTGCCGAACACCAAGGTCTTCGGCTCCCTGCGCTACCGCCCCATGGAGCGATTGCAACTGCTCGCAAGCGCCGAGCACAACTCCAGCCGATACAGCACCAGCTACGGCACCAGGACCGGCGACTTCACCCTGGTCAATGCCTTTGTTTCGGGCCGGGTGTGGAAGTACGCCAGCGTGGAACTCGGCTTGAACAACGTCTTCGACACCAACTACAGCCTGGTGGAGGGCTACCCCGGTGAAGGCCGCACCTTCCTGATCACCCTCCGCTTCTTCAACAACCACTGATCGCTCGCTCAACCACCATGAGAACCCTGCCCACGGCGTTCGCCGCCCTTGCCGTAATGATCCTTTTCAACAGGTGTACAGGCCCGGCCGAACCGGGCGCAGCAGCCGATCACACGCACGGCGACCACGCCACCGCCGCAATGGACACCGCTAAAGGCCATGTCTGCACCACGCCCGTTAGCGCCGAGGACAGCGCCAAATACACCAGCAAACTACTGGCGGTGAGCGGCGACGTGGAGTTCCCGCTGACGCTGACGGTGGATTCCCTGAAGCGGATGAACGTGGCCACCATCGAGGACTTCACGGTGGTGTGCCAGAGCGGCGCGAACATGAAGCAGGACAGCACGGCCAAGGGGGTGCTGCTGCGCGACATCCTGGAGAAGGCCAGGATCAAGCAGAGCGGGCACAAGGACCGCAACTTCTACATCGTGGCGCGCGCCACCGACGGGTACAAGGCCACCTTCTCGTGGGCCGAACTCTTCAACAACCCCACGGGAGACAACGTGTACGTGCTCTTCGAGGAGAACGGCAGGCCCATCGTGGCGCAGGGCGACATGATCCTGATCTGCCGCAATGACATCAAGACCGGCCCGAGGCACGTGTACTGGCTCAATGCGATCGAGGTGCATCGGGTGGATTGACCCGGACCGTCGTTCATGGCAATTCACCTCTGCCTGGTCAACCTGATGGTTCATGGGTGAGCATTCGAGGAATGACCAGGGCAATCGGGTCGTACGAACATGGAAGGAGATACTCGTGGTGTGCGCCCCCCCATGCCCGAGGTGACGAGAAGACCCGATAGCCCTGCAGCGATCGCCCGGTCCGATGTTCGGGTCCGTGTCCGGTGACTATCTTTAACCCTTCACCCCGCGACCATGGACACCCCGCTGCACGAAGCCTTCGATCACGGCAAGCGCATCAGCCCGAAGCTTCCAGAAGGCAAGAAGAACTTCCTGATCGACATCGACGGCACCATCTGCGAGGACATCCCGAACGAGGAACCCGACCGCATGGCCACCGCCGCGATCTTCGAGGGAGCTCTGGAAACCTGCAATTCCTGGTACGACGAGGGCCATATCATCACCTTCTTCACCAGCCGCGTGGAGGAGCACCGCGCCGTGACCGCCGCATGGCTGGACCGCCATGGATTCAAGTATCACGGTATTCTTTTCGGCAAACCCCGCGGCGGCAACTACCACTGGATCGACAACCACATCGTGTGGGCCACGCACTACGACGGGAAATTCACGGACCTGGTGGAAGTGGACGGCAAGGTGCAGGTGTTCCACGCGCAGTAGACCGTTGGGGATCCGCTGGGCGGAACCACGGATGTCACGGAGCATCACGGATGACTTCCGCACTGGCCATTCTCGTCGATGTGGATCCGTGATCCGACCCCGTAGGACGACGAGGTCACAACCTGCTCCTTCCCCGATCGGCCTATCAACTCCAATGGGCTCGCTGCGGCGGTCGCAAGGAACCACGGCGGATGTCCAGTGATGCCGGGCGCGGCGTTCAGCCACCGATGGCCACCATGCTCCTGTTCGCCCCGTGTCGCACGGGGTCGGCGAGTTGCTCGAAGCTGTCCATACCGCCCCGCACAGCTTTCTTGTTGAGCACCGAACCGATGATCAGGTCCTTGATGTCGCCACCGCTGCGCAGCACTGTAAGCAAGTCGGTCTCGCTTTGGCTGAAGAGACAGTTCTTCAACTTGCCATCGGCCGTGAGGCGGATGCGGTTGCAGCTATCGCAGAACGGGTTGGTCACCGAACTGATGACGGCGAACGTGCCTTGCCCCCCTTGGAGGCGGTAGTTGCGCGCGGTGTCGTTCGGGCGGTCCGTCAGGCGCTCGTAGCCCGTGGCACCGAAGCGTTCCGTGGCCCGCGCCAGGATCTCCTCGCCCGACACACCCTTGCTCCAGTCCCAGCGGTTGCCGTCGAAGGGCATGAACTCGATGAAGCGCACATGCACCGGTTCGTTGCGGCTCCACGCCATGAAATCGGTGACCTCGTCGTCATTGACACCCCGCATCACCACCATGTTCACCTTCACATGGAAACCTTCGTCCTGCAGCAGTCGGATGTTGGCCGTGGTACGGGCAAAGGGATCACGTCGCGAAATGGCCTGCATACGCTCGGGTCGTAGCGAGTCCAAGCTCACGTTCACCGACCGCAGGCCCGCCTCCTTGAATACATCCACGAACTGGTCCACCAGTACACCATTGGTGGTGATGGCCAGTTCCACGGGCAGGCGGCCCAGTTCCGTGATGATCTGAGCCGCGTCCTTCCGCACCAGGGGTTCGCCGCCGGTGAGTCGGATCTTCTTCACACCCAGGTCCGTGAACATCCTGGCCATGACGATCACTTCCTCCGCACGCATGAACTGCTCTCGAGGCCGCAGCATGATGCCTTCGGCGGGCATACAGTAGACGCAACGCAGGTTGCAGCGCTCGGTGAGCGAGATCCGCAAATAGTCGTGTCTGCGGCCGAAACGATCGATGAGCTCGGTGTGCGTCAAGATGGCCGGGCAGGTCAGGGATGCATCATCGCATCCAGTTCCTTGTTGCTGATCAGCTTCTGCGCCAGCGGGAACACCACATGGTCCTCGCGGTAGATGTGCAAGCGGATCAGTTCCACAAGTTCCCGCGCATTGTTGAAGGCGGTCTGGAACACGAAGCCGCGCGAACGTTCGTCCGGCAGGCGTGGCGCCAGACCGAGCAGGTTGAAGGTGAGCGCACTGAGCTGGATGAACTTCACATGGTCGTCCTCCATCATGTCCACGGCCGTGGTGGGCGGCTTGCTCTCACTGTGCTCGCCAGATGCGATCAGGCGTTCGTGCAACAGGGGGAACAACTGCCGTTCCTCACGTTGGTTGTGGTCGAACAGGGTTTCCTCATAGAACGTGAAGAACTCCCGCAAGCAGTCGTTGATCGCGTCGTTCAGTTTGAAGCCCAGTTGGTGATAGTCCACCATGGCCTTCTCGAAACGGTCCAAGACCTCGCGGGCCTTCTCATGCTCGCGCATGTACTGCACCAACAACGGATGCCTCACCGGCGCATCGGCCGCTTCGGGTACGTTGGCCTCGTAGGCTCCGGGCGGCTCCATGGGCGAAAGTTCGGCCTGACCCGTTTCCTTCTCCACGTTGCGCTTGATCGGGTCCTCCTCCTTGAGCTTTTTCTTGATGGCCTGCTCCTCCTGGCCCACCCGTTTCCCCGTTCTCGTATCGATGATCTTCATGGCACGAAGTTAAAGCAGCGCCTCCGACCTCCCCTCCGGCCGCAGGGCCGGGTTGCGCTATCGCTCCTCAATTGTTCTTCGACCGCATGCCGGGATAGTAGCTGCCTGAGCTGCGGATGGCCCGCCGGCCCCAATTCCAGATCACCAGCTGGTAACCCCTCCACAGGTAGTCGATCGGCGCCACCAGGAAGTGCATGAAGCGGGTGAAGGGGATGATGGCGATGATGGAGAACGCGGAGATAATGTGGACCTGGATGACCCACGGCATGGCGCTCACTGCTGTGATGTCCGGGTTGAAGGCGAAGAGCGAACGCAGGTAGGGCGTTACGCTGGAGGCGAACCACGACGAGCCCCAACGTGCGAAAAAGGCCACCCCCAGACCACTGATGATCTGCGTGAAAAGCACGGTGTACACCAGCATGTCCATGCGGTTGCTCACGATCAGCACGCGTTTGTTGCCCAGCCGCCGCCGCACCAGCAGCATCAATCCGAGCAATGTGGCCAGTCCGAAGGCGAACGAACTGTACTCCAGGATGAGCAACCGCACGGGTTGCCCGTTCCAAGCCATCACCGTACGTGGGAAAAGGAAGGCGATCAGATGGCCGAAGAAGAGCACCAGCAGGCCCCAGTGGAAGGGCTGGCTGCCCCAGAAGAGTTTCTTGCGCTCCAGGAATTCCGAGGAGAGCGAACTCACCTGGAAACCCCGATTCCGGTAGCGATAAATGGATCCGATGAAGAAGATGGCCAGGGCCACGTACGGCAGGGCGATGAACATCATGGTGTTCAGCATGCCCGACTGGGCCTCGATCCCCATCTTCAACAGATAGACCACCGCTCCCGCTGCGGCCAGCATCAGCATGAGCACCAGGAAGAAGTTGGTGGGCGATGGTTGCTCCACACCGTGCAGCTCGCGCAGGAGCATCCTGGCCTTGGAAGCCATGTAAATGGCGCCCACGAGCAGCACCAGCGTGAGGGCCACGAGCCACGTGACCAAGGATGTGGCGGAAAGCATCACGTTTACCTCAAGCAGCATCATGGTTTCATGGTTTTGATCAGGGGTGAGTGGGGAACAGTGCAGGTGCCGCATTCCGATGCGGGAACCGCTGCCCGCAACGGATCATGGCCGTTGGGCCGGTACGTTTCCAATGCGACCTCCTCGAAGTCCTGCGCGAACATCTGGAACAGGGCCAGCAAGGCGTGGTGATATACGTTCATGTGCTGCTCCTCCGGCATGATCAGGGCATTGTGCTTGCGTCGCAGCATGTTGGTGCGCAACCTGCTCTTCTCCGGGCTGAACTCGGCCAGCATCCGGCGCAGCGCGGGCATCATCACACGACCGGCCAGTTCCGCCCGGAACGCATCATCCTTGAGCAGCGGCAGCAGCGTGAGCATGTTCACCAGGTTGTCCGGCAGTTCCTCTCCGCAATCGTTGCCGGCCAGGGACTGCTCCTGCTTCATGTTCACCAGGAACTCGCCGCGCTTGTAGTCCTCGCCGAAGATGACGAAACCGATATCCAGGTAGCAGATGGCCTGCACATGGAACGTTCGGCTGAAGACCTCCTCCACGCGGTGCGCCGGCGTGGTGGCCACCCATTCAACAAAGGGCGAGAGGGTTCCAGCCGCCTCCGGGTACCGCGTACCCAGTACGTCGTACAATGCGGTCACACGGTCGTTGAGGTCCACACCGGGATAGCGGAAGAGCTCCGCTGCCAAGGCGTATTGTCCGTATGGCCGTGCGCTGCCCATCACAGTCCGCGTGCCGGTTTCAGTTTGAAGCCGAAGCCGGTGTTGCCCTTCACGTCGCCCGTGTCCTCCAGCATCTCGATGCTTTCCTCGCGGTGCGCGGGCGGGATCACGAAGCGCTCCTCGAAGGTGGCCAGCGAGGTGAGGCGGAAAATCGCATCGGCCTCCTTGGCGTTCGTGCGGCCACCTTCCAACGCATCGGCCACTTCCTTCGCGCTGAGGTCGCCTACGGTGGTGTTCCTGCGACTGATCTTCACGGCCAGCAGCTTCTTGAGCACCAGTTTCATGCGCTCGGTGTCGCCTGCGGTGAAGAGCGAAGCGAGGTACTGCATGGGCAGGCGGCTCTTCTCGATGCCGGCCCAGAGCGATTCGGTGTGGGAGTCGTACACGCCATCGGCGTCCACACTGGCCATGGCGGGCAACATGGGCGGTACGTAGAACAGGTTGGGGATGGTGCGGAACTCGGGGTGCAGCGGCAGCGCGATGCCCCACTGCTTCACGAATTTCCACACGGGCGAGAGCTGGGCGGCGCGGATGGTGCTGTCGGCGATGCCGTTGGCCTTGGCGGCCTTGATCACGTTCTCGTCGAAGGGATCCACGTAGATGCCGAGCTGGGCATCGACCAGATCACGTTCGGGAGCAGAGGCCACCTGCTCGATCCTGTCCGCGTCGTACAGCATCACACCCAGGTAGCGGATGCGGCCCACGCAGCTGTGCATGCAGGCGGGTGCCTGGCCGCTCTCCAGGCGCGGGTAGCACAGGATGCACTTCTCGCTCTTGCCCGTGTTCCAGTTGTAGTAGGATTTCTTGTAGGGGCACGCGGTGACGCACATGCGCCAGGCCCGGCAGCGCTCCTGGTTGATGAGCACGATGCCGTCCTCGCCACGCTTGTAGATGGCGCCCGATGGACAGGAGGCCACGCACGCCGGGTTGAGGCAGTGGTTGCAGATGCGCGGCAGGTAGAACATGGTCATCTGCTCCAGTTGGAACAGGCTCTCCTGCTCGCTGGGGGTGAGGGCCTTGAAGTTGACGTCCTTGCGCGCATAATCGGGCGAGCCGCCGAGGTCGTCGTCCCAATTGGGGCCGGCCTTCACGTCGATGTGCTCACCGGTGACGAGCGATACCGGCCGCGCGGTGGGCTGATCGTTGCCTTCAGGCGCGGTGAAGAGGTCGCTGTACTTGTAGGTCCACGGTTCATAATAATCCTCCAAAACCGGCATATTGGGGTTGTGGAAGATGTTCTTCAGGCCGCGCAGCTTGCCCGCGCCGCGCAGGGAGACGGTATCGCCGTTCTTGTCCCAGCCGCCCTTGTAGATCTCCTGATCCTCCCACTTGGTGGGGTACCCGGTGCCGGGCTTGGTCTCCACGTTGTTCCACCACATGTACTCGGCGCCCTTGCGGTCCGTCCACACGTTCTTGCACGCGATGGAGCAGGTATGGCACCCGATGCACTTATCGAGGTGGAAGACCATTGAGATCTGTGATCTGATGTTCATGGCTTTGGCTGTTCGGTTTGAGGTCTGCTGGCCTGTTCCTTCTTGTTCGTATCAGAATTCCACCTTCTCCATCTTCCGTACCAGCACGTGGGTATCGCGGTTGGCACCAACGGGCCCCCAGTAGTTGAAGTGGAAGCTGAACTGCCCATAACCGCCCACCATCAGGCTGGGCTTGAGGTGTACACGGGTGAAGCTGTTGTGGCCGCCGGCACGTCTGCCGCCGCGCACCTGGCTCTTGGGCACCGTGTACGTGCGCTCGGGCGAGTGGTACACGATGCACACGCCACGCGGGATCCGTGAGCTGACGCAGGCCCGGGTGCAGTACACGCCGTGGTCGTTGTACACCTCCACCCAATCGTTGTCCTTGATGCCCAGGTCAGCGGCGTCCTTCTCGCTCATCCAGCAGGGTTCCATGCCCCGGCTCAGGGTGAGCATGCGCAGGGTGTCGCCGTAGGTGCTGTGGATGTGCCACTTGCCGTGGGGCGTGAGGCAGTTGAGCATGCGGGCCTTGCCGTCGTTCACCGTCTTGCGGATGTCGCCGTACACCTGCGGCAGCGGCGAGGGCTTGTAGGTGGGCAGGTGCTCGCCGAACATGATGTAGCCGTCGTGGTCCATGTAGATGTGCTGGCGGCCGGTGAGCGTGCGCCACGGAACCAGGCGGTCCACTTGGAAGGTGTAAGCGGCGTATGCACGACCGTCGTTCATCAGACCGCTCCATACGGCGGAGGTGTTGTAGCGATGCGGCCGCGTTTGCAGGTCCTTGTAGTCGATCCGTACGGCCTGCAGCCCTTCGGCAAGGTCGGTCAGTGCAAGCCCGGTCTTCTTCTCCAGCATCTGGTAGCCGCGCATGTTCAGCTTGCCGTTGGTGAGGGTGCTGAGCTTGAGCACGGCATCGCAGGCTTCCACGTCCTCGCGCAGCGAAGGGTACTCCTTGCCGTCCACCACCTGTACGTGGTTCTTCTTCTCCAGCATCTCCTGGTACACATCCGCGCACTCGTACTTCACACCGTGCGCGCCCAGGCCCTGCTTGGCGACACCTTCGCCCAGGGTGATGAACTTGTTGTGGATCTGCGTGTAATCGCGGTCGATCACCACGATCTTGTGCATGGTCTTGCCGGGGATGGGCTCGCACTCGCCCTTGGTCCAGTCCAGGAGCCTGGGCTGGGTGATCTCGTCGGCGCTGTCGTGCGAGAGTGCCACATTCACGATGTCGGTGACGGGCGCCGGGAAGTGCGTCTTCGCCATCTCGCTCACCTTCTTGGCGATGGACTGGAAGATCTGCCAGTCAGTCTTGGCTTCCCACACCGGCGGTACAGCCTCGCTCAACGGGTGGATGAACGAGTGCATGTCCGTGCTGTTCAGGTCGGCCTTCTCGTACCACGATGCGGTGGGCAGCACGATGTCCGAGTACAGCGCGGAGGTGTCCATGCGGAAGTTGATGTCCACCACCAGGTCCATCTTGCCGCTGGGCGACTTCTCGCGGTACTTGATGTCGGTGACGTATTCGCCGGCCACCTCGTTGGCGATGTCGTTGTGGTGCGTGCCGAGGTAGTGGTTGAGCATGTACTCGTGGCCCTTGGCCGAGCTCATCAGGGCGTTGCCGCGCCAGATGAACCAGTTTCGCGGGAAGTTGATCGGGTCGTCCGGGTCGGCCACGGAATAGTCGAGTTCCTTGCTCTTGAGCTTGCGCACCACGTAGTCGCGGATGTCCGCCTCGGTCTGCGCCCCTTCCTTGCGGGCATCGCGTGCGATGTCCAGGTTGCTCTTGTTGTACTGCGGGAAGAAGGGCATCCAGCCGTTGCGCACGGACATCAATACCCAGTCGGCGGAATGTTTCCGCGCGAGCGGGTTGGCATCGTTCGGCACGCTGTTGTAATCCGCCTGGTTGTTGTCGTAGCGCCACTGGCTGCTGTTGATGTAGTGCCAGATGGGGGCCTGCTGCAGGCGTGGCACGGTGCCGTGGTCCTTGCCGCTCATGATGGTGCCCCAGCTGTCCACCGGTGCCAGCTTCTCCTGGCCCACGTAGTGGTTCATGCCACCGCCGTTGCGCCCGTTGCAGCCGGTGAGCATTTGCGCCATGATGGCGGAACGATACATCAGGTTGCCGTGGAACCAGTGGTTGATGGCCGCGCCCACGATCACCATGCAGCGACCCTTGGTGGCCTCGGCGGTGCCGGCCCATTCGCGCGCGAACTTGATGGCGGTGTTGCGGCCGATGCCCGTGAAGATCTCCTGCCAGGCCGGGGTGTAGCTGGCGTTCTTGTCGTTGTAGTCCGCAGGGTATTCACCGGCCAGGCCGCGGCCCACGCCGTACTGGCCCATGGTGATGTCGTAGATGGTGGCCACGGGCACACGTTCACCATCCACCGTGGTGATGTAGCGCACGGGCACGCCGCGCTTGGCCAGGTGCTGGTGGCCGTAGTCGAGGAATTCCACTTGCAGCACCTCATCATGTTTGTTCAGAAAGGTGAGCTCGGGGTCGTACGCCCGGTTGTCGGTGCCATTCTCGAACTTCAGGTTCCAGTTGCCCTGCTGCTCATCCCAGCGGTACCCCATGGTGCCCTTGGGCGTGATCAAGGCACCAGTGGCGGCGTCGGCCATCAGGAACTTCCAATCGCCGTTGGTGACGTTCTTGTACTCGTTCACCTCTTTGGCACGCATCAGCCTGCCGGGCGCGAAGTGGTCGCCCTTCTTGTCCAGCCGCACCAGGAAGGGCGAATCGGTGTACCGCTTCACGTAGTCCATGAAGTAGGGCGTCTGCTTGTCGACGTGCCATTCCTTGAGGATCACATGGGTGACGGCCATCCAGAAGGCGCCGTCGGAACCGGCGTGCGCGGGGATCCACTGGTCGGCGTGTTTGGCCACCATGCTGAAGTCGGGCGACATCACCACGGTCTTGGAGCCGTTGTGCCGGGCCTCGCTGAAGAAGTGGATGTCGGGCGTGCGCGTCATGCCCAGGTTGGCCCCCATGCTCACGATGAACTTCGAGTTGTACCAGTCGGCGCTTTCGCACACGTCGGTCTGCTCGCCCCACAC
>JAFDZE010000014.1:0-5901 GCA_018267155.1 Bacteroidota bacterium | reverse complement strand
ACCATGCTCATCGCCGGGATCGGCGAGAAACCGATGATGCGGTCCGGGCCGTATTTCTTCACGGTGTAGAGGTTGGCGGCGGAGATCAGTTCCAGCACCTCGTCCCAATGCACGCGGCGGAAGCCGCCTTTGCCGCGCGCCCACTGGTAGCGGCTGCGTTCCTCCGGGTTGTTCTGGATGTTCTCCCAAGCTTTCACCGGATCGCCACCGGCCTTCTGCTTGGCAGCCCGGAAAATGTCGAGCAACGCACCGCGCATCAGCGGGTACTTCACCCGGATGGGGCTGTACAGATACCAGGAATAGGATATACCACGCTGGCAGCCACGGGGCTCATACGGCGGCAGCCCTTCCTCCAAGAGCGGATAGTCCAGGGCCTGCATCTCCCACACCACGATGCCGTCCTTCACGTGGATGTTCCATGAGCACCCGCCGGTGCAGTTCACGCCGTGGGTGCTGCGCACCACCCGGTCGTACTGCCAGCGGTTGCGATAGAACTCCTCCCACTTCCGGGTCTTGGGTGAAATGATGTCCTCGATCCAGCTCATGGCTCTGCTTGTTTGTTGTTCCCTTAATTCTTGATCCGGGTCAGATGGTGCGCAACTGGCGTGCGTCGATGTCGTGCCTTACCGACCGTTTCAGGCGCCGGGCCCAGGTGAGTGCCACGCCCAAGAGGATGACCACCAGCCCACCGAAACCCCATATCAGCATGGTGTTCTTGCCGCCGACCTCCGCGGTGGCGGCCGTGTTCTTGTCCGCATGCACCAGGAAAGCCGTGATGGCATGTACCTCCTTTTCGGTGAGCGCAGCACTTCCGTTGTATGCCGCCGCCATGGCCGGGAAGGGCGGCGCGCCCAGGATGCCCACGATGCCCTGATCGCCGATGCGGCCCGCCACGTGCGTGAGGTCCTTGGCCAGGAGGCCGCCGGGGATCAACCCTGCATCCGATACGTTGTGGCACGTAACGCAGGCCGGACCGCCGGCGGACATGCTGTGCTGGAAGATCGCCCGGCCTTGTTCCACATCCGCGTCCGTGAAGACCAGCGCGGGCTCCGCGGCTTTTGCGGCGGCCGCCGTATCGGTTTTGGCCGCCTGCGCACCAAAGCCGCTCAAATATCCCAATACTGCGGTAAGCTCCGCATCGGAGAACTGGAACTCCAGCATCGGGGTCCCGTTGAATTCGTTGAAGATGGCCACCGCATCCGGATCACCCGCCTTGATCAAGCTCGATGAACTGCGGATGAACTTGCGCAGCCATTCGTCGCTCCGCTTCTCCGTTACTCCGGTCAGGTCGGGTCCTACGAGCCGTGCACCGATCTTGTGGCATGCGGTGCAGTTCTTCTTGAAGATCTCCGCACCGTCCTGGGCCGACACCCCGGTCCCGATGATCAAAGCCGCTGCCACGGCCCAACACATCATTTTCCAACTTTTCATTCCTTCGGTGATTGATGGTTGCTGTCCGCCTTTCGTGTACGGGGCTTCCGCTGGGATCGCATGACCGTTCGTGAGCCCGTTCACGGGCAATACTATGATTCGTATAAAGCCGTTTTATGATTTTTGTCAGGACGCGCAAGGACCTCACCCGGACCCGCATGCTGCCGACGGGGCGGGTCCCGGCCGACCGACCTCGCTCACCTTGTTCGAACACCATCCTCGTCTTATCGGGACTAACTTTGGCCGACAGTCCAAGCGGAACACCACGAGGCCATGTCCATCTTCCGCTACGATAGTCGCCACAAGGTTGTGACCTTCTTCCTTGTTGCCGCGGCGGCAGCCATCGGTTACTACTTGAACCAGCGTGGGCAGCCCACGTTCGACAACGGCCAGGTGAAGCGTACGGGCAGCGTGGTGAACGGGCGCAATCAAGGCCGCTGGACCTGGTACTATCCCGATGGCCGCAAGAAAATGGAGGGTGACTTCGCCGGCGGCAAGCGCACGGGCCGCTGGATCACCTTCGACTCCAATGGCGATACACTCACCGTATCCATGTACAGGAATGACCAATTGAACGGGCTGCACACGGACTACGGTCCGGATGGAAGGCCCACCTTGTCGACCAATTATGTGAACGACAAGCCGACAGGCCCGGTGGATCCGGCGACGCAATAGCTCCCGTACGGGTCGAGACCCGATTTATACCTTATTATATCCATATCCGTACTCATGTTCCGGGCGGAGTCCTTCTGTGGCCACCCTGGGCCGACGATCAGTGGAGGATCCATTGAAAAATTTGACATTCTATGATATAAATCATTATAATAATTATTAGTTGTTCGTCCTTTGATCCGGCGCTGGGGCGCTCCCCTATCCCCTGGCGAGCCAATGACCCATGGAGCGGACTACAGGAAGTGCTCACCGTATGTTGTTCCTGAACACGCTGGCGTTCACCACCTGCTTCGCGGCATGGATGCTCAACGGGGTGCTGGTCACCTACCTGGTGGACCATCAGGTGTTCAACTGGGGACCCGTGGAGGTGGGCTGGCTGCTGGGCATCCCGGTGCTCACCGGTTCGATCTTCCGCCTGCCCCTGGGCATGCTCACCGACCGCTACGGGGGGCGGCCGGTGTTCACCGCCCTGCTGCTCTTTTGCTCCATCCCCATGTACCTGCTCTCGGAGGTGAACAGCTTCGCGGGCTTCGCGGCGATGAGCTTCGGCTTCGGGATCATCGGAACGGGCTTCGCAGTAGGCATCGCATTCACTTCGGTCTGGTATCCCAAGCGCCAGCAAGGCCTCGCGCTGGGGGTGTTCGGCGCGGGCAACGCAGGAGCAGCGCTCACCACGCTTTTTGCACCCACGTTGCTGATGAAACTGACCGCCGGCGGAACGGACCTGGAGGGCTGGCGCATGCTGCCCCGCATCTATGCCGCCTGTCTGGTAGCAATGGCCGTGATCTTCTTCCTCTTCACCACGAACCGGAGACCGGAGGGTGATGCGCGCACCATGCGCCGGATGCTGGAGCCCCTGCGCACGGTGCGCGTGTGGCGCTTCGGCCTGTACTACTTCCTGGTGTTCGGCTGCTTCGTGGCCTTTGCGCAATGGCTGGTACCTTATTATGTGAACGTGTACGCGGTCTCACTGGTCACCGCCGGGGTGTTCGCTTCCATGTTCAGCTTCCCCTCCGGGGTGATCCGCGCCCTGGGCGGCTGGCTGAGCGACCGCTGGGGCGCGCGTAAAGTGATGTACTGGGTGCTTGGCTCCTCCGTGGCGATCTGCTTGCTGCTGGTGGTGCCGCGCATGGAAGTGACCACGCCCGGCAAGGGCGTGATGAGTACGTTGAACGGCAGGGTGACCTATGTCTCCGACACGCTGGTGCAGGTGAACGGAACAGCCTTCGCGGTGCGGCAGGAACCACCCTCGGAGATGCACGGCATGCATGAACGCCGCATCTGGCCGACGAAGCGCACCTGGCAGAACCCGGTGGTGCAGGTGGGCGATGAGGTTCGTCGCAAGCAGTTGCTCGCACAAGGTGTCACGCGCATCCATTTCTCCGCCCACATGATGGTCTTCACCGTGCTGGTGATCCTGGTGGGCATTGTCTGGGGCATCGGCAAGGCCGCCGTGTACAAGCACATCCCCGAGTACTTCCCCGACCAGGTGGGCGTAGTGGGCGGCATGGTGGGCGTGCTCGGCGGGCTGGGCGGTTTCCTCGGCCCCATCCTTTTCGGATATCTGCTGGAGGCGACGGGGCTCTGGACCAGCTCCTGGCTCTTCCTGTTGCTCGTCTCCCTGGCGTGCCTGCTTTGGATGAACCACGTGGTGAACCTGATCCAGCGTCGCGCCGCCCCGGAAGTGAACAAAACAATGGAGGTCCTCAGGATCGTCTGAACCCATGGCCACCTGGATCGAGAACTGGAACCCCGAGGACAATACCTTCTGGCGTGAGAAGGGCGAACGCGTTGCCTGGCGCACACTGTGGGTGACCACCGCAGCGCTCACCCTTTCCTTCGCTACCTGGTTCATGATGAGCGCCATCGTGACCAAGCTGCCGGGGATCGGCTTCACCTTCACCACCGACCAGCTCTTCTGGCTGGCGGCCATGCCCGGGCTGGCCGGCGGCACGCTGCGCATCGTGCATACGTTCCTGATCCCGCTCTACGGCACGCGCCACACCGTCACCTTCTCCACGCTCATCAAGCTCATCCCGGTGATCGGCATCGGGCTGGCCGTGATGGACCCGACGACGCCCTTCTGGGTGTTCATGGTGCTGGCCCTCACCGCTGGCTTCGGCGGTGGCGACTTCAGCAGTTACATGCCCAGCACCAACCTGTTCTTCCCGCGGCGGCTGAAGGGAACGGCCCTGGGCATCCAGGCCGGCATCGGCAATTTCGGTGTGAGCCTCGCGCAGTTCATGACGCCCCTGATGCTTGGCGTGGCCATGGTGGGCGCGCCGCAGGTCTTCAACAAGGTCGATCCGATCTCCAAGGCGGTGCTGGGCACCTCGGAGATCCACCTGCAGAGCGCCGCCTTCTGGTACGTACCACTGATCCTGATCGTGGCCGTGGCCTGCTGGTACTACCTGCGCAGCGTGCCGCTGAAGGCCTCCTTCCGCGAGCAGCTGGACATCTTCAAGCTCAAGCACACCTGGTATTGCACCATCATCTACTTCATGACCTTCGGCACCTTCGCCGGGCTGTCGGCCACCTTCCCCATGATGATGAAGACGCTGTACGGCGGCTTTCCCGGCGCGCCCGACCCGCTGACCTACGCGTTCTATGGCCCGCTCATCGGCTCGGCCAGCCGCGTGCTGTTCGGCTTCGTCGCCGACCGCACCGGCGGGGCCATCCTCACCACCATCACGGGCATCGGCCTCATCGCGGGATCGTTGCTGCTGGTGCTCCTGGGCCTCGTGGCGCCCACGTCCATGGAGCAGTTCCCCCTGTTCGTCGCGGTGATGTTCGGCATGTTCTTCTTCGCCGGCATCGGCAACGCCGCCACCTTCCGCCAGTTCCCCATCGTGTTCCAGCACAACCCCCGCCAGGCCGCGGGCGTGATCGGCTGGACCGCCGCCGTCGCTGCTTACGGCCCCTTCATCTTCTCCATGGTGATCGGTGCCGTGGTGGGCGCCACCACCAATGCGAACGCCTTCTTCTGGGGATTGCTGGTCTTCCTGCTGGCAGCCACCTGGGTGAACTGGAACTTCTACAACAAGAAGGGCTGTGCCTGCCCGTGTTGAAATCAGACCCATCCGGGAGGATCAAAACCACGCACCATGAGCAGCAAGAAGAAGGATGACCCGCCCAAGCCCTATGCTCGGTTCAAGGATCGATTTCCCCGGATCGCCGAACGGTACGAGGCGTTGGGCGACGCCGTGCATGACCACGGCCCGCTGAACGACCGTGAACGAGCATTGCTGAAGCTGGCCATTTCCGGCAGCGCGGTGCTTGACAGCGCGTTCAAGACCCACGTGCGCAAGGCACGCGCACTGGGCATCGGCCGCGCGGAGATCGAACATGTGGCCCTGCTCTTCCTGCCCACCCGCGGGCTCCCGGTGATGATGCGCGCGCTTCAACTGGTGGACGACATGTACAAGGAGGATCCGGGCCCGCGATCGGGAGGCCGGTCCAAGACCTGAACCCATCATGCGGACCATGAACGGACAAGCCACGCTGACGAACCTCTGCCTGTTCCTCCTCGCATTGGGAAGCGCGCCGGCGCGGGCCCAGTTCACCGTTGGAGGCCAGGTCCTTCAGCGCAGCGAGTTCCGCAACGGGTACGGTAGGCTGATCGATGACACGACGCAGACCCCGGCGTTCTTCATCGGCCATCGCGCGCGCATCCACGCGCTCTATCAACACGAGAAAGTGCGCTTCCACGTGAGCGTGCAGGACGTGCGACCCTGGGGCAGCACGGAACAGGGGAAAGCAGCGGATGACTTCCTCTCCGTGCATGAAGCCTGGGGCGAA
>JAFDZE010000149.1 GCA_018267155.1 Bacteroidota bacterium | reverse complement strand
CAACACGGCCAACAGGGCGATGGCTGCGCACAGGAAGAACAACGTCTACTTCACCATGGTGCTGATGTAATGTTCCTGACCCACGATGCGTCCCGCGATCCGTGCGTCCGCGAACCCCGTGGCCACCAGCGCACGGCGCGCACCCGCCAGCAGGCTGTCGCTCTTCGCCTTGGAGAGTCCTGGCTCCGCTGTGAGCACCACCAGCATGGCATTCCCGTTCTCACCGAAAAATTGCTCATGGATCCGCGGGTCGGCCCGGATGCTTGCCGAGTCGATACGGGGCAGCGTGTCGTTGTCGAACCGCAGGTACGGCCGCTCGAACATGCCCACCGGGGTGATGATGGGCTCGCTGAGCCGCGTGGGGGAGAGCACGCGTACAACACGAGGCAGCCGCTCCAGTTTTGCGGTGAGCGAATCGGCGCGCACCAGGAATTCACGGTTGAACACGCCGCCCATACGTTCCAATCCGAACATCAACAGGTCGTTGTCGTGGCCGAAGCGTTCCCGGAACGATAGGTAGCGGGCCAGTTCAGGGTCGTCGTTCGGGAAGAACTTCTCGAAGTCGTAGTCGAACCGCACGTGGCGCAGGCTGAGCGACGCGGCAGCACTCACCAGCGCGATCACGAGCAGGGCGAGGCGGGCATTCCGCCTCGTGAGCCATCGTTCCAGCGGTAGTGGTTCCTGCTTCATCAACAGCGCGCGGTCGATCCCGCGCGGCGAAGTTGCGGTAGCCACGCCTTGGGGCACGGATAACTTCGTGCCGTGCAAGGAATATCCGTTCCCAGGTCGATCATTTCGGCCGTGGTGGCCCTGATGACCGTTCCCACGTTCGCAGGTCGTCTCGAGCAGGCGTTCAACGCTTTGTCGCGATTTGACTATTTCAAAGCGAGAACGCTTTTCCTGAAGGAGACCACGAGAAACCCGGCAGCCGCTTGGTACGGGCTCAGTGTGATCACCGGCCGAACCGATAACCCGTTCCAACAACTCGACAGCAGTTACCTGTATATCCAGCGTGCCGGAACGGCCTGGGCAATGGCCACGTCACGCCAACAGGACAGGTACCGGCGACTGGGTGTTGATCCGGCGGGGATCCATGCACAGATGGAGCAGGTGCGATCCTTGGGCTGGGATCGGGCACGTACGATCAACACGGCGATAGGGTACCAGACCTATATCAACCAATTTTCAGGGAGCCCATTCATAGCCGAGGCCATCATCGCCCGGGATGAGCTCGCCTTCCAGGAGGCACACGCGCAGAACACGGCGGATGCCTACCGCCGCTTTCTGGACATGCACCCCGATGCGGCCCAGGTGGAACTCGCCACCGCGCACATGCAGGAGGCAACGTTCCGCGAAGCGGTTCCCAACGGCACTCTCGTCGAGTACGAAGGATTCATCGCGGACCATCCCGGAAGCCCCATGGTGGCCGATGCCTACAGGGGCATCTATCGTTCGGTCGCGCCTGAACGCACCCCGGAGCAGTTGTACGCATTCATCCGCCGCTATCCGAAGAACCCGTACGTGGATGAGGCGTGGCGCGCCATCTGCGAGGATCGCACCAAGGACCTCTCCGCAGCCAGCATCACCGCCTTTTTGAAGGATTACCCGGACTATCCCTTCGTTCAAGAGTTGAGTGCATTGTACGAGACGGCCGGCCTGGTGCTCCACCCATTCCGCCGGAATGGACACTGGGGTTATATTGATACGCTGGGTGTGGAACGGATCAAGGCCGTCTATGATTTCGCGGAACCCTTTCATGGCCAACAGGCGCAGGTGGGCCGTGATGGATCGGTGGGTACGGTGAGCAAGGCGGGTAAGGAGGTGGTGCCGGTGGAGTACGAGGATGTCCTCGCCTTCAGTGAAGGGTTGGCCACGGTGGAACGGGACGGACGCGCCGGGGTCGTGGACCGCTCGGGGAGAACGATCGTCGGCCTGGCATATGATGAGATCGGGGAGTACAGCGGAGGATTGGCATTCGCAGCCAAGGATGGCGAGTTCGGCTACCTCGATCCCGATGGTGATGTGGCCATCCCGTTCACCTTCGATGATGCACAGACCTTCCACGATGGTTTCGCCGTGGTGGCCCGGAACGATGTCTTCGGGGCGATCGATGTTTCAGGTCGGATCGTTGTGCCGTTCGAGTATGAATGGATCGAGCGCTTTGGTGCACCTCTGGTGCGCGCCCGCCGGAACGGCAAAATGGGCCTGATCAATGAAAAGGGTGAGGAGAAACTCGTGGCCGAGCACGGGTATGTCGGTCCATTCAGCCAGGGTCTCGCACTGGTGGTGGACAAGGGCAGGTGCGGCTATGTGGACACGACCGGCGCATTCGTCATTCCACAACGGTACGAGATGCCCGAAGGGACGCCGCCGGCCTGGGGTGATTTCCAGTATGGCCTGGCCCGTGCGATGTCGGGTGGGAAGGCCGGTATCATTGATAAGGGCGGGAATTGGGTGGTGCAGCCCGTCTGGGCCGACATCGGCCCACCGGAAGCGCGGGTCCTGACTCTCAAGAAGAAGAACCGCTGGATCCTGGCCGACCATGGGGGACGTGCGCTGGGCAAGTCGGACCACGATGCTGTGCGGGAGTTCCGTAGCGGGTTCGCCACGGTCCGGACCGGCGATCGCTACGGGTTGGTGGACAGTACCGGTGCCTTGGTACTTCCCGTCAAGTACCCGTTCCTGGGCGATGTGAGCAAGGGTCTGCTCATCGCCGCCGACCCGGAAAGCGGACTTCTCGGGATCATCAGCACCTCGGGTACCGTTCGTGTGCCGTTCGCTTATGACGCGATCGAATTCGTGGATGATCCACTGGCGCTCCTCGGCCGTGGCGAAGGCGAACGCATCACGGATATGCGGCTGGCGTACATGCGCATATCCGATGGTCGATATATCTGGAAGGAGGAGGGGTTCGACGCTGAACACTGATCCTAACGCAGCAGGGTCACGCTGCCGGTGAGTTTCTCCTGCTTCACCCCATCGTCGCTCACCGCCTTGTACCCCAGTTGCCACACGTACACCCCGTCCTGCACGGGCGTGCCGTTGAACGTGCCATCCCAGCCCTTGTGGGGCTCGTTGCTGTTGAACAGTTCCTCGCCCCAGCGATCGAAGATCCTCAGCTCCCATGCGCGTACAGTTCCGCTGACCACCGGCGCAAAGACCTCGTTCGTGCCGTCACCATCCGGTGTGAACGCGTTCGGCACGTTCACCAACGGGGCGCAGTTCCCCTCCGTGATCGCGACGGTGTCCGCGGCGTTGATGCATGGGCCGGTGAGCACAACATGGTAGATGCCGGGACGTGTCACGGTGATCGTCGGACCACCCTCGCCGGTGTTCCATGAATAGGTCGCCAGAGGCGTTCCCGCATCCAGCACCAGTTCATCCCCAAGGCAGATCGTGGCGTCCGGTCCCAGGTCCAGATCATCCACTACGGGCATGAATACCACGTTCACCTGATCACTGGCCAGGCAGCCATCCAGTGCAAGTGTGACGGTGATGGTCGCGCTGCCGACAACGAGGATGGAATCGTTGGTGCTGCCGTCGCTCCACAGCACCGACGCGTTCTGGGCCGCCACGTTCAGCCGGAGACTATCCCCTTCGCACAGCTGACGGTCGTCGCCAAGCTGGGGTATGGGCAACGGCGTGTAGCCTACGGTGATCACATCGCTCATCAGGCAGCCGCCCGCGTTGGCCTGTACCGTGTACGTGCCCGCTGAGGATACCGTGTAGGTATTGTCCGTGCCTCCGTCAGGCCAGGTCAGCTGGATACCGGCCACGTCGAGCACGAGCACGAGCTGCTCACCCGGGCACAGTGTGGTATCATTCCCGAGTGTGATCACAGAAGCATCGATGTAGTCCACGACCACATCATCGGTGGCCGAACACGCACCCAACGAAACCGTGACGCCGTACGTGCCGGGTTGTTGCACCTGGTATGAAGGTCCGCTCGAACCGTCCATCCATTGGTAGCTCGCTCCGGACTGGTCCACATCGATCAACCATGTGGCGCCGTCGCACAGGGTGGTGTCATCAGGCAGTTCCAGCAGGGGCGATGGCAGCGCGACAATGGTGATCCCGTCGGTGCCCGTGCATCCGTTCACGGTCACGGCCACGCTCCACGCACCCGGTGATGCAGATACTGTCGCACTGGTATTCCCGTCGTTCCACAGGTAGCTGCCAGCGGGTTGCATGGCGTTCAACTGAAGCACGCTGCCGGAACAGATGCCGGTATCGGGGCCCAGGTCCACCACAGGCAACGGGATGTAGGAAATGGTGGCAGCGTCGGTGCCGACACAGCCGTTCAGTTCCACGTCGACACTGACCGTGCCCGCGGCCGTCACCGTGTACGAGGGACCGGTACTTCCGTCCTGCCAGACATAGGTGGCACCGGGGATGGTGGCATCCAGCACGGTTTCTTCACCTTCACAGAGCGACAGGTCCGGGCCGATATCCACGATCGGTACGGGGTTCACGATCACGTTCACCGCATCCTCCACGGTACACGTGCCCACCGAGACCTGCACGGTGTAACTGCCCGAACCGGTCACGTTGAAGGTGGCGCCGGTGCTGCCATCCTGCCAGAGGTACGCAGCCCCGGAACTTGTGGCGTCCAAGAGCAACAGCGCGCCCTGGCATACCGTGGTGTCGGGACCGATATCCACCATCGGGATGGGCGAAACGGACAGGTCGAACGTGTCGGTCGTGAGGCAGCCACCGAGCATCACGTTGGCCCAATAGATGCCGGCAACGCTCACCGAACGCACGGGACCGGTGCTGCCATCGTCCCAGAGGTAACTCGCTCCGGGTACGGTGATATCGAAGGCCACCGCGTCACCTTCACATACCGTGTTGTCCGGGCCCAGATCGAGCGATGGCAAGGGCACCTCGTCGATGATGATCGAGTCGCTGACGGAACAGGAACTCACCGTGATGGTGGCCCAGTAGATGCCCGGATCATCAACGGTGATGGACGAACCGACCGTGTTGGTGCTCCACACCGTAGTGCCTCCCGGGAAACTCGCGTTCAGTTGCAGCTCGTCCTCGGGGCACAAGGTGACATCGGGCCCCAGTTCAAGCGTCAGGGTGGGGACGTAGTCGACGGTAACCTCGTCGTAGGCCGTGCAACCTCCCAAGTTCACGGTAACCCCGTACGTCCCGGCCACGTTGATCATGATCGATGACGTGACATTGCCCGTGGTCCAATGATAGGTCGATCCAGGTACAACTGCGCTCAGCATCAGTGTGGCTTGTGCGCAGAGGGTGGTGTCGTTCCCGAGATCCACCAGGGGTACAGGCCCTACCGTCACCTCGATGGAGTCCGAGATGGAACAGCCGTTCTGCGAAACGGTCACCCAGTAGGTGCCCGCTGT
Organism: Bacteroidota bacterium; assembly: GCA_018267155.1. GTDB lineage: Bacteria > Bacteroidota > Bacteroidia > Flavobacteriales_F > PHOS-HE28 > PHOS-HE28. Next base: position 823 of record JAFDZE010000149.1, on the reverse strand, counting down.
CGAGATCGTGATGCTGGGGGAGGTCGCCAGCGTGCTCCAGAGGTAACTGCTACCGGGCAGTGTCGCGTCCAACGTCAAGGTCTCGCCCTGGCACAGGAACTCGTCCGTGCCCAGATCCACGCTTCCCAGACCGATGGTACTCAGGGTTACAGCGTCGCTTGCGCTGCATCCGTTGGCTGTCACCGTTACCGAGTACGTGCCGGGTTGGTCCGTGGTGAACGTGGCGCTGGTTGAGTTGTCCTGCCAGAGATAACTGCCGCCGGGAACGGTCGCATCAAACGTCACCGCGGTACCCGGGCACACGGCTTGGTCCGTACCGAGGTCAACCACGGGTGCGGGCTGCACCGTCACATTGATCACGTCGCTGGCCTCACAGGTGCCTAGGAAGACATCCACGGAATAGGTGCCCGAAGCCGTGACATCGAAGGTGGCGTTCGTGCTGCCGTCCTGCCAGAGGTAGGTGGCTCCGGGACTGCTGGCGTCCAATTGCAGGGGTGTGCCTTGGCATACGGTGATATCCGGCCCCAGATCTACCGTTGGAACGGGATTGAAGGTGATGGTGATGGCATCGTTGGTGGTGCAGCCGTTCACGGTAACGTCCACATCGTAGGTGCCGGTGGTGGTGGCCAACAAGGTCGCTGCAGTGGACCCGTCCTGCCAGAGGTAGGAGGCGCCGGGCGTGGTAGCATCGAGCAACACCTGGTCGCCGGTACACACCGCCTGATCGGGTCCCAGGTCAACCACGGGTGCGGGTTGCACCATCACATTGATCACGTCGCTGGCCGCGCAGGTGCCCAGAAAGACATCCACGGAATAGGTGCCC
>JAFDZE010000148.1 GCA_018267155.1 Bacteroidota bacterium | reverse complement strand
CACGATGGGCGGTGGCACATGCGCTGGTGGCACCTTGCGATAGATCCATGCCATCAGCAAGCCACCGATAGCACCGGAAAGATGACTTTCCCAGCTGATACGTGGCTCCAGAGGCAACACGCCCCACACCATACTGCCGTACAGGAAGACGATCAGCAACGATACGGCCATCAGGGGCACCAGTTTCCGGAGAACACCACTGAGAAAGAGGAAGGCCGCCAAGCCATAGATGACCCCGCTGGCCCCGATGTGGTAGTTCTCGCGTGCGGTGAGCCAGACCCAGAGCCCGCTGAAGCCCCAGCATGCCAGGGTCACCGGACCCGCCACCTTCGGATAGAAATAGACCAGCAGCCAGCCCAGCACCAGGATGGGAGCACTATTGTTCACCAAATGTTCAAGGCCAGCATGTACGAACGGCGAGACGACGATGCCAAGCAGCCCCTTCGCCTCGCGCGGGTATACGCCGAAGCGGTAGAGGTCGAGGTTGTACACCCGATCGAACGCGAAGACGATCCAGAGCACGGACACCACCAGCACCGGAGGAATGAGCGCGGTGACCAAGCGGCGACGGCCGTGTTCGTCCGTGTTGGGAATGGGCATGTGCATTTGCGCGGGCGATCTTCGGGCCGGAACGTACGGGCGGACAACTTGGCAGATCGCCCGGTGAAGGTCAACTAAGTTTGCGACGGTCACCACGAATCCCGCTTATTCCCATGAGAACCTGCGCGATCCTTTCTTCCGTCCTCGCGTGCGTAGCGCTGTTCGTAGCCTGTGGCGGCGGTTCCGATCCCGAACCCGAACCCGCAGAACAGAATTCGCGGTCGATCGCCGACCTGCCCGAACACAAGACGAGCCCATTGGCCCAGTTGATGCGCGAGATGACGGCTTTCGGTGACACTACCCGCGCGCGACTCCTGCGCGGCGAGGACCTGCCCCCCTACCCGGTCCACTTCAAGGACATGCTCACTTTGGAGAGCACACCCGGCATGGTGGATCATACCACCTACGATCCCTTCGCCATCGCCTACCTCTATCAACTCGATTCCCTGTACAAGGTGCCCGTTGCCGAACGCCAGCAAGGCTTTGATGAGCTGATCCAGTACTGTGCGGCCTGCCACGGTGAGGTGTGCCCAGGACCTTTGGTGCGCATCAACAAGCTGCGCATGCCCGGATGATGGCGTAGATCATTTTCCGCCATCCCATGGAATGCACCCGCCCAAGTGGTGACGCTACTATGTGGGCGTACTGACCGAAAGGCTTTGCTGGATCGGGTCCTGGCCTGAATTGTCCGATCACTACAATGGCCCCTTGGCTGGATGTTGGAAGAGCCACCCCGGATGAGTTGCTCATCGGCTCTGGCATCGAAGATGCGCCTTCCCGCGTCATAAAACCTGAAACCCTACATTGCCAGCATGGTGCGAACGTTCATAGTCCTGGTGGCCACCTGCACATTGCTTCATGCTTCAGCCCAACAAGGCCGTGGTCCGCGCTTCCCCTTCACCGCGAACAAGGGCCAATGGCCAGAGCAGGTGCTCTACCGGACGCTGACCGGGCAGGGGGCGCTGTTCGTGGAGCGTGATGCGCTGACCTACGTGGTGCGCAGTGGCGGACATGCGCATGGCCACCGACCGGACCATGTGAACAACGAACGGCACGATCACGCATACCGCGTACATTTCGTGGGCGGTCGCGCCACCTCGCACCAGGGATCGGACCAGCAGGCCTGGTACGAGAACTGGTTCGTGGGCCCCGAAAGCAGCTGGGCCGGACGTGTGCCTGTGCATGCCGGAGCCCGACTCACCAACTTGTATCCGGGTATCGATCTGGTCCTTCATGGGGACGATCGTTTGGAGTACGACCTCCACGTGGCGCCCGGTGCCGATGTGGATGCCGTGGCCCTGCGCTACGAAGGACATGACAGCATTGAATTGCGCAACGGTCGGCTCGTGATCACCACCTCGGCCGGCCAGGTGACCGAGGAAGCGCCTGTGGCCTGGCAGGACATTGATGGCAAGCGACGTGACGTGCCGTGCCACTTCATCCTGACGGACGGCACCGTGCGCTTCGAGTTGCCCCAGGGGTACGACCGCCGCCACCCCTTGACGATCGATCCGGTCCTCACGTTCTCCAGCTTCTCGGGCAGCACGGCGGACAACTTCGGCTTCACGGCCACTTACGACAATGCCGGCCACCTGTACGGAGGAGGCATCGTGTTCGGTGTGGGCTATCCCACCACCTTGGGCGTGCAGCAGCCGAACTTCGGTGGGAACACCATCGACATGGGGATCACCAAATTCAGCCCTGACGGTACCCAGCTGATCTGGAGCACTTACCTCGGCGGCCTCTTGGGCAACGAGAGCCCACACAGCCTGGTGGTGAACAGTGCGGACGAGTTGTACGTGATGGGCATCACCGGTTCCGCCGACTTCCCCGTTACGTCGGGCTGTTTCGACAACAGCTTCGGTGCCGGCCCGGGCATCGTGTTCACCGTGGGCGAAGGATACAACCACGATAATGGCACCGATATCTGCGTAGCACACTTCAGCGCTGATGCCACCCAGCTTCTGGGCTGCACCTATGTCGGAGGATCACAGGCCGATGGGCTGAACAATTCGACCGTGACCGCCTGGAACTATGGCGATCCGTTCCGGGGCGAGATCGTACTGGACAGCCAAGAGCGGCCCGTGGTGGCCAGTTGCACCATGAGCAGCGACATCCCCACCACGCCCGGCGCGGCCTTCCCCGCCTACCTCGGCGGCGAGCAGGACGGTTATGTCTTCTCGCTGGATCCGCTGCTCACCACCCAGCTCTGGGCCACCTATTACGGAGGCGCCGGTACCGACGCGTGTTACAGCGTGCAACTGGCCGACAACGACGACGTGCTGGTGACCGGCGGCACGAACAGCCCCAACATGCCCCTCACCGGACAGGGCTACCTCGGGTCGCCACAAGGCGGGGTCGATGGTTTCGCGGCCCGCTTCAACCCCGGCGGCACCCTGCTCATCGGGGCCACCTATCTGGGCACAGCCGCGTACGACCAGGGCTATTTCGTGCAGCTCGACCAGGACCAGAACGTCTTCGTGGTGGGCCAGACCCACGGCGCCTATCCCGTGACACCGGGCAAATACACCAACCCGAACAGTTCGCAGTTCATCCACAAGCTGAGCGGCGACCTCTCCACATCGCTCTGGAGCACCGTGATCGGCAGCGGCCAGGGCAACGAGGACATCAGTCCTGCGGCCTTCCTGGTGAGCAACTGCAGCCAGATCTTCTTCAGTGGCTGGGGCGGATCGGTGAACACCTTCCAACAGGCCGTGTCAAGCTCCACCTTCGGCCTGCCCATCACGCCCGACGCCTTCCAGAACACCACCGATGGCAGCGATTTCTACCTCCTGGTGCTGGAACCCGAGGCCACCGACATCCACTACGGTACATTTTTTGGCGGGTCGACCAGCCTCGAGCATGTGGATGGCGGCACATCCCGCTTCAGCAAGACCGGCGTGGTATACCAGGCCGTATGTGCGGGGTGCGGTGGCAACAGCGACATGCCTACCTCCTCGGGTGCCTGGAGCAACACCAACAACAGCGCCAACTGCAACCTGGGCGTGTTCAAGATCGACTTCGAAGTGGCCGTGAGCGCGAGCTTCTTCGCCACGCCCCCGTACGGGTGCACGGGCGATACGCTCCAGTTCATCAGCACCGGGTCGGCCACGCAATGGGCCTGGGACTTCGGCGATGGCACCACCACCAATGGGGAGGCGAACCCCGCACACGCCTATGCAACGGCAGGTACCTGGCCCGTGACACTGATCGCGACCGACACCAATGCCTGCAACCTCTCCGATACGCTCGTGCTCATGGTCCAGGTCCAGTCGCCTGCGAACCCCTCCCCCGCCTTCACCACGGAGCAGGAACCCTGCGGCGGGCTCACGGTCTCGTTCAACAATGCCACACCGGGCGTGGGCCAGCAAATGTTCTGGGACATGGGCGATGGGAACACCTATACGAGCGAGGACGCCACACATACATACGCGACCTTCGGAAGTTACACGGTGACGCTCACCGTTACCGATACCCTGTGCGGAGGATCCGCATCCACGACGCAGGAGGTCGTACTCACCGCAACGCCGGAGGTGGAAGCCCTGTTCTCGGTCTCTTCCACTGACATCTGTTCGGGGCTGAGTGTGGCCACCACCAACGAGAGTTCAGGGCCGGCCGGTCTCAATTACAGCTGGGACATGGGCGATGGCACCGTGCTCTCCGGCCCGGACGCCACCCACCTCTACGCTGGCCAGGGCAGCTATACCATCACGCTGACGGCCGTGGATACCGTATGCCTCGGTAGCGACACGTACACCTTCGAGGTGACGGTGACCCCGGGCGCACCACCCGCCGAACTCTTCGTCGTGCCCAACGTGTTCAGTCCCAACGGCGATGGGAAGAACGAGACCTTCTTTCCCCTTCCTGAAGTGAGCGGGTCCGTGGTGTCCTTGAAAGTCTTCAACCGGTGGGGCCAGAAACTGTACGAAACAGGGAACGCGTTCAGACCGTGGAACGGCAAAGCGGACCTCACCGATCCCGTGCCGGCAGGTGTGTACTACTACGTGCTGGACTATCGCGTACCCTGTTCGGGCCAGGTGCTCGAGGGCGAGCGGAAGGGTCTGGTCCAATTGCTGCGGTGAGTACGTGCATGCGATCGCCATCCGGGTGCTCTTCCATCGTGCTCCTGCTGCTCTGGTCCCTCTGCGGGCAGGTGGTCGCACAAGCGGATACGTCCGTGCGCGTGGATACCACCACGTGGATGGACAGCACGCGCCATCGCCTGATCCCCATCGCGCTCTATCACCTGCCCACCGACACCGTACACGTCGGTCCACTGGCCATCATCAGCCACGGCTGGAACAGGAACCTGCCCGACACCTATCTGAAATACAGCTATCTCGCCGAGCGGCTCGCGGCGCATGGATACCTCGTGGTAAGTATCCAACACGAATTGCCTGGCGATGAACCGTTGGCCATGGGGGGTGATCTGTTCGCCTTGCGCGCGCCGAACCGGGAACGGGGAGCCGCGACCATCGCCTTCGTGATCGATGCGGTGAAGCACCGCTGGCCCACGGTGGGCCAGGATCGGACCATCCTGATCGGCCATTCCAACGGTGGGGACATGAGCGTGTTGTTCGCGGAGCGGCACCCTGAAGCGATAACCGAATTGATCACCTTGGACAATCGTCGGGTGCCACTGCCCCGGATGAGCCGACCGCGGATCCTCTCCCTGCGCTCCAGCGACGCCCCACCCGATCCCGGCGTGCTGCCCACGGTCAGCGAACAAGCCCGGTACGGGATCGTGGTGGTTCCATTAGCGAACGTGAAACACCATGAGATGAGCGACCGGGCCGACCCCGCCCAACGTGAGCTGCTCCTCCAGACGATCCTGCGTTGGCTGGATGGACGATGATCCATTCACCGCATGTACCGGCACAACCATTCCGCCCGCTACTACTGGATCAACGGAGAAGCACCCGTCTTCTCCGTGGGCGGAGCGCGCAAGCGTGCGAAGGTCAAAACCGGAGCCCTCGCACCTTTGCACACGTGAACCTGAAGGACGGCCACCGACCGCAGAGATCGGCTTACAACCCATTTCCATCCTCCGATATCCAGCATTCGTCGATCCGTCGGATCGTCCGAATGGGTTCTAACGTATCGTTGATGCGTAAACCGATGCACCATGGTACAGGAAAAACAACCCGTGACAACGACCAGTGCGAGGGTGCTGGTGGTGGAGGATGAATCCATCATCCGCATGGACATCGAGAATGCCCTGAAGCGGGCCGGACACGCCGTGGTGGCCTCATGCGCCAGTGGGGAGGAGGCCATCGAGCTTTGTGCCGAACACAAGCCCGAAGTGGTACTGATGGACATCGCCCTGAACGGTCCGCTCTCCGGCATCGACGCGGCGCACGTGATCCACGAGACCGCAGGAAGCGCGGTGATCTTCCTGACGGCCAACTCCGACGTGGCCACGGTGAACCGCGCACGCACTGCGATGCCGTACGGTTACGTGATCAAACCGTTCCGGCCGGTGGATCTGAGCGTGGCCATCGAGATGGCGGTTCATAACCATGGGCAGGACAAGCGGGTCAGGAGGGAGCGGGACGACCTGAAGATGCGCCTGATGGGCGAAGGCGATCAGAGCGCCTTGTTCATCACCGTGAAGGGCCGCCAGCAACGCATACTATGCCGCGATATCCGGTTCATCCAGGCGCTGAAGGACTACGTGGGCATCCAGGTGCAAGGCAGGCGCCACGTGGTGTACAGCACCATGGCCAGCATGGAACAACGCCTGCCCAAGGACAAGTTCCTGCGCGTGCATCGCTCATACATCGTTCACGTGGACGCGATCAAGGCCATCGAGGACCACCAGATCGTGATGGAGGACGGCGAGGAGAAGATCCCGATCGGAGGGCTCTACCTGACCACGGTACGCGAGAAGCTCGGTCTCGACGGCTCGCTCACGTGACCCCGGATCAGCTGAACTTCAAGCGATCGAGGCTGAAGCGCCCGCTCCCGGCGAGCAGGATGGCCAAGAAGGCCACCAGGTAGAACACGGGGAGCTCCTGCTGGCCGAAGGGCCCGTCGCCATTCGACATGAACGCGGCCACGGCCATACCGATGATGAGCGGCAGGGTGGAGACCCGGGTCCACAAGCCGAGCGCCACCAACAGGGCACAGGCCGTTTCGGCGAAGGTGATGAGCCCCAACGAGACAGTTGATCCCAATCCGATGGGATCACCGAAATGGTCCATCCGCTCGCTGAAGCCCGTGAGCTTGGGCCAGCCATGCTGCCACAGCATGGTGATGCCCGCGTAAAGGCGCAGTACAAGCAGGCCCAGATCGGCGGCAAGGGGTTCTGAATTGAGCAGCATGGGCGCGAAATTGAAGACCGGCCATCCCATCTCCATCCTGTACGGCATGAAGCTCTCCACCATGCATTGGTTGAAACCCGTGGACCGGAAGGGGCATATCTTGCCCGATGTGCAGGCGCGATCGTTCACATCACGGCCGACCGGCCTTTGCACCGTGCACCAACAGGACTACATTGGCACCATGGAACAACCTGACGGACCGTTCGTTCGTCATGTCTCCAGTCACGATTTTCCGCATGCGCTCATCCCTACGCTCCAAGCTGGTCCCGTTCCTTCTCCTCCTCTGTTCCGGAGTGTCCGCACAGGAGATTTGCAACAACGCCATCGATGATGACAATGACGGCCTGATCGATCTGAACGACACGACGGAATGCGTGTGCGATGGCATTATCGGCGGTGGTGAAGTGGAATCCATCCTGCCGAACGCTTCGTTCGAGGATTTCGATTGCCAGCCCACCTCCTACAGCCAGTTGGATTGTGCGGATGGATGGGCCCAGGCGACCGGTTCCACCTCAGACTATTTCCTGGCGCCCACCTACATGCCAGCTTGGATCGAGCAACCCTTGCCAGGTGGTGGCAATGGTTGCGTGGGCGGTTACTTCTGCCACGATTACATGGAGTACATCGGCGGCTGCCTGATGCAGCCCATGCTGGCAGGCGAATCGTACAGTCTGAACATGTCGGTGGCCGCTTTCGAGATCGACAATTTCCTGAGCAACACCACTTTAATGAACTTGAGTCCGGTGAACGTGACGATCTTCGGGTCCGCCACATGTCCGACCTGGCCTACTCCGGTCCCTCTTTGTCCTGGAACTGAGCCCGGCTGGTCCGAATTGGGCTATGTGACCTACACACCGAACGAGTCCTGGAGCCAGGTCACGATCACGTTCGTACCCACGTTTGACGTGCAGGCCATCATGATCGGTTCGCCTTGCACACTTCCCCCCGACTATCCCAGCGTGTCCGATCAGTGGCTCGCCTACTTCATCTTCGACAATCTCACGTTGAACGAAACTTCGGCCTTTGGCTCCACCATCACGGAGGCCGGTGAATTCTATCTGGACGACCTGGAACTCACCGGGCACCCGGACAGCTTGGCCCAGAGCTACCAGTGGTTCTACCAGGGCGTTGCCCTGCCCGGCCAAACGGACACCATCCTGGGCGTCTCCATCAACGATCTGGACACCGGATGGTACCAGATGGTGAGTTACTACGACACCATTTGCGTGATCAGCGAGATCCACATCGACCCGATCTGTGTACCCGCCGTGATCGGCAACGCGCCGGTGACCAGTTGCGACCCGGTGAACTTCCAACTTCAAACCTTGTCGGATCTCTCCCAAGTGATAGGTGTCAATTGGGACTTCGGCGACGGATCCTCGGACACCACGAGCGCCCCGAGTCATCAGTACACCGAACCGGGAACCTATGACGTGACCTTGTCCCTCCTGTCGGAGGATTTTTGTCCAACGGACACTACCTATACCGCGCTCATCACCATCTACGAGGTGCCCGAACCCACCTTCACGGCCGATCCGCTGGAAGGTTGCATCGGCATGACGGTGAACTTCACCAACACCACCGGAACGCTCACGGGCAACTGCGCGTGGAGCTTCGGTGATGGCGGTTCGGCCAACATCTGCGATCCTTCGCACACCTATAACCAGGCCGACACCTTCAGCGTGCAGTTGACCGTTACGAGTCCACAGGGCTGCACGAACGATACCACGATCACCGAAATGATCATCGTTTACGCCGAGCCTCAGGTCAGCTTCACCAGTGATACCATCGCCGGCTGCACCCCGTTGACCATCCAGTTCACGAACACCACTCCGGCCAACCAGGTGGGCAGCGTGCTCTGGG
>JAFDZE010000147.1 GCA_018267155.1 Bacteroidota bacterium | reverse complement strand
GTCAACCAATTGGCCGTGCCATTCACCAACCAGGCGGGCGGCACCGTGAACCAGAACGCCTCGGGCACCTTCGCCACCATCAACAATGGTAACGGCTTGTTCACCAATGCAGGCACCATCAATTTGGTGAACGGCAATTGGATCTTCCAGAACACGAACAGCCACAACGCGACCAGCACCATCAACATCGCGGCCTCCCGCACGCTCACCTTCAGCACCGCACCGAGCACGTTCGCCTCCACCGTAGTGAACGCTGGCACCATCGCGGGCAGTGTGCCGAACTATACCGGCCCCAGCTTCACCAACAACGGCAGCGTCACCCTCACCAACCTGCCATTCGCAGGCGCTGCGGCGCAAATCCTGAGCGGCACCGGCAGCATCAACACGCTCACGATCAACAATGCCAATGGCGTATCGCTGGGCGGCGACCAGACGATCAATACGAACCTCACGCTCACCAATGGCAAGCTCACGCTCGGCGCGAACAACCTCACGCTGGCCCTGGCCGCCACGATCACGAACCAGTCGGCCGCACGCTACCTCGTTACCGACGGCATGGGTTCATTGCGCCGGGCGATCAACGGCTCCAATGTGCTGTTCCCCATCGGCACGGCCACCAGCTACCTGCCCGCCACGCTCAGCCTCACGAGCGGTCCGCAGGAGACTTTCGCGGCGCGTGTGCAGAACGAAGTGTACAGTGAGTACGGCGCGCCCGGCGTGCCCACCGGCGACTTGGTGGTGAACGAGCAGGTGGAGCGCACCTGGACGATCACCGAGCAGACCAGCGGCGGCAACCAGGCCACGGTGCAACTGCAGTGGAACACGGTCGATGAGGGAGCGAACTTCGGAAGGAGCAATTGCGCGCTGCACGCCTACAACGGCACCGATTGGGTGGCCGGCGCATTGGGCGGGGCGAGCGGCAGCAACCCGTACACCCGCTCGTTGGCGGGCGTGAGCAGCTTCCGTGAGTTCACGGTGGCGGATGGCGAGAGCAATCTGCCCTTCGCCTGCCCCGGCGGCGTTACGCCCGGCTCGCCCTGCGATGACGGCAGCGCCTGCACCACGAACGATGTGATCGGCGTGGATTGCCAGTGCGCGGGCATCTTCCAGGACAGCGACAACGACGGCACCTGCAACGCGGACGATGGCTGCCCCAACGATGTGAACAAGATCGCGCCCGGCGAATGCGGCTGCGGCGTGGCCGATGTGCCCGCGAGCTACTACGTGGATGCCGATGGCGATGGCTACGGCACGGGCGCGCTGGTGCCGGGCTTCTTCACCTGCACGGTGCCTGCGGGCTACTCCGCCACGGCCGGTGATTGCGACGACAACAACAACGCGATGCATCCGGGCGCCATCGAGATCTGCGATGGCTTCGACAACGATTGCAACGGAACGGTGGATGATCCCACCACATTCAGCAATGGGCTTGTAGCACAATGGCTCTTCAATGGCAACCTGAACGACCACTCTACCAATGGCAACAACGGCACAGCACCGGGTGGCGCTTCGTTCACCACTGGCATGGATGGCACCGCCAACGGGGCCTTCCAGTTCGGTGGAAGCCGTTACGTGCTGGTGCCCCATAGCAACTCGCTCAACCTGGGCACAGGAGACTACACCTATTCGGTGTGGTTGAATTGGGCTGCCGGGAGCCTTGGCAACATCTTCGACAAAGGCGAGTCGTGCTGTTCACCGTATCGCGGATTGCAGTGTTTCGTTGACCATCCGAGCGCAGGAGTATTCCATGGACGCAACAACTCATCAAAGGCAGTATCGAGCTCCGGCGGCCTGGGCAACAACGCCTGGCACCATATCGTGCACACCCGCACGGGCTCGACCATGCGCATATATGTGGATGGCGTGCTGAATGCGACGGCCACGCATCCCGTGGAGAACATCACAACAAGCATCGCCCTCTTCATTGGCCGGAACTCGGCGAGCGCCATACAGTTCTACAGCGGCAAAATGGACAATCTGCGCCTGTACAACCGGGCACTCACCGCGCAGGAAGTGACCGACCTGTTCGCGCATGAGCAAGCAGGCAATGTGGATGGCGTGGGCGATGTGACCTTCTACACCGATGCCGATGAGGACGGCTACGGCGATCCAGCGACCATCACCACAGATTGCGAGCAGCCCCCTGGCACCGTGCTCGTAGGCGGCGATTGCGACGACAGCAACCCGGACATCCATCCGGGCGCATCGGAGATCTGCGACGGGATCGACAACGACTGCGCGAATGGCGTGGACGATGGCCTTACGGTCACTACCTGGTACGCCGACGCTGACAACGACGGCTTCGGCGACCCGAACAGCAGCATTCAGAATTGCGAGGAGGAGGCGCCCGCGGGCTACGTGGCCAATAACACAGACCTCTGCCCTGCGGACATCAACAAACAAGCTCCGGGTGCCTGCGGTTGCGGCGTGCCCGAAACCGACAGCGACACCGATGGCACACCTGATTGCATCGACGGCTGCCCCAACGATCCGCTGAAGACCGCACCCGGCCAATGCGGCTGCGGCAATGCGGACAACGACACGGACAATGATGGCATCGCAGATTGCGTGGATACCTGTCCTGGTGTGACCGGCCAGATCGGCTCCGCCTGCGATGATGGCCTTGCCACGACGGGCAACGACGTGCTCGACAATGCCTGCGAGTGCCACGGCCTGCTGATCGATTGCCTCGGCATGCCGGGAGGCGCGGCCCTGCCCGGCACGGCATGCACCGTGAGCAATTTGCCCGGCATCTGGTCGGCCAGTTGCGTGTGCGAATTGGAAGGCCCCGATGTGGCCGTGCAGAACGTGAGCGCGGTGAACGACACCATCGCCCCAGACCAGTCGATCACATTGAACTGGAACGTAGCCAACCTGGGCAACGCCGCTGCCACGGTGAACTGGACCGAGCGCTACTACATGGAATCGGGCAGCGGCGCGAACCGCACGCTGATCGCGCAAGCCCCCTACACTGCAGGCACACCGCTGAGCGCTGGCGCATCGCTCCCGCGTAGCACGGTGCTCACCATGCCCGCGCTAATCAACGTGGGCGATGATGCGCGCTTCGTGGTGGAACTGGTGCCCGGCACCGGCCTGACCGAGTTGCCCAACAGCGCCGCGAACAACACCGGCACGCAAGCCACCAACTGGATTGTGCGCAAACTGCTGAAGCTGCTGGTGCCGCAACCGAACCTGACCGAGGGCGCCGTCGCCGGTGTGCCGATCACAGTGCAACGCACGGGCTCCACCGCGAATGCGCTTACCGTGAACATCGGCATCGACGAGTCTGAGCGATTCGACTTCCCCACGAGCATCACCATCCTCGCTGGGCAGAGCGCGCGCAGCTTCACCCTGGTGGCCACTGAGAACGCACTGCTCGAAGGCACCATCCCCGCCGTGCTCACTGCTTCTTCATCGGGCTTCCTTCCCGCCACCCGCAACCTCACCATCCTCGACAACGAATCGCCGGCGCTCTCCTTCACGGGGCTGCCCACCACCACCGGTGAAGGCAGCACGGTGAGCTTCCAGGTGGCCACCAACTTCGCGCCCAGCCAGCCCTTGCAGGTCTTCCTCACCAGCAACGCGCCCACGCGCTTCGCGGTGCCAGCCAGCGTCACCATCGCGGCCAACACCACCTCGGTCCCGGTGAACGTGACCCTGCCGCAGGACGCATTGCCGGAGCTTGACATCGCCGTGGACCTTACGGCTGGCGCCGCAGGCCATTCCGCCGCGAATGCTTCGCTCCAGCTCACGGATGATGATGTGCCGGGACTCCAACTGGTGCTGACAACGGACACCGTGAGCGAGAGCGGCGGCGCGTTCGCAGTGCAAGCTGCCTTGCAGCGCACCGCCGGCAGCCCGCCCATCGCCTTCACCGCCGTGCTCACCCCGAGCCTTGCCAACACACTCCTCCTTCCCGCTACTGTCTCCCTCGCCGCCAATGCGAGCCAGCAGACCTTCACCATCGGCGTGATCGACAACGCCCTGGTGGACGGTTTCCGCACCGTGACGATCAACGCCGCCGTGCAGATGGCCGGTTGCGGATGCAGCGCGCCGCCTTCCACCGTTGCCAATGTGAACGCGGACCTGACCGTGGTGGACAACGACGGCCCATCGCTCACCGTGACGGTGAACCCAGCCACGCTCGCCGAGGGCCTGGCCAACGCCGGCATCCTGCGCGTGCAGCGCAACACCAGCACAGCCACGGCGCTCACCGTGGACCTCAGCTCCTACGACCTCTCCGAGATCACATTGCCTGCAACGGCCATCATCCCCATCGGCGCACTGTGGGTGGATGTGCCCATCACCACCGTGAACGACGGCACCCCCGACGGTAGCCAGCAGGTGTACGTGCAAGCAGCCGCGAGTGGCTTCGCACCGGGCATCGCGTGGTGCATCGTCACCGATGTGAACCAGCCTGATCTGATCGTGAGCGCGCTGAGCGCGAGCACCAGCCCATGGCCCGCCCTCACGCCCATCACCTGGCAGGCCACGATCGCCAACACCGGCTTCGCGAACTCCATCGTGGGCACGCCCGTGCGCGGGGTGCTCTCGCAGAACAGCATCGTTGACGCGGGCGACATCGTGCTCTTCGACTACACCATCAACACACCGGTGACGGCAGGTGGCAACGTGCAGATCAGCGGTGCGGCCGTGGTGCCCAACAACCCCGGCACGCACAAGCTGCTGATCCAGGTGAACCCAGGTGCCAGCGTGAGCGAACTCACCTACACCAACAACACCTCGCAGCCGCTGAACGTGAGCATCAACCCGAGCTACACGGCCACGGCGCAAGTCGCGGGCACCACCTTCCTGCGTGGCAGCTCCATCCCGGTGACCGGCACGGCCGTCCGTCCTGATATGAGCCCAGCGGCGAACGAGCCCATCGAAGTGTACGTGCTCACCAACGGCCTGCGCCGTGAAGTGCTCACCACCACCAACGCTTCGGGGGCCTTCACCGCCAGCTTCATCCCGCTGGCCAACGAGAGCGGCCACTACACCATCGGCGCCTGCTTCCCCGGCATGGGGCAGACCACCGAGCAGGACGCCTTCGACATCCACGGCGTGCGCCTCAACAACGGTCAGTACCCGCAGTTCGTGGTTTTAATCGGCGATACGCTCAGCGGCACGCTCGTCGTGCAGAACATGAGCGGTGCCACGCTCACCAACCTTACGCTGGTGCCGACCAACGTCCCGGCTGGCGCGACTTTCAGCTTCGGTACGCTGGCATCGCTGGCGGGCGGCGCCACGGCGAACATCCCCTACGAAGTGAGCGGCACCGTGCTCACGGCAGGCTTCAACTACGCAGCGGCCACCTTGAGCGTGGTGAGCGACCAGGGCACGATCCAGCCACAGGACGCCTACTACTACTGCCAGGTACCCGGCGGCAACATCAGCGCTGACATCAGCAGCATCACCACCAGCGTTTCGCAGGCGGCTGGGCAGCAACTGGTGCAGTTCCGCTTGATGAACAACGGCGCCGGAAGCACTGGTGCGCTGAGCCTCTCACTGCCCAGCGTGCCCTGGCTCACAGCCATGACGCCAGTGAACATGCCCGCGCTGGCCGCTGGTGACACCGCGCTGGTGATCCTGCGTTTCCTGGCGGATGCAGGTGTTCCATTCGATACGCCGATCAATGGCACGGTGGTCCTCAACGGCGCGAACAGCAATTCCCTCGTACTCCCCTTCACCTTCACCAAGGTGAGCACCACCGTGGGCGACCTCACCGTGGACGCCGTGAACCAATTCACCTTCTTCGACGAGGATGAGCCGCACGTGGCCGGTGCCACTGTGGAAGTGCGCCACCAGTACACGAACGCGCTGCTCGCCAGCGGCGTGACCGACGCGAACGGCCTCTTCACCATGACCGACCTGCCTGAAGGCACCCACCGCCTGGTGGTGAGCAAGCCCCAGCACCTGCCCACGGAGCAACTGGTGACGGTGAACCCCGGCACGAGCGCGACGCAAACGGTGTTCATCCAGTACCAGGCGATCACGTTCAGTTGGAGCGTAGTGCCAACGCAGGTGCAGGATCAGTACGATGTGCAGCTGAACATGGTGTTCCAGACCAACATCCCGATCCCGGTGGTGACGATCGACATGCCGGATACGATGCCGGAATTGCATGGACAGGAGGTCTTCGCGTTCATGGCCACCTTGACAAACCATGGTCTCATCACAGCCAAGGACGTTACACTGCAACTGCAGGAAGATCATCCCATCTACGAATTCGTGACCAACTACGTACCCGCCGATCTACTGGCGTTGCAGTCCGTTCAAGTACCCGTTCTCATGCGCCGGAGAGAAGTACCGCTTGCGGGCCTCTCGGGCATGTCAATCAGCGGAATATCCGGATACCTGGGCATGACCGAGGATCAATACCGCGACCACGAGACGATACCGGTCGGGTGCAAAGGATTCGCAGGAATCATGTACTGGTACTACTGTAGCTTAACCACGGGGCTTTGGACGCGCGGAGGAGAGCTTTACCACTACTTGAATCTCTCTTGCCCAGACGGACCTGGAACGGAGTTCGAGTGGACAACGAGCCCGACGGACACCAGTGACGTCATTTGCCCATGGTGCCCGCCTCCGCCTCACGGCCATCTAACCGGAGAATTCAATGGCATCCCCTTAACGACGAGCAAGAAGAGCTGCACCGAGTGCATCAAGGATGTGATAGAATCCATCGCGGATTGCTTCGGTGCAGACTTCGTAGGGGAGGCCTTTGATGTAATCGAGGCGGCATTGGGGCAGGCTGAAGCGATTGGGTGTGCCCTGAATGCCCAGTCCGCCTTCGATGTCCTACAGTGTGAACTTGATATCGTGAAGGGTGCGCTGGAGGATTGGAAGGATGAGCTAACCGACGAGGTTATTGAGGCTTTGGACCTGCCAAATCCAATCACCTGTACCGCAGGTTTGATCGGTGCCGCTTGGACATGCTCCAATACTTCTTCGGACGGCGCAGCACTGCTAGCCAGGGAATCCGGATCGCAATTTGAGCAGATTGCGAACAATCTGGAGGCCTGGCGAAGGGGTGTTACGAACCTGGATGCACGCGCGGTCCACTATTATGGGACGCTCACCGAAGCTTCAAGCTGGTCCGACCTGGCTCCGCAGATCCAACCATACGTCTCCGCCAACCAGCCGATTGGTCCATCGGTCCAACAAGGGATACTTGCCTCGATGCTCGGAACGGATACCGAGCCAGCGGCCTTGTCCGACTTCTTCGATCGCTGGAACCTGACTTTGGAAGCAAACAGCCTTGGTATCTTCTCACCGAACGGCAGCTACCCAAACATCATCGACACGCTGCTGGTCTGGCAATACGAGGACTCCATTGCACAAGCGCTCAACTATGCCCAGGAAAACGACTATCAGTCGTTGATGGACATGTACAAGGAGACCTTGTTGCAAATCTTCTCCATCATTGACAACGATAACAACTCCGTCTGCGCCTCCGTTACCGTCCAGCTCAGCCAGACCGTGACCATGACGCGCGAGGCCTTCACGGGCACGCTCGACATCTTCAACGGACACCCGACGGATGGCATCGACTCGCTCAGCGTGAACATCCTGATCACGGACCCGGATGGCGTGCCGAGCAATGGGCTCTTCCAGATCAACACCGAGCAGCTCACGGGCCTGACCGATGTGACCGGCACCGGCCAGATCCCCTCGCAGGAACATGGCATCGTGCAGTTCCTCTTCATCCCCGAGCCGGGCGCGGCGCCCACGGTGCCCGTGCCATACGGCTTCGGCGGCAGCGTGACCTATTGGGATCCCTACAACGAGGAGATGACCACGATCGAGCTGGCGCCCATCACCCTCACGGTGAACCCGAGCCCCGACCTGATGCTGCACTACTTCATGGAGCGCAACATCCTCGGCGATGACGCGCTCACCAGTCCGGATATCGAGCCTTCGATCCCTGCCGAACTGGCGGTGATGATCGAGAACCACGGCTACGGTGCCGCGCAGAACATGAAGATCAGCAGTGCGCAGCCCGAGATCGTGGAGAACGAGAGCGGCCTGGCCATCCAATTCGAGCTCACCGGCAGCAACCTGCAAGGACAGCCCGCGAATCTCGGCGTGCTCGACATCCCCTTCGGCACTATTCCGCCACACCAGACCAAGGTGGGCCAGTGGTGGTTCACCAGCAGCCTATTGGGCAAATTCGTGAGCTACGAGGCCAGCGTGGTGCATGCCAACAGCTTCGGCAATCCCGAGCTGAGCCTGGTGCAGGGTGTGGAGTTGCATGAACTCACCCGCAGCATCCGCGAGTACGGTCCGCTGGGCGATGGCATGAACGACTTCCTGGTGAACGACCAGTTCGACATCAACGACGTGCCGGACATCATCTACTTCAGCCAGGGTATGCGCACGGCGGAGGTGCTTCCTGCGGAGAGCGGGGCGTTCAACGCACCGGTAAGTGCGCCCACCTTCACCAACACGCTCACCGTCACCGCCAGCGAACCGGGCTGGAACCACATCAAGCTGGATGACCCCGGCAGCGGCGACTACGACATCGTGAGCGTGACGCGCAACGGCGACGGCCAAAGCATCCCGCTGGACAACGCATGGCTCACCTTCGTGACCCTGCCCGTGAGCCAGCAGCCCGTGTACGAGGACAAGTTCCACTTCGTGGACACGCTCGGGTACACATCACCCACCAGCTATACCGTGGTGTGGGTACCGAAGAACACCGACGTACCGGCCGTGGACACCATCATGGGCGCACCCACGATGATCTCCGCAACGCAGGTCACGCAGCTCACCGTCGTCTTCGACAAGCCGATCGATCCGGCCACCTTCACCGTGGACGACCTCACGCTCACCTTCCAAGGAGGACCTGATCTGATGAGCAACGCGGCCACGATCACACAGGTGGACCCCTTCACCTTCACCGTGGACCTCACCGCGCTCACCACCGGCGATGGCCTCTACGTCTTCACGGCGCAGGCTGCCGGTGTCACCGACCAATTCGGCATCAGCGGTGTAGCCGGCCGACAGGTCTCGTGGACGCAGTTCATCTCCGTGCCGGCGATCGTCGCCTTCCAAGGCTTGCCCAACGGCACCACCGACGATGAATTCACCACCATCGAACTGCTCTTCAACCGACCGATCGACGAGACGAGCCTCACCCCTGCGGACCTCACGGTGCTGCTGGGCGGATCGCCTCAAGCGGGTGCGCTCACCGTGGCGCGCATGAACAGCGACAGCACGCTCTTCCAAGTGGGCGGGCTCGAGAACGTGATGAACGCGGATGGCACCTATACCTTGAGCGTGGACATGCCGAACGTGCTGAGCACCGCTGGTGTGCCGGGCCTGCAAGCGCAGAGTGTGGCGCTCACCCTCGATGGTACCGGACCCACGGTGGTCGAACTCACGCCCATCACCACGGGTGGCCTCGATGCACAACACCGCACAGGTGTGAACTTCCGCTTCAGCGAGCCGGTCTCAGGGCTGACCATCGCTGCGATCACCATCACACGGGATGGCAACGCACTGCCGCTGCTGCCCGCGCAACTGTCGCAGGTGGATGCCGACGAGTGGCGGATCAGCAACCTGGGCATGGCCTCCTACCCGGATGGTGCCTATGCCTTCACCGTAAGCGCCTCCGGACTCTCCGATGCCGTGGGCAACGTGGGAAGCGGCAGCCTCGCAACCAATTGGACGGTCGATCGCAGCACACCGATCACCGTGACCAACGTGGGCATCAGCCCGGACCTGGGCATCTCCAGCACGGACGGCCTCACCAGTACGCTCGGATTCAATGCACTCTTCACGCTCAGCGAACCGGCCGCGCAAGTGACCATCGCACAGACCTCCTTCGGCACGGAGAACGTGCTGGCCACCCTGCAGAATGCCAGCGCGGGCCCGCAGAGCGTTCCCGTGAGCTTCCCCACCGGCGGCAATACGGGCCTGAAAGTGACGGCCATCGGTAGCAATGGTGGCAACGCGAGCGGGACGAAGAACCTCTACATCGACCAGACCCCGTTGAGCGCTACATGGCAAACGGCGAATGACCAGTCACTCACAGCGGACCTCACCAGCGCCACCATCCAGTTCTCTGCTGACCTGCTCGACGCCAACCTGGTCGATGAAGCGATCTCCTTCCACAAGGACGGCATGGCACAACCCACCGGAGCGCTCACCATCACACCGGTGAACGGAAGCACGTACACGATCGGTGGCCTTGCGTCTGTGGCCAGCGGAACCGGTGCCTATGCGCTCTCGATCGACCTCTCGTCCCTCCACAAAGCGAGCAGCGGCATCGCCGGACAAGGATCCGCTCTGCTCAATTGGACCGTGGTGCCGACATACACCGCACTTCTCAGTGCCCGCGTGTTCCTGGAGGGCCCGTACGCGAACGGCGTTATGCGCGACTCCTTGCGCACACTCCCGAGCTTCCCACTCACAGAACCCTTCACGGCCATGGGTTACGTCCATGCGGCCAGCGGAGGTGGTGAAACCACCACCTCATCCGTACTCGCCATTCCCGGCAACGATGCGATCGTGGACTGGGTGATTGTGGAACTCAGGGATGCCGACGACAACAGCGATGTGGTGGCCAGCCGTTGCGCACTCCTGCAACGCGATGGTGATGTGGTGGCCACGGACGGCCTTTCACCGGTGAACATGGCCGTTGGCGCGGGCAGTTACCATGTGGCCATCCGCCACCGGAACCACTTGGGCACCATGACGGAGGACACCGTCACCTTCGCCAGCGGAGTGGTGAATGTGGACTTCACCCTGCTCTCCACCGGACTCTTCGGGACGGACCCGCAGAAACAGATCGGTGCGCGTCGCACATTATGGGCCGGGGATGTCACCTTCGACAACGCCGTGCAGTACACCGGCTCCGGAAACGATCGAGACCCGATCCTGGTGGCCATCGGCGGCTTCACACCGAACAACGTGGTCCAGGGCTATCTCCCTGCGGATGTGAACCTCGACGGCCGCGTGAAATACACGGGACCCTCCAACGACCGCGACCGTATCCTCGTGAACGTAGGAAGCAACACACCCAGCAACATCCGTGACGGTCAACTGCCTTGAACCTCCTCATCCGAACGATCATGAAACCGATCTTCCGCAACCAACTCGCATCAGGACTGCTCGCCCTGTTCGCCCTTCCTGCGCTCGCCCAACCATCGGTGGATATCGACCTGCACCGCACCGACAACGGGGGGATCGATGTGCAACTCACACCGGATGCGGACTTCGACGGTGTGCCGGCCTCCCTGGTCTTCACTGTCGCCTGGAACGCGGCCACCACCGATGCGATACCCGAACTGGTCCAGACTGAGATGCAACGCTCCTGCATGGCACTGGCCCCCTCGGGTCCTGTGCATGAGGTCGGTGACATAAGATACCGGATCTATTGTGGGTTCGGTCTCACTCCGATCACGGAGATCGGTCAGCCTTGGCGCGGGGGAATGGCCTTCACCATCGGCACATTCGCACCGGGGGCTCCATCCATCTCGATCGCCGACGATGATTGGGTGAAGGACCGACGCAACAACGGGGCCTTCTACGTCTCGTTGAACGGGCTGGAGCGCACCGGCCACATCCGATCAGCCCAGCACATGGACAGCGGCACCGACCAGACCACGCTCACCGTAGGGCCCAACCCGAACAACGGCCAACCCGTGACCTTCCTGGCCACACAGTTCAACGATGGCCCCTTGTCCATCGACGTTGTGGACATGGACGGCAAGCTGATCCAGGCACAGCGGGTCACGTCCGTGAACGGTCGTGCGCAAGGCGTGCTCTCACTGAATACAGCACTCGTGCCCGGCACGTACCAAGTGACCGCACGCGGTGGATCAACGTCCGTGACGGAAAAACTGGTGGTTACGAGCCGGTCGCGGTGAGACAGTGATCGTCGCCATCCAACTGCGGAACCCGTCCCCTACCGGTGGCGGGTTCCGCCTTTCTTGCAGGCCGGGTTATCCGATGAGCACCGCCGTTACCAACACCTGTCGAAAACTCACCCCTCCCCGACCGCAACCGCAGGTGTAATCTCGCATGCTTGAAGTACGCCCTTATGGCGCCTCAAGTCCTGCGAGAACGATGCAGCCCACACCCAAACGCTTCTTCGATTTCTGCGCCGGCCATGTACCGTTGCTGCACGCCATCAGCCAGAAACCCGGCGACATCAGCGAGGCCCAGGTGCGGCAGATGATCCGCACCTTCAGCGATATCACGGCCGAACAACCACAAACCACGTGGGAGCGCCTCACCGAGTTGCAGGTGATCGTGCCCGTGGAGCAGGACTCATCGCACTACGTGATGAGCCAGCCCCTGCTGCACCTGCTCAACTTCCTGTACAACGACGCGGTGCCCACCAGCCCGGAGATCATCCAGGGCTACATCGCCGCATTGGAGAGCGCCCGCAAACGGATCGGTCTCGGCGTGGAGGCCGGCGACGCGCTCAGCGTGGCCATGGCCACCAACGAGATCGACCACACCCTGCGCCGCATGCAGGACGATCTGGACGCCACCCACCGCGCCGTGCTGGCTGAAGTGGCCCGCTACAAGGCCGACCGTACCAGCGTGAGTGTGCGCGAGCGCTACCTGCGCATCCTCACCCTGATGGACCAGTACGTGCATCCGCTGGTGGAGATCATCCGCGTGGACGGCCTGCTGGAAAGCACCCTGATGGAGACCGACATGGTGCTGCGCGCCGCGCGCGAACAGGGCGTGTACGTGGAACTCGGCATGGTGGAACGCAACGAACGGCAGATCCGCGTGATGCGCCGCCGTGCGATCCACACATTGAACGAGAGCCGCAAGGAATTGCAGCCCTTGTACGATGTGCTGCGCCGTTCGAGCGCCATCGCCCATGGTGCCACGCTCGCCTTGGGCCGCCTGCGCCAGATGAAGCTGGAGGATTGGGTGAACATGTACGTGACGCCCACCACCAATGCGCGTATCGAAGTGCCGCCCACCGAGGAGGTGCTCCGCCGGATCGTCGACGAGGTGGTGAACCACCCGCCGATCCCGCCGCCGGTGCTGAACACCACGGAGAACGGCGACACCCCGCCCGACTACGTGCGCCTGCTCTGGCTGAACGAACTGCCGAACCTGCTGAGCGAAGAACTACCGGTGAAGGATGTCACCGGATGGCTCACGGGCAACTTCCCCGAGAAGGGAACCTCCGACGCGCTGCTCGGCCTGAGCAAATTGCTCTTCGACCCGAAGCTCGATGTGGAATTCAAGGGCGGGAAGATGAAACAATACCGTACCCGCGACGGGGTACTCGAGGCGTCCGCCATCGCCATCAACAAGGCCGGACCCGGCGCGAACACATAATGATACCACACTTACGCAACGCTCCGGCGTGCTGAGCCATGGAACCGAACACGACCACTCCGCTACCGCAACTGAAGGATATCTTCGACAAGCTCCGCCAGGGCGCCTACATCACCCACGAGCAGGGCACCCTGCACGCGGCGCTCGCCGAGCACTACGAGGATTACAAGCACTATTTCGAGCCGCTGGGCCTGAATCTCGTGCGCCATCCCCGCGACTTCTTCTTCTTCCATACCGAGGCCGCCGAGGGCACACCGCCCGCCGCTTCCCTCGCCCCCATGGCCGTGTTCTGCTTCATCATGATCGAAGCCGCGGCCAACGAGGGACGTCCCATCGAGGAATACCTCCTCACCGAGCGCTTCACCCTGGCGGGCATGCCGCACCTGAAGAGCGACCGCTACAAGGCACACATGCGCGCGGTGGAGGTGGACGACGAGAACGGCCTGCGCAAACTCATCCGGAGCATGGCCACCAAGGGCTGGGTCGAGTACAATAACGACGACACCTTCCGCTTCCTCCGCCCCTTCCATCGGCTCTTCGACAAATGCCAGGAGATCAGTCAGGCCGCCGAACAGGAGAACCGCGATGTGCTTCCGGGACTGGAGCCGAAGATCGATCCGGAGATGAACTGATCCCGATCGCGGAACGACCACACACGACTTACGGCAGAAAAACCGATACATGCAGAACGGACTAGGCCCCTCCAAGCTCATCGCCATCCGCAGCGGCAGTTATGATTACGCCGAAGTGGATCTCGCGACCTCGATCCAGCTCGTTGGCCCCAACAACGCCGGGAAGACCACGTTGATCAACACGCTGCAGTTCCTCTACCTGGACAACAGGAACCAGATGAACTTCGGCGACCACGACCCCGAGGCCACGCGCGCGTACTATTTCCCCGACCAGTTCAGCTACCTGCTGTTCGAGCTGGAAGGGCCCAAGGGCACTTACGTGCTCGGCTGGCGCGGGCAGAGCAAGGCCCAAGGCGGCGATCCGCTGAGGTTCACCTACGACGGACCGTACAACGTGAACGACTACCTCACCGATGACGGTCGTGTGCAGGACCAGAAACTCGTGGACGCCCGCCTGAGCGATCGCAACTTCCGCGTGCTGCGCGATGCCGCTGCGCACCGCGAATCGATCCTGGTGGCCACCAAGGGCGAGAGCAACGGGCTGGGCGTGGTCCACCTTACCGAGACCGAACGCTACGCGCACTTCAAAGAGGTGCTGAAGAACCTGCTCAGCCTGCGCAGTATCGATCAGCACGAGATGAAGCGCAGCTTGCTCATGCTGGCGGGCATCCCGCCCAGCAGGCCCGCGCTGGAGGCGAACCGCCTGATGACGGAGGACTTCGAGCGCATCCGCGATCGCCGCCTCAAACTGAACACGCTGAAGAGCGAGCGCGAGCGCCTGGAGAAGTACATCGACATGAGCGATGTGCGTTTCGCCCTGGAAGCTCGCCTGGCTTTCGTGTACGCCGACCTGATGGAGAAGCGCCGCAAGGCTCACGACCACAACAAGCACGTGAAGGAGGCCATCGTGGCCAAGCAGGAGGCGCTGGAGAAGGAGAAGATCAGCACGGCCGGGATCCTCAAGGACCTCGACGAGAAGATCGCCGAGATCGCCGGCTTCAAGGGCCGTGTGGAAGGTGACCTGTCGCGACTCGCCGACCTGGGCAAGGGCCTGGAGCAGTTCGTGGAGAACCTCGAACGCGAAGCGTTGCACAACGCCAAGGAGCGCCTGCACCTGCTGAACCGCCAGCTGGGCAATGCCGAGGAAGCCGACCGCCAGCGCACCGCGCGTGCCCTCGCCGAAGTGACCGCCCGCGTGGCCAGCACCGAGCGCGCCATCGCCAACTTCGACAAGGCGCTGATCACCGAGCTGCGCGAAACGATGGACGACGAGGCGCTCCATGGCCTCAGCAAACTCTTCAACCTGGAGATCCTCAAGCAGCCCGTTGGCACTTCGACAGGCTCAGGGTCCACGGACCATGTTGTACTGAAGAAACGCAAGCAGATCGACGCGTTGCTGAAGGGCATCGCCGAAAACATCACCAACGACAAGTACAGCGATGCGCTCATGAGCCTTCCGCTGCCGGACAACAGCACGGCGTGGAAGGAACTCCTCGATGTGAAGGCGCTGAAAAAGGCGTTGAGCGACCTGAAGGCCGAGCAGGACCGCCTGCGCAAGCTGATGGACGCCATCGAGAACCGCGAGACCCTGGCCAAGGACCGCGCCGCCGTGCAATCGGAGTGCGATGCGCACACGCTCAACCTGAACCGCTGGGAGTCGCTCCAGCGCGAGCGTGTGGAGGAGCCGCGCCTGCAGAAGCGACTGAGCGAATTGACCAAGGAGAAGACCGAGGGCGACCGCGAACGCAAGGAGGTGCGCGACAAGCTGGAGGAGATCGGTGTGAAGCTGTACGAGCAGCGCACCGCCCTGAACAAGGAGGACGAACGCTTCAACCGCCTGCTGCAACTGATGGAGCAGTGCGTGCCCCCGCCCGATCCCGAAGCGAAGGGCAAGGAGCCCGTGTCCGCCCCCGCCGAGGCCGAGGACGCCATAGCCCTCTACGGCAAGCTCCTGCAGGAGCACAACGCCATGAGCCGCGAGATGGACCAGCTGCGCAGCAAGATCGAAAGCGTGCTCAAGAGCGACATCATCGGCCCCAACGAGCAGGAGACCGTGCGCCTGATGCGTGAACAGATCGACGGCCTGCCCACCTTCGAAGAAACACTGCGCAAGGACTGGGATAATTACCTGCACCTGCTGCGCGCCAACTTCCAGAACGTCCTCAACGGCCTCAACGACATCAAGCAGGCGGCCGAACAGCTCAACCGCCGCTTCACCAACGTGAGCGTCTCGAACCTCGAGAGCCTGCGCATGGAGGTGATGGACCAGAACGAACTCGTGGCGGCACTGAAGGAACTCGCCGAGACCGACCACACCGGCCTCTTCGACAGCAGCGGCAAACTCGACGCGGCGTACCAGAGCTTCCGCAACAAGCTCAGCGAGCGCCTCACGCTCAACTACGGCGACCTCTTCACCCTGCGCTTCACCGTGAGCACACGTGCGGGCCGCGTACACAGCTACGACAACCTGCAGGTGGAAAGTCACGGTACCGCGATCACGATCAAGGTGCTCTTCAACCTGCTCGTGTTGCGCAGCATGCTGAAGGAGGATCCCAAGCTGCGCACCCCGCTCAGCCGCGTGCCCTTCTTCCTCGACGAGGTCCACTCGCTCGATGCCATCAACCGCAAAGCCGTGCTCAGCATGGCCAAGGACCTCGGTTTCATGGCCATCACCGCCGCACCCGAACCGGTGAGCGAGGTGGAGGCTCTTTACTTCCTGCGCCCGATCAATGGACGTCTGGTGGTGCGCAACGAATTGCGCATCGGTGTGAAGTTCGACGAAGCTGCCGTGGCCTCATAAGAGCCTGTCGTTCATCCCGGTATTTCAGACGCCCATTCCCACCAAGGGGGTGGGCGCCGTATATTAGCGGTCACGAAACGGTATTCCCATGGCAGGTTCTCCACGCTTCATGATCAAGGTCGCAGCGCTTTGTACCACGCTCGCACTCACCCCCTGTGTCTTCGCACAGGATGAGTTGCCCACGTCCGTGGACATCGATCTGCGCATGAACGCGAACGACTCCACGGAGTTGGAGGTGTACCTGCGCTCCAATGACCTCGGTTTCTCGGACGTGGTGGCCGGCCTCACCTTCACCATCCGATGGACAACCACCAGCCCGGCCGCGCTGGGGACGCGCACGAACAACTGCCCGGACGGCATCCCCATCGCACCTGTCACCCAGGAAACCAACCCCGACCTCAACGGCACGCCCACCGGCTTCAACTACAGGACTTACAACGGCTTTGGTACCAGTTTGTTGAGCGAATGGGGGTGCCTGATGCCCCAGGATGAATGGTACTTGGTGATGAGCGTTCCCGTGGTGAACAACGACGGCTGCACCCTCTTCGAGATCGTGAATGACCCATGGACAGCGGTCAACAACCGCGATTATTATATCTCGCTCGGTGGATACGAGCGGCAGGGGATCATTGAACCCACAGGCGTGCCCATGGGAACCTGTGCCACCGATTGTCTGGGACAAGTGGGCGGAACCGCGCTCCCGGGCACCCCTTGCGATGATGGCAATGCGGAAACGGACAATGACGTGTACACCGCTGAATGCGTCTGCCAGGGCGACCCCTCCACGATCATCCATGTCCAGGAAACGATGCCTGCCCTTCTGCTGTGGCCCAATCCCACCAACGGGATCCTCAACGTGAACGGTGCCACCGTGGTCGGTGTATCCGATGTGCTTGGGCGCCGCGCCCAACTTCCGACCGTTCGGGCCAAGAGCCCGGGTATCAGTACCATGGACCTCTCGGGGCTGCCGACCGGGGTGTACCTGGTGGAGCTTGAGCAGGATGGCGCCCGTCGTGTGGAGCGCGTGGTGAAACGCTGATCCAAAGGATCCGTAGGGGCCCCTGCGGGTCCGTGCGGAACCGCCTGCTGGTGGGCGAAAGGAGTTGATCGAACCTTGTGGCACGTTACGTGTACCGCTTCCCGGTACCGCACAAACGCGGTTTTCCTTTGCACCATGTTCATCCACCACATGCGCCGCTCCACCATCGCCCCGGTCTTCGCACTCATCGCGTCATTCACCCTCTCCGCCAAGGAACAACCCGTCACCAGCAAGGTCTCGGCGGCCAAGGTCTTCTTGAGCGGCGCACAAGTGGACCGTACCGCGAGCGCGACCATCAGCTCCGGTAGCACAACGCTCATCTTCACGGGCCTCAGTCAGTACCTCGATCCGCAGAGCATCCAGGTGAACGGGAAAGGCGGGTTCAGTATCCTGAGCGTGAATCACCGCATCAACTACCTGAGCGAAAGCCCCAAGAAGAAGGAGATCGACGACCTGGAAAAACGGATCACCAAACTGGAGAAGGACCGCTCATACGAGAAGGCCATGCAGGACGTGTGGGTGAACGAGGAGCAACTGCTCAACAAGAACAGCAGCATCGGCGGGCAGCAGAACGGCCTCACTGCCGCACAACTCACCGCGGTGAACGACTATGTGCGCACCCGCTTGCAGGTGACGAAGACCAACTGGCTGGCACAGCAGGAGAAACTGACCGATATCGACAAGGATCTGAACAAACTCCGCTCGCAACTCGCGCAATACCAGAGCGAACAACCGCAACCCACCAGCGAGATCGTGGTGGAGATCGACGCCCCGGTGGAGGTGGCCGCCAGTTTCACGCTCACCTATTTCGTCGGCAACGCCGGGTGGACACCGGCCTACGACCTGCGTGCGAAGAATACGAGCGACCCCATCGAGCTGATGATGAAAGCGCAAGTGGTGAACAGCACGGGCGAGGCCTGGGAGAAAGTGGACCTGTCCCTCAGCAGTGGCAACCCCACGCTCGGTGGCAACATGCCCACGATGAGCGCCTGGGTGCTGCAACAACCCTACACCTTGCGCACCACATCCACCCGCAGGAAAGGCAGGTCCATGTTCGAAGCCCAGGCCGCTCCCCCGGCCATGGCCGATGGTGCCGAACTGAAGGAAACGGAATCGATGCGCTATGAGGACATTGACGCCAAACTAGAAGTGGAGAACACCGTGGTGTACAACACCACCACCGTGGAGTTCGCCATTGATGCGCCCTTCACCGTGCCCGCCGATGGCCTGGCCCACACCGTGGCCGTAAAAACGCACAAGGTGCCCGCCACCTACAAGCACTACGTGACGCCCAAGCTCGACAAGGATGCTTTCCTGTACGCGCGCACCACCGGATGGGAGGACCTGAACCTGATCCCCGGACAGGCGAATGTTTTCTTCGAAGGGACCTTTGTCGGGCAAAGCTACTTGAATGTGCAAAGCACGTCCGACACGCTCAATGTGTCGCTTGGACGCGACAAGGGCGTGGTGGTGGAGCGTGTCCGCCGGAAGAGCACCAACGACAAGGCCATTATCGGCGGCAAACGCACGATCAACGTGGGCTTCGACATCAGCGTGCGCAACACCAAGAGCAGCGCGATCGACATCGAGGTGCGCGATCAGCACCCGCTGAGCCCGCGCAGCGAGATCGAGGTGAAGCTGGAGGAAAAGGGTGAGGCCACAGTGAACGAGCAGACCGGTCAGCTCACATGGGATCTCCGCGTGGAACCCAAGAGCACGAAGAAGGTCGGCTTCGCCTACAGTGTGAAGCACCCCAAGGACATGCCGGTGGTGGTGGAGTAACCGGAACAGGATACTACCTTTCGGTCATGAAGTCCGGAAGTATCGCGATGGGGATCGGGCCTTGCCTGGTCCCCGTCCTGCTTTCCGCACAAACCGTTGACAGTGTTCTTCTGGAGGAACAGAGCTTCACCCACCTGCCCTTCGTGTATTCGGTCTACTCGTCGGTGATCGATCGGAACGGGGACCACTACCTGTACACCACGGGACTGGAGTACGGCCTTCTCGGTTACGACATCGAAGACCCGACAGCTCCCGGTGAAGTGTTCGCATTCCAACCATCATCGTTCAACGGGCTCAAACCAACAAACCTGTTCCAACAGGATCAATTCCTGTACGTGAGCCTTGGTGCATTCCATGGTGCCACCCAGAATGCCGGTATGGCCACCGTGGATATCAGCGATCCGGCGAACCCCGCAATACTCGATCAATGGGACAGTGCCGTATTCACAACGGGCACGGCGATCGTGCGTGTGCAGGATGGATACGCCTATCTCGGCATGATGGAGGAAGGCTTCGCGATACTGGACGTGAGCGATCCGGCCAACATCTCGTTCGTTTCCTCCTTCCAACCCGATACCGCGTGGCCCGGCATCGTGAACTATCCGCCGAACGCACGCGGCATGGCCCTCAAAGGCGACACGTTGTTCCTCGCCTACGACTGTGGCGCGCTCCGCGCCATCGATGTGACGGACAAGTCGCAACCTGTGGAGATCGGGCACTACGTGAACCCGCAACAACCACCAGCAACCGCGCTCGCGTACAACAATGTGTGCCTGGTCGGCGACCTTTGTTTCATCGCAACGGACTTCTGCGGATTCGAAGTGGTGGATGTGAGTGACCCGACCAACATGCAACAGGTGGCCTGGGTGAACCCGTGGAACTGCAACGGTCTCTCCTGGTTCGGCAGCGACGGCCATACGAATGAGTTGATCACCGCCATGCACGACAGCCTGCTCTTCATCAGCGGTGGGGACAGCGAACTGCTCATCTACGACATCACCGTGCCGGCACTGCCCACGCTCGTCGGCGGCATCATCCAACCCAACGACAGCGCTGTGGCCTGGGGCCTCGATGTCCGCGACAGCCTCGTGGTGCTCAACTACATCGACAACAGCCTGGTGATCTTCCCACCGCAACCGTATTACGCGAACGACGGAGGGTTCCGGATCCTCACGTGGCATGTGGACCTCAGTACGTTGACCCCGGTAGGCCCCATGGATAACGGTTCGGTCCGGGTGTCGCCGAATCCGACCACCGGCCCGCTGCGCATTGAGTTCGGTCCTTTCACCGGGGCACGATCGATCGTTCTCCGTGATGCGCTGGGCCGATCGGTGATCAGGCGGTATGCATACTCACAGCACGCCCAACTCGACCTGTCCGCACTCGCCCCTGGGCTGTACATGCTCACGGTCAGCGACCTGAACGGCAACACCTCCGAACAGCGGGTCATCCGCGCACACTGAGTTCCGACCGGAATGCCTACCGAAAAGAAAAAACAATTGCTGAACGGTGCCGTCCAGGAGCGCGACTTCTTCCAGGATGTGATGGACGTGGTACGTCAGATACCGAAAGGGCGGGTGACGAGCTACGGGGCCATCGCCCGGTACATCGGTGCCGCGCGTTCTGCGCGCATCGTGGGCTATTGCATGAACAACAGCCATGCTTCGTTGCCTCCCGTACCGGCGCATCGCGTGGTGAACAGCAGCGGCCTGCTCACCGGCAAGCACCACTTCGCCACGCCGACACGCATGGAGAACCTGCTGAAGAAGGAAGGCGTGAAGGTGAAGGACGACCAGGTGGTGGACTTCAAGAAGAAGTTCTGGGATCCCTTGAGGGAACTGGACCTGTGACCGGACCGGCAGGCCGACCATACCCCTATGGATCATCCTGTTGCCGAACTTTGAGGTGATGCCCCACCACCACATGATCACCATCCGGAACGATGGGACCGTTCGCATCGAACTCGACCTCGAGCATGGCAAGGTCACAAGTACATGGTCCCACTCCATCCGGAGCGAAGAGTACCGGCTTGCGCTCTGGCACATCCACGACCTTGTCCGTGATCATCATCTGGTGCTCTGGTTGTCGGACACGCGCGCCATGGGCGCCATTCTCCATGCCGATGAGAAGTGGTCCATCGAGGTCTTCATGCCGGAGGTCATCAAGCTCGGCTTGCGACGCGTGGCCGTGGTGCGTAGCGAGGACTATTTCGCGCATACGGCAACGGCCCGCATGGTTGATGCCACGGCCGTGGTCGCACCCTTCAAGGTGGAACTCTTCGCTGATGCCGGTGATGCCGAAGACTGGCTGCTCAAGGAACAGGCCGCATTCGTTTAAGGTTCATTCCCCAGGTCGCGCAGGACCTAATTTCGCGGCGCCATACGAACCATGCCGATCACTGAAGCCGCCATCGAGACCGCGCTCGCGCGCATCATCGAACCTGACCTGAAGAAAGACATCGTGGAACTCGACCTCGTGCGCGAGGTGGTCGTGGATGAGAACACCGTTCACGTGACCGTGGAGGTGAGCAACCCCGCCCTGCACAGCCGCAAGCGCATGGAGGAGGCAGTGAGCTTCCAACTGAAGAAGGAACTGGGCAACGATGTGCAGGTGCGTGTCACGGTGAATGCCTTGAGTGGCGACCGCGCCAACGTGCGCAAAGTGCTGCCCAAGGTGAAACACATCATCGCCATCGCCAGCGGCAAAGGCGGCGTGGGCAAGAGCACGATCACCGCCAACCTCGCGGCAGGGCTGGCCCAACGTGGTTTCAGCGTGGGGCTGGTGGACGCCGACATCTACGGCCCCAGCATGCCGCTGATGTTCGATGTGCTGCACGAACGCCCGAACGTGAAGAAGGAGCCGCCTTCGCCTGGAGCTTCGGCGGCCGAGGGAAAGAATCTCATCGTCCCGGTCGAGAGCCATGGCGTGAAGCTGTTGAGCATCGGCTTCTTCGCCGATCCGTCCCAAGCCATCGCCTGGCGGGGCCCCATGGCGAGCAAGGCGCTGGACCAGTTGTTCAAGGACGCCGACTGGGGCGAACTCGACGTGATGCTCGTGGACCTTCCCCCGGGCACCGGCGACATCCACCTCTCCTTGGTCCAGGCCATTCCTCTGACGGGAGCCATCATCGTGAGCACCCCGCAACCCGTGGCCGTGGCCGATGCGCGCAAGGGCGTCGGATTCTTCCAATTGCCGAGTGTCCACGTCCCCGTGATCGGCATCGTGGAGAACATGGCCTGGTTCACGCCCGCTGAATTGCCGAACAACAAGTATTATATTTTCGGACAGGGAGGGGCCAGGGGCCTGAGCGAGGAACTGAAGGTGCCTTTCCTGGCCGAAGTACCGCTCGTGCAGAGCATCCGCGAAGCCTCGGACGTGGGACGCCCCGCCGTGCTGCAGGGGAAAACAGCCGCCGCCGAGGCCTTCCGCCCGCTGGTGGAAGCCGTGGAACGCACGCTTCTGAGCACGCCCTCACCAATCGGAGGAACGGTGAAGCCCGTAGCTTCGCACGCGCATTCGCCTTCGCCACAGGCCGCAACGGAATAAGATGAGGCTCACACGCGAACAACGGGAATCGGTCACGCTCCGCGCCAGGAAAGCATTGGACGACATACGCCCATTCCTGGAGGCCGACGGTGGCGACATCTCCTTGGAGGAAGTGACCGCCGAGGGCATCGCGCGCGTGAAGCTCCACGGCGCTTGCTGCGGTTGCGCCATGAGCCCGATGACGATGAAGGCCGGGGTGGAGGAAGCCATCAAGCGCGCCGCACCGGAGATCCGCAGCGTGGAAGCGGTGAACATCGGCGCGATCGTCTGAGTCCACGAACCTTCGGCTCCCCGGAGCTTCTTCAGGTGAGTGACAGACCTCACCGGCCCCCGATCCACGACCTGTACCTTCGTCCCGTTCCCACATGGCAACATCTTCAGCCAAACCGAAGAAACCCGTCGAAGCCCGTCAGAATGTGGTGATCCTCTTCGCGGGGGACAGCGGCGACGGCATCCAACTCACCGGCAGCCAGTTCACCGATACCAACGCCCTGTTCGGCAACGACGTCAGCACTTTCCCGAATTTCCCCGCGGAGATCCGTGCCCCACAAGGAACGCTCGCCGGGGTGAGCGGCTACCAGCTCCACTTCGGCAGTGTGGAGATCTGGACACCCGGTGACCAGTGCGATGTGCTCGTGGTGATGAACGCCGCGGCCCTCAAGGCCAACCTCGGCAAACTGAAAAGGGGCGGCGTCATCATCGCCAATACGGACGGTTTCGACAAGAAGAACCTGCGCCTGGCCGGGTATCTCGACGAAGCTGACCCGCTCACCGATGGCAGCCTGGCCGACCACACGCTCCACAGCGTGGATGTGACCAAGCTCACGCGTACCGCGCTGGAGGGCACCACCCTCGGCATGAAGGAGAAGGACCGGTGCAAGAACATGTTCGTGCTCGGTTTCATCAACTGGATGTACAACCGGGACAATGCGCTCACGGAGGGGTTCCTGAAGAAGAAGTTCGCCAAGCGGCCCGAGTTGCTCGATGCGAACATGAAGGCACTGATCGCCGGGTACAATTACGGCGATACCAGTGAGACCTTCACCACGCGCTTCGAGGTGAAGCCCGCGCCCATGCCGAAAGGCACCTACCGCAGCATCACCGGCAACCAGGGCACGGCCCTCGGTCTTGTCGCCGCCGCGCAGAGATCCGGACTCGACCTGTTCTATGGCAGTTACCCGATCACGCCCGCCAGCGACATCCTGCACGAACTCTCCAAACACAAGAACTTCGGGGTGATCACCTTCCAGGCGGAGGATGAGATCGCTGCCATCAGCAGCGCCATTGGAGCGAGCTATGGCGGTGCGCTCGGCATCACGGCGAGCAGTGGCCCCGGGATCGCCCTGAAGACCGAAGCGTTGGGACTCGCCTTCATGCTGGAACTCCCGCTGGTGATCGTGAACGTGCAACGCGGCGGACCCAGCACCGGACTTCCCACGAAGACCGAGCAAGCGGACCTGTGGCAAGCCGTGCATGGCCGCAACGGCGAGGCCCCCATTCCCGTGATCGCCGCCAGCACACCGATCGACTGTTTCGACATGGCCTTCGAAGCCGTGCAGATCGCACTGGAACACATGACGCCCGTGATCCTGCTCACCGATGGTTACATCGCGAACGGATCGGAACCCTGGCGTTTCCCCTCCTCGAAGGACCTGCCCGCGATCAAGCCCCCGTACATCAAGGAACCGAACGACGGCGAGAAATTCCTCCCCTACCTGCGTGATGAACGCGGTGTTCGCCCATGGGCCCTGCCCGGACAGCCCGGCCTGCAGCACCGCATCGGCGGTATCGAGAAACAGGACAAGACCGGCAACATCAGCTACGATCCGGCCAACCACGAGATGATGGTTCGGTTGCGGGCAGAAAAGGTCGCGCGGATCGCTGATCGCTACAAACCGATCCGGTTGGACAGCGGGCCTGCGGATGGCGACCTGTTGATCGTCGGCTGGGGCTCCACCTACGGCGCCATACGCACCGCCGCATTGAAGCTGCAGCAGGAAGGTCACAGCGTGGCGCACGTACACCTCCGCCACATGTTCCCCTTCAACAAGGGGCTGGGGCCGCTGTTGAAGAAGTACAGGAAAATATTGATCCCCGAGATGAACAGCGGTCAGCTCCGTCAATTGGTGCGCGCCGAATTCCTCTGCGACGCGCAGGGCTTGAACAAGATCCAGGGCATGCCGTTCACCAGCGATGAGATCCGTGCGGGCGTTCTGAACCACT
Source organism: Bacteroidota bacterium (assembly GCA_018267155.1). Classification (GTDB taxonomy): domain Bacteria; phylum Bacteroidota; class Bacteroidia; order Flavobacteriales_F; family PHOS-HE28; genus PHOS-HE28. The sequence goes on along the minus strand of JAFDZE010000147.1, from coordinate 1,902 downwards.
TGCGACCATGAGCACCACGAACGGCACACCCACCGCGCCGAAGAAGATCGACCTCTCATCGGACCAGGAAGTGCGCTGGTGCCCCGGTTGCGGCGACTACAGCATCCTGAAGCAGGTGCAGACCCTGCTGGAGCAGAGTGGCAGGAAGAAGGAGGAGATCGTCTTCATCAGCGGCATCGGATGCAGCTCCCGCTTCCCGTACTACCTCGATACATACGGGTTGCACGGGATCCATGGCAGGGCGCCGGCCATCGTGAGCGGGTTGCGCAGCGTACGCCCCGAGTTGAGCGTGTGGATGATCACGGGGGATGGAGACTCGCTCAGCATCGGTGGCAACCACCTCATCCACCTCATGCGCCGCAACGTGGATGTCAACGTGCTGCTCTTCAACAACGAGATCTACGGGCTGACCAAAGGACAGTACTCCCCTACCAGTCCCCAAGGAGCAGTGACGCGCAGCACACCGTTGGGCAGCACGGACCACCCGTTCAATCCGCTCGCGCTGGTGAAGGGGGCGGACGGCACCTTCATCGCCCGCAGCATGGACCGCGATCCCAAGCACTTGCGCGAGGTCCTTGCCCGGGCCGATGCGCACCGCGGCACATCACTCGTGGAGATCTACCAGAACTGCAACGTGTTCAACGACGGTGCGTTCGAGACGTTCACTGAGAAGGCCACGAAGCCGCTGACCACCATTTTCGTTGAACACGGCAAGCCACTGGTGTTCGCGAACGGCACACGTGGCATCAAGCTGAACGGGATGACGCCCGTGATCGTGGACACGTACGCCGGTGGTGCGAGCCTGGACGAGTTGTGGATCCATGATGAGCGCGATGCCTTCAAGGCGAGCATTCTGGTGCGATTGTTCGAGGATCCTCGTCTGGAGGGAGCCATGCCAAGGCCTTTCGGTGTGTTCTTCGTGAATGACCGACCCACGCACGAGGCCAAGTTGACAACGCAGTTGGCGCAAGCGAGAGCGCGCAAAGGCCCCGGCGACCTGGATGCCCTGCTCAAGGGCGAGCATACGTGGACGATCGGGTAGGTTGTTCTGCACAGGCTGGAAGCCTGTGACCCGGGAACGCTGCCTGGTCACAGGCTTCCAGCCTGTGTCGAAATGCACATGCGAGTATCTTCAGACCATGGACCTTTTCGGCGACGATCTCTACTTCGACGAACACGGCGAGATACACGTTCAACAGCGCAACCTTCCTCATTGGAAACAGGAAGGCAAGCTCTACTTCTTGACTTGGCGATTGGCCGACAGCCTTCCGCAAGAACAACTGGCGCAGTTGGACGCTGACCGCGCCGCATGGGTGCGCCGCCATGGCACCGCGCTCGTGAGGCACCTGTCGCCCGCGCTGAGGGAGGAATGGTACAACCTGTTCCACCGCCGGGTGCAGCGTTGGCTGGATGCCGGGTACGGCTCGTGTGTCCTGAAGCATCCCGAGGCCATGCGCATCATGGTCGACTCGCTCCACTTCTTCGAAGGGCAACGCTATCGGCTCGGCAGTTTCGCCATCGCAGGGAACCATGTGCATGTACTTGTGGCTCCGCTGGTGGGGATCGACCTGTCGGATGTCCTCCATAGCTGGAAGTCTTTCACCGGGAACGCGATCAACAAGGCGATCGGCCAACGAGGACGCCTTTGGATGGATGAGAACTTTGATCGGCTCGTACGCGATGCTGAGCATCTGAACCGCATCGAGGCGTACATCGCGAGGCATGAACATCAAGGCGCGCATGTCGAACTCCGCGACCTGTTCAACCCATGAACGATACCGGATCACAGGCTTCGAGCCGGTGATGCGCTCTTCACAGGCTGGAGGCCTGTTACCCAAGTACACTGTACAGGCTGGAAGCCTGTTACCCAGCATCCGCGGTGCGCTCTTCACAGGCTGGGAG
>JAFDZE010000146.1:7819-11353 GCA_018267155.1 Bacteroidota bacterium | reverse complement strand
AACCCATTTCAGGACGAGTCACGGTGCTCATTGGGACTTTCGGCCGGCCACTGTCCGACTCACCGAAGCCCACCGGTCTCCTCGTGCCGCCCATTCTGATCAGACACGTGTCCGATCCGGGCATACATCCGGGAGGTGATCCGGCATGAGCAGGGCAAGGGCCAGTGTTCGGTTGGGGAACAAGCGGCGTCCGTCCTTGATCACTGTGGTTCACATCGAGAAAATTTCAACCTTCGACAAAGCAAAGAAGCTCGGGGAACCCGGAACAGTCCACGCGTGTTCTAAAGTAGAATGAACGGTTCTGATCCGCTACCTTCACCGAACTTCGACGGATCGAGCATGAACAGGAGGATCGGCGATCGGGTTCGGCAGCTTCGCGGTGAGAGAGGTTGGTCGCAGGAATACATGGCCGGTCAATTGCGCATGAGCCAGCGCGGCTACAGCAAACTGGAACGGGGCGAGAGCCGCTGGGACGTGGAACGGATCATGTCCGTGGCGCGGCTGCTGGGTGGTCGCCTCGAGGAACTGCTCCCTTTTGATACCAGCGCAGGCACATCGGCAGGAAAGAACACGACCAAGCGGTTGATTGAGCAGTACGAAGAACGGATAAAGGTATTGACGTCGCAGAACGCGCAACTGGAAGAGGCGGTGCGCTTCTTGCGGGCGGAGTGCGAGGCCGTGCGGACACTCCACATGCGAAAGACGCGGATGAGGACATGACCGGGCCTCGTTGGCGACATTCGATCAATGCATGATCATCAGTAGGATCAGCTCCACGCGCGCTTCCACGCACGCAAGCACGACCTGCCGACTCCGGGTGGTGCATGGTTCCATGTGCACAAGGTTGGAGACCCTTCGGAGGCGATCCCGGTGGGTCGGCCCGACACGTTCCGGTCCCTACTACTCCCCCAACCGCGGCATCTCGATCGCGTCCGGCACCACATATAGGCCGGGGTACTCGGTGGCCAGGTGGTCGCGCAGCTTCTCGCCCTCGAGCTTGGTGCGCTGATCGCCCACGCGAACGCGGAAGTTGGGGGCCAGGTAGCTGAGGTAGGCCGGCACGTCTGGGTGGCGCACAAGAAAAGCGCGACGTGTTTCCTCCGCCTTGTCCCGTTCACCCAAGAAGATCTGCACGCGGTAGCCCTTCAGGGGTTGTTTGGTCGCCGCGTAGGTCTTCATCAGTTCGGTCACCCCTTCCGGTTCGTGCAGGGTGATCCCACCGGTATCGGGCGCGTTGGCCTCCACCTGCTGGTGGTGCGGCACGAATAGCCGGGGATCGACTTGTGCATGGACCGTCTGGACCGTTGCCGGGCCGGCCAAAAGGAACAGGAGACATCGGATCATGAGCCGTAAAGGCCAAAGGTAGGACGGTGCTCACACCCGATCGTCCCGGAAACGTGTTCATCACGCATTCCCGAAGCGCATATCTCGGACCCGGACATCTTTGGAATCATTCTAAATAGATGACCTGGGCATGACAATTTACTGTTGTCCGTCCACCATAAACACCGGCTTCTATTTTTGCCGCCACGCTCGCTCGTTGCGGTGAGCGCCCAAATTTCCCGGAATGCCGCTTCCATCAAGGCTTTCAGCCGTTTCCACCGGGCTCCTCAACGCGTGTTTCGCCGTTCTGTTGCTGTTTTCGACCTCCGTGGCGCACGGTCAGGACGACAAGGCGCTGTATGGAACCGGGGAGAAGGTTTTCAAGCAGAACTGCGCCAGCTGCCACAAGCCCACCGAGAAGATGACCGGTCCCCCGATCAAAGGGGCCAAGGAGAAATGGGCCAGTACCGGAGGCGACATCTATGCTTGGGTGAAGAACAGCCAGGCGTACCTGAAGGCCAATCCGGGTGATCAGCATGCCCATGACCTCTTGAAGGAGTATGGCGGCAGCGTGATGACGCCCAATGCCATCAGCGACGAGGAGATCGATGCCGTCCTGTACTACGCCGACAACTTCGTGGGCAAGGCCAAGGCGCCGGAAGCCGCTGGTGGTGCCACAGCAGAGGCTGAAGGATCGGACAACCAGACGTCCTGGCAGTGGTTGATCATCGTGGTGCTGCTGCTGCTGATCGTTGTACTGTCGCTCAGCGGGGTGAAGAACCAGCTGCAGAACGCACTGAACGAGCGCGAGGGCAAGCCCCCGGTACCCGTTCGCAGCGTGTGGGGCAACATCTGGCACTGGGCCGTGACGCACCGGAGTTGGGCCCTGATCTTCGGTTTCCTCTTCGTCTGCTGGCTCATGGTGCTGCAGTGGGATTACCTATGGAACATCGGTGTGTACGGCGGAGAGGAGGTGCCGCACTACAAACCCGAGCAACCGATCGCCTTCAACCATTCCCTGCACGCCGGCAAAATGGCCATCAACTGCCAGTATTGCCATAGCGGTGCGGAGAAGAGCAAACACGCGGGCATTCCCAGCGCCAGCATCTGCATGAATTGCCACAAGGCCGTGAGCGAAGGCACCACCACGGGTACCGCGGAGATCGCCAAGATCTACGCGGCCACGGGCTGGGATCCGGCAACGCAGAAGTACAGCGGGACAGAGACCCCCATCAAGTGGGTGAAGGTGCACAACCTGCCGGACCACGTGTACTTCAGCCACGAGCAGCACGTGGCAGTGGGCAAGATCGAGTGCCAGAAGTGCCATGGGCCTGTGGATACGAAGTTCACCGTGGCCGAGCAATGGAGCCCGCTGACCATGGGCTGGTGCATCGAATGCCACAACGAGACCGCTGTATCGCAAATGGCCAGTGGCGCACAACCCAACGGCTACTACGAAGAGATCCATCGCCGCCTGACCGAGACCGATATGGGCCGGAGCGAGCTGCGGAAATACCTGGAGGACGAGAAGATCACGGTGCGTGAACTGGGCGGCTGGGAATGCGCCAAGTGCCACTATTAAGAACGCGTGCGACGAATGGCCACGACCAAGCGATACTGGCAGGACCTGGGCGAACTGAGCGACGCGCCGCAGGTGCCCACCAACGAATTCAATCAGCCCCTGGCGCTGCCTGACGCGTTGGGCGACAAGAGCCTCACCGGGGCCACCACCGGGCGCCGCGACTTTTTGAAATTCCTCGGCTTCTCGTTGAGCGCTGCCACCCTGGCCGCCTGTGAAACGCCGGTGATCAAGAGCATACCGTACGTCACCAAGCCAGAGGACATCATCGCGGGCGTGGCCAACTGGTACGCCAGCACGTTCTATGATGGCGAGGACTACGGCAGTGTGCTGGTGAAGACCCGCGAGGGCCGTCCCATCCACATTCAAGGCAACCCGCGCTTCGGGATCAACCTGAACACGGTGGCGGGCAAAGGCAACATCAACGCGCGCATCATCAGCAGCGTGATCGGGTTGTACGACAGCCACCGCCTGAAGGGACCGATGATGCGCACGGGCGAGAACGCCTGGAACGCGGTGGACCACGCCACGGCCGACAAGGCCATCGTCGATCAACTTGCCAAGGCGGCAGGCGCGGGCAAAAAGACGGTGCTGCTCACCAGCACGGTGATCAGCCCGAGTGCCAAGGCCGC
>JAFDZE010000146.1:0-7696 GCA_018267155.1 Bacteroidota bacterium | reverse complement strand
AACCTCAAGAGTTTCGGTCAGCGGGTTTTCCCCAGTTACGACCTGACCAAGGCCGATGTGGTGGTGGGCATCGGTGCCGACTTCCTCAGCGGCTGGGGAAGCACCAACGAGAACACCTGGCAGTACGCCGTGCGGCGCAACCCGGAGAACCTGAGCCGCCACTGGCAATTCGAGGCGCGCATGAGCCTCACCGGTGCCAATGCCGACGAGCGCGTAATGATCCGCCCGAGCCAGGTTCCCGCGATCGTGATCGCGTTGTACGACGCCGTGGCCCGCAAGATGGGTGGTGCCGCGATCGGTGGTGGCGCGGTGGAAGGTCTCGGCGACCGCATCGAGAAATGCGCCTCGGAACTGGTGGCCGCGAAAGGCAAGAGCGTGGTACTGTGCGGCCACAACGACGAAGGCACCCAGACGATCGTCAACGGCATCAACGTGCTGCTGGGCAATTACGGCAGCACGATCGACCTGGCCGACCACACCAACTTCTTCCAAGGCGACGACAACGCCGTGCAGCAACTGGTGAAGGACATGAACGCCGGGAGCATCGGTGCGCTGTTCATCGCCGGGGTGAACCCGGTGTACACGCTGCCCAACGGGGCGGAATTCGCGGCTGGTCTGGGCAAGGTGGGCCTGAGCGTGAGTTTCAGCGCTCATGCCGACGAAACAGCCAGCAAGTGCAGCACCATCTTCCCCGACCATCACTGGTTGGAGAGCTGGAATGACCACATGCCCAAGCCGGGTCATTACGCACTGTCCCAGCCTACCATCAACCCACTCTTCAACACGCGGCAATGGCCTGCCAGCCTGCTCACCTGGAGCGGCGTCACAGGCAATTACCACGACCACGTGAAGGCCACCTTCGGCACCTTCGCCGACTGGAGCCGAAGCGTGGAGGAAGGCGGTGCCGCGGTTGCGAAGAACGCATTGGCCCCGAACGCCGCAGGCGACACGATCGCCACTGCAGTTGTGACCCCCGCCGCGCCCGCGGCCTTCGCGGGCGACCTGGCCGCTGCGGCCATCAGTGCGAAAAAGAGTACGGAAGGTGCCGGTGCGTGGGAGGTGGAGGTGTACACATCGGAAGGTATCGGCAGCGGCTTGCACGCCAACAACCCATGGCTGCAGGAGTTGCCCGACCCCATCACCAAGGTGACCTGGGACAACTACGTGGGCATGGCGCCCGCGGACCTGTTGGAGCTGACGGGCAAGAAGCATGTTCGCGACCTGCGCATCGGCGAACAGGAGAAAGCGTACGTGGTGAGGGTAACGGCCAACGGGGTCACCTTGGAGTTGCCCGCAGTACCGGTGCCCGGCCAGACACCCAGGACCGTGAGCGTGGCACTCGGCTATGGACGCGGAGCCAACGGCGAGGACGTGGGTCGTGCGGCCAGCCTGCGCGATCCGAACGGGAACCTGACCGTGATCGGGAAGAGTGCCTACCCGATGACGAGGATCGCGAACGGCACGGTGAGCTACAGCGCCGTGAACGGAACGTTGGAGAACACGGGGGCCCGGTACGAGATGGGACTTACGCAGACCCAGCTCACCGGCATGGACCGGCACAGCATCATCAAGGAGACCACCATAGGTACGTGGCGTGCGCACGACCCGCGCGGTGCGAAGGACAGCAAGAACGGGTACAACGAGAAGGTGATGCTGGCCGTGCATGAGGACGTCAACCACGACGGGCATATCGATGCGCGCGACAAGGTGCCGGCCACGGAGGTGGACCTCTGGGGAGACCACCCGGTGGAGCAAGTGGGCCACCACTGGGGCATGAGCATCGACCTGAACGCCTGCAACGGTTGCGGTGCGTGCATCACGGCCTGCCACAGCGAGAACAACGTGCCGGTAGTGGGCAAGGACGAGGTGCGCCGTAGCCGCGACATGCACTGGTTGCGCTTGGACCGTTACTACAGCAGCGACATGACCCACGAGGTGGGCAAGGCGCAAGGCATGGGCAAGATCGACCGGTACCTGGCCATGGAGGAGCCCAGCGCCTCGCCCAGCGTGTTCTTCATGCCGGTGATGTGCCAGCACTGCGATCATGCGCCCTGCGAAACCGTATGCCCGGTAGCCGCCACCTCACACAGCAACGAGGGGCTGAACATGATGGCGTACAACCGTTGCATCGGCACGCGGTACTGCGCGAACAACTGCCCGTACAAGGTCCGCCGTTTCAACTGGTTCAACTACGTGACCGAACAGTTCGGCGAAGTGAACCCCGCTTGGGATGAGCTGGGCCGTCTGGTGCTGAATCCCGACGTGGTGGTACGCAGCCGCGGGGTCATCGAGAAATGCTCCCTCTGCGTGCAGCGGATCCAGGAAGTGAAACTCACCGCCAAGAAGGCGGGTCGCCCGGTCAAGGACGGGGAGGTCCAAACGGCGTGCAGCACCGCCTGTGGAACCGGGGCGATCGTCTTCGGCGACCTGAATGACGCGAACAGTAAAGTGGCAGCCCGTTTCAAGGACGAGCGTGCCTACTTCATGCTGGAAGAGATCGGAGTAAAGCCCAATGTGAGCTACCTGGCCAAGGTGTGGAACCGCGAGGAGCCGCCCGCCATCGCCGCTGTAACCGAAGAAGCCCACCACTAGGACCATGCACAGCGAATCATCGCTCCGCGAACCGCTCATCCTGGGGCATCGCACCTACCACGACATCACCGTCGATCTGGTGACGCCCATCGAGGAAAAGGCGCCCCGGATGTGGTACATCCTGCTCACGATCGCGGCCATCATCGCGGTGTACGGGGTGGGCTGCATCCTCTATCTCTTCAGCAAGGGGATCGGGACCTGGGGTCTGAACAAGACCGTGGACTGGGCCTGGGACATCACCAACTTCGTGTGGTGGGTGGGCATCGGCCACGCCGGCACGCTCATCAGCGCGGTGCTTCTGCTCTTCCGGCAGAAGTGGCGCATGGCCGTGAACCGGTCGGCCGAGGCCATGACCATCTTCGCCGTTATCATGGCGGCCGTTTTCCCCATGATCCACATGGGCCGCATCTGGATGGCCTACTGGGTGTTCCCCCTGCCCAACCAGTTCGGATCGCTGTGGGTGAACTTCAACAGCCCGCTGCTGTGGGACGTATTCGCCATCAGTACGTATTTCACGGTATCGCTGGTGTTCTGGTACATCGGTCTCATCCCCGATTTCGCCACCATCCGCGACAAGGTGGTGAGGCCCTGGCAGAAGACCTTCTACGGCATCCTGAGCTTCGGCTGGACGGGCAACGCCAAAGCCTGGCAGCGCTTCGAGGAGGTGAGCCTGGTGCTTGCCGGACTGAGCACCCCACTGGTGTTCTCGGTCCACTCGGTGGTGTCGTTCGACTTCGCCACCTCGGTGATCCCGGGCTGGCACACCACCATCTTCCCTCCCTACTTCGTGAGCGGGGCCGTGTTCAGCGGTTTCGCCATGGTGCAGACCTTGCTGCTGGTGATGCGCAAGACCTTGAAGCTTGAGGCCTATGTCACCATCAAGCATATCGAGTACATGAACATCATCATCATCGTCACCGGTTCGATCGTCGGGGTGGCGTACATCACCGAGCTGTTCATCAGCTGGTACGGTGGTGTGGAGTACGAAAGCTATGCGTTCATCAACCGGGCGACCGGTCCGTACTGGTGGAGCTACGCGGCCATGATGACCTGCAATGTGATCAGCCCGCAGCTCTTCTGGGTGCGCAGCTGGCGCCGCAACCTGATGTTCACCTTCTTCATGAGCCTGGTGGTGAACACGGGCATGTGGTTCGAGCGCTTCGTGATCATCGTGACCAGCCTGCACCGCGATTACCTGCCCAGTTCGTGGACGATGTTCCACCCCACGTGGGTGGACGTGGGCATCTTCGTGGGCACCATAGGCATTTTCTTCACCCTGTACCTGCTCTTCGCACGGTTCTTCCCGGTGCTCGCCCTCAACGAGCTGAAATCGATCCTGAAGACCAGCGGCGAGAGTTACAAGAACCGGACGGCCCACGGCCATTCAGCTGAACATCACCATTGAGCGATGGCGGACAAGATCATCTACGCGGTATACGACGACCCCGAGCAGCTGAAGAGCGCCGCGCGCAAGCTGATCACGGCGGGTGTGCGGGTGAAGGACGTCTTCAGCCCCTTCCCCATCCACGGCCTGGACCCGATCATCGGCCTGAAGCGCACGCGGATCGGAATAGCCTCCTTCATGTTCGGTATCACTGGCACCGCGTTGGCCTCCTTGGGCACGTGGTACTTCATGATCAAGGACTGGCCGATGGACATCGGTGGCAAGCCGAACTGGACCTGGTACCACAACCTGCCGGCTTTCGTGCCCGTGCTGTTCGAATTCACGGTGTTCTGCGCCGCGCACGGGATGGCCATCACGTACCTGATCCGCAACAAGACCCTGCCGTTCATGCCGGCGCGCAACCCCGACCCGCGCAGCACCGACGACAAGTTCATCATGGAATTGCGCACGAGCGACAATCACGGGCACAGCGCCGAGGCCATCGCCTCGTTGCTGCGCGGAACCGCGGTCCAGGAGATCAACGAACGCCAATGCTGATCATGAAGCAGTCGCCCATCATCGTCCTCGGCGCCGCACTGCTCGCCTCCTGCGCGGCGGATAACGGGCCCGGCATCGAATACATGCCGGACATGTACCGGGGTCCGGCCGTGGAGGCCTATGTGGATTACGGGCAGGACCCGTACTATTTCGGGGAGGACAAGGCCCAGGAGCAGCGCAACACGCCCAGCGCCCGGACCGCACCGGTGGGCACCATCCCATGGAGCGCGGACCCGGCCATGGCGGCATACAACTTCCCCTATCCGTACACGAACGATACGACCGGCTACGGTCGTGCCGGTCGTGAACTGTTCAGTCCGATCCCCTTCACCCAGGAGAACGTGGACAAGGGCAAGATCATCTACGACAAATTCTGCCTGCACTGCCATGGCGCGAAAGGCGACGGCGACGGCAAGGTGGTGGAAGTGGGTGGCCACCCGCCCCCAACGGCGTACAACGGCCCGCTCAAGAACCTGCCCGAAGGGAAGATGTTCCATACCATCACCTACGGCAAGGGCATGATGGGAAGCCACGCCGGTCAGTTGGACAAGGAGGAGCGCTGGACGGTGATCCAGTACGTGAAGTACCTGCAACGCGGCGGCAAGATGACGGACGCGGTCGAGGCCCCTGTCGACAGCACGGCGAACAAATGATCCGATAGAGCACCGATGAACTTCACATTGAGCAATAGGGCGCGCACGCTGAGCATGGCGCTCATGGGTCTGGGCCTGGTGGTCGCGGGGATCGGTTTCGTGACCACCCGTTCACATGATGCGGCGCACGCGGGCCAGCACTTCTGGTCGGCCCTCTTCCTCAACGGATTCTTCTTCTTCGGCATCAGCCTCGGCGCCCTGTTCTTCTATTCGTTGCAGTGGGCCACCGAAACAGCATGGAGCGTGCTCGTACGTCGTGTGTACGAGGGCATCGTGGGCTTCCTGCCCATTGGTGCGGCGGTCATCGTGATCTGCCTGCTGGCGGGCCAGTTCCATCTCAATCACATCTGGCATTGGATGGATCACCGGGTATACGATCCGGCGGACCTTGAGCATTACGATCCCATCATCGCGGGGAAAAGCGCCTACCTCAACGCGCCCTTCTTCTGGTTGCGGGTGGTCCTGTTCATGGGCACCTTCATCTTCGCGGCCAACTGGTTCCGCAAGCAGAGTTTGAAAATGGACCAGTTGACCGGTGACGATCTGCGGACGCAGCACCTGCTCACCTACCGCCGGTCCGCACTGTTCCTGGTCTTTTTCGCCGTGTTCAGCAGCGTCCTGTCGTGGGATTGGCTCATGAGCATCGACACGCACTGGTTCAGCACACTGTACGGCTGGTACATTTTCGCTGGCATGTGGTGCACGGCCATGGTCACCGGGGTGATCGTGGTGCTCTACTTGAAGAGCAAAGGCTACCTGCCGCAAGTGAACAACAACCACATCCACGACATGGGCAAATGGGTGTTCGCCACGAGCTTCCTGTGGAGCTACCTCTGGTTCAGCCAGTTCATGCTGTACTGGTACGCGGACATTCCCGAGGAGGTGGCCTACGCGGCGGTACGAATCGAACACCACCCCGGCCTGATGTGGGGCATGTTCTTCATCAATTTCGCGGTGCCGATGGTGTTGCTGATGAGCCGTGACGCCAAGCGCAATCCCCGCTTCCTGATCGGGGTGGGCACGGTGATCCTGATCGGCCACTGGCTGAACGTTTGCCAGCTGGTGCTGCCTGGCGCACTGGGTGAGAATTTCCACCAGGTGGGCGCGTTGGAGGCCGGCCTGGGCCTTTTCTTCCTCGGTCTCTTCGTGCTCATCGTGTTGCGCACCCTTACCAAGGCCCCGCTCACCGTGGTGAACAGTCCGTACCTTGAAGAGAGCGTACACCACAGCATCTGACCGGAACAACCGCATCGACACACCGATCCCATGATCACCTTCCTGATCCTCGCTGCCTTCGTGCTCGGTCTGCTGGCCGTGACGCGTCTGAGCCGCGTGTATGAACTCACGGCCGAGTTGCGCGGCAAGCGCGAGGAGGAGATCAGCGACCGCGAGACCAAGATGAACGCGCGTCTGCTGTGGGCCTTCCCCTTCGTTTACTTCAGTTCTTTCCTGTGGCTCACCCTGCATTACGCCAAGGCGATGCTGCCCGTTTCGGCCAGTGAACACGGAGTGTGGCTGGACGACCTGATGAACTTCAACTGGGTACTCCTGATCGTGGCGTTCTTCATCACGAACGTCCTGCTCTTCTACTTCACCGGAAAATACTACCATCAAGCGGACCGTCGGGCCTATTACTACCCGCACAACAACAAGTGGGAGCTGGTCTGGACGGTCGTTCCCGCCGTGGTGCTGATGAGCATCATCATTTATGGGCTCACGGTATGGAACCGGATCACCGGACCCGCCGCCCCCGGCACCCCGGAGGTGGAACTGTACGCCCAGCAGTTCAAGTGGATGGCGCGCTACCCGGGTCCGGACGGTCGCCTGGGCCCCACCGATTTCCGGCTGATCAACGCCACCAACGAATTGGGCATCGTCACGCCGACCTCGATCAGCGCCCGGCTGACCGAACTGGCCGATGAGACCGCAGCCGCGCAGAAGCGTTTGGCCGCGGAGCAGGACCAGTTGCCCGACGAGAAGGTGCAGGAATTGAAGGACCGCATCAAGCACTTGGAGCGCATGTCCGGCAAGATCATAAACCTGCGCACGCTGATGAACAACGACATCAAGGAGAAAGGAGCCGAGAGCCCGTACAAGCATGGCTCCGACGACCTCGTGCTCAAGGAATTCCACCTCCCGGTGAACGAGGACGTGCGACTGGTGATCCGGAGCAAGGATGTGATCCACAGCGCGTTCATTCCGCACATGCGCATGCAGATGAACGCGGTACCCGGCATGAGCACCGTGTTCAGGATGAAGCCGACGATCACCACGGACAGTATGCGCATGCACATCCTGAAGAACGAGGCCTTCGACTACGTGCTGCTGTGCAACAAGATCTGCGGCGCCTCGCACTACAACATGCAGATGCCGCTGGTAGTGGAGCCCACCAGCGACTACAACGCGTGGCTGGCGCAACAGAAGGGCTTCGAGATGGCCTCGACGCCAGCCGCACCCGTTGAGGCAACGACCACCACGGCCGTTTTGGAAGCCGCCACTACCGCTCCGA
>JAFDZE010000145.1 GCA_018267155.1 Bacteroidota bacterium | reverse complement strand
GCAGGGAAACCAGGATGGCATTCACCCCTACGGATTTACCCTGACCGGTAGCACCGGCCATCAGCAGGTGCGGCATCTTGCTCAGGTCGGTGACGAAGGTCTCGTTGCTGATGGTCTTGCCCAGCACGATCGGCAGGTCGGCCGGGCTGTTCTGGAACTTCTCGCTGGCCACCACGGCGCGCATGCCCACCACCTGGGGCTTGCTGTTCGGCACTTCGATGCCGATGGTGCCTTTGCCGGGGATCGGCGCGATGATGCGGATGCCCAGGGCGGCCAGGCTCAGCGCGATGTCGTCCTCCAGGTTCTTGATCTTGCTGATGCGCACACCTGCCTGCGGAACGATCTCGTACAGGGTGACCGTCGGTCCGATGGTGGCCTTGATCTTCTCGATCCCGATGTTGTAGTGCGAAAGCGTCTGGACGATCTTGTCCTTGTTCGCTTCCAATTCCTCCTTGGTCACGGTGATCTCCCCGGTTCCATGGTCCACCAGCAGGTCAAGTGGCGGAGGCTCGTAGCTGCCCAGTTCCAAGGTGGGGTCATACTCCCCGAATTCCTGCAGTTTGGCCTGGATCTGCTCTTCGGTGAGCGTGTCGTCCTCGACGGGTGCCTGCACGGTCATGCCGTCCACGTTCATGGGTACGGCTGGCAGGATCGGGTCCAATGGCGCGACTTCTTCCACCTCGGCGTCCACCTCCAGTTCGGTCGCCGTTCCGTCCTCCTCCTCCACATCCTCTTCGTCCGACTCCACATCCAGGTCGATGGCATTGCCCTGCTCCATGACCAAGGGAGCTTCGGCCACGGGCTGTTCAACCTCGAATGTCGGCCCGGAAGCCGCTTCATCCTCCATCGAACGTGCGGATGCGGCGGCTACCTTCTCGCGCAACCTGTTCGGTGTTACCCACCCTTCGGGATCATCACTTTCCGGTACGGGATCGACGGGGGGCTTCTGTGCCCGGGCCAGCAACCCGTTGAGGACCGCGAAGGAAGGATTGAACGTGTACACCATGAAGGCCGCCGCACTGAACAGGATCAGCGCGCCCGCGCCGAAGCGCCCCAGCCAACTGGTCAACTGCGCGTTGATGGCGTGGCCGATGCCGCCACCGAGGAACATGAGCTCGCCATGGGCGAAGATGAAACCCAGCAACGCGGGCACCCAGAACATGGTCATGAGCGACCATCGGAAGGTCCGGTTGCGCGGCAGCAGCCAGCTGCCCAGTACGGTGCGCACGCCCGCGAGGAAGCTCCAGAGCACCACTACGAACGCTGCGATGCCGAACCATTTGTAGATGAATTGATGGCCTACCAGTGCGCCGAGCTTGCCCAGCCAGTTCTCCACGTGCGTGTCGGAGCTGAAGATCTCGCCCCACGGTCGCGCCATCAGGTCCTGATCGATCCGCCAGGTGATCAGGTAGCTCGTGAAGGCCACCAGCAGGTAGATCGCCATCAGTACCAACAAAAGTCCTCCGGCCTTGTGTGTGCGTTCATCGGCCAGGAACGCCTTCAACCGGTCGAATCGACCGGGTTCGGCATCCTTCTTCCGACGTGTGCCGCTCGCACGCGGCTTCCGCTCCTTGGGTGTGGGTGCTTCGTGGTCAACGGGCTCATCCAGTTCCGGTTCGCGGAGCGTATTCGGCTTGGCCAAGGCGATTTCGGGGTTTTTCGTCCCGGGGGACGGAGTACCCAGCGAAATTCCGGGCAACACAGGAGGGAACGTGCCGTGTTGGGCCGCTATTATGAACAAGCCGCTGTGCGGGGCGGCCGTATGCCGGTCCGATCGCTCAGTTCGTGAACGTGCTCAACACATCGGAAAGTTCCTTGTGGAGCACGTCGGGTGCAACCCGGTCATGGTCGGCCTTGGGAGCGAATACAGCCGGGTCCACGGGTCCGGGTTTCACCGATACGGCGTTCAGCCGCATGCGCATGCCGTGCTGTACCATCTCGTACCGCAACAGAACACCGGGGATTTCGCTGTACGGCCCGTACCAGTTCGGTTTGTCCATGCGGATGGCATCGGTGTACCAGAGTTCCACCTCGGGCTGGTCGATCGCGTCGAAGATGGCCACCGCCTTGTGGCACGGGAACCCGGCCACGGTATCCATGGCGTCGGTGTACAGGATCTTGAGTGCTTGCGATTCCTTGTTGAACAGATAGAGGTCGCGCGGGTGCAGTTCGCTCACCATCTTCTTGCCCATCACACACATGTGATAGTCCAAGACCCGTTCAGCGGTGTTCGCCACCATGCTCGTTCGGAAGACGCCCATCCCGGCACTCAGATCGGCCACTTGGTGCTCTTCGTCAAAGGTGAGGGTCGTGCGCTCGGGCAACATGCCCGCCATCAGCCCGTCCGGCGCGTAGTCCGGGAAGCTGAGCGCGTACTCGATCACACCTTCCGTTATCCGGGAGCCGCCCAGCAGGGAATGACCGCATCCCGATTGCAGGAACGGGCCGATCAGCAGAGCGAGCAGGGGTAAGCGGACATGCCGGCAGCACATGGGTGTGGAAGAGTGGCCCGTCATACGTGCGGGGATCGCTTTGCGTTTCATCCGGTAGCCGTCCGCTTCGGAACGATCTTTGAACCGCTGCTGCACCTTCCCATGCCCACCACACCCATCCGATCGGTGAACCACCTCTTCTGGCGGGCGGGTATGGGCCTCTCCCCGCAGGAGGCCCGGGCGGCTGCGAACGCGCCGTACAACGAGTTGGTGGATCGTCTCTTCTCCGAGAGCGTGTCCTGCACACCGATCACCACGGCGCACACTGTGGTTTCGGGCAGCGCCTACCGGGCCATGAAGCCCACCGAGCAGTTCAAATACCGCCGTGCCAGCCGGGAGGCCCAACGCCGATTGAATGCGCTCTGGAGGCAGAAACTCATCACCACCCACGGTTGCCTGCGCGAAAAAATGGCGCTCTTCTGGCACGGACACTTCGTGGCGTGGACATACTGGTCCAATTGCACCGAGCAGTACCTGAACACGCTGCGCGAACATGCCTTGGGCGATCTGGGCACCTTGCTCAAGCGGGTGAGCCGTACCCCGGCCATGCTGGCCTACCTCAGCAATCAACTCAATCGCAAGGATGCCCCCAACGAGAACTTCGCGCGGGAGGTGATGGAACTGTTCACCCTAGGGCGTGGCCACTACACCGAGCAGGACATCAAGGAGGCCGCACGGGCATTCACCGGCTGGTCCTTTGAGCTCGGGACGGCCAGCTTCAACTTCCACGAGAAGCAGCATGACTTCGGGGAGAAAACTTTCCGGGGCCATACCGGAAATTTCGACGGCGACGACATCCTGGGCCTGCTGCTGGCCGACCCGCGTACGGCCGAATTCATCTCCCGGAAGATGTATCGCTGGTTCGTGAGTCCCGAGGTGAATGAGCAGTTCGTTGCGCAGATGGCCGATCGCTTCTTCAAGAGTGAGTATGATATCGCTGATCTCATGCGCTTCGTGTTCACCAGCGACCAGTTCAAGGACCCCGCGATCCTCGGTCGCCGCATCAAATCGCCCGTTGAACTTCTCTGTGGACTGGACAAGAACTTCACCTTGCGTTTCGAGCGTGAGGAGGACCCTCTTTTCCTGCAGCGCCTGCTGGGCCAGGAATTACTGAACCCGCCCAATGTGTCCGGCTGGAAGGAGGGCGATGGTTGGGTGGACAGCAACGCCCTGATGCTGCGACTCAAACTGCCTTCGGCCCTGTTGAACATGGGGCAACTGAACTGGGAGGACCGGGGCGCCAGCACGGGCGATCTGGACAAGATGATGAGCACCCCGGACACGCCCATGCGCGATGCCAAGGGTCGCGTCTTCCGCACCGCACCGGACAAGGCGGCCTTCCTCGCTCAATTGCCACCGAACATCACGAACGAGGATCTTTTCGAGCTGATGCTCCAGGTGCCGCCCACCGAGGTGCTGCGATCCAGCATGGGCAAAGGCGACCTCATGGAGCGCGTGCTCGAACTCCTCTCCTCACCCGAATACCAGCTCTGCTGATGCGCCGCCGCGACTTCCTGCGCAGCACCGGCCTGGTGACCTCCGGACTCCTGGCCCCACGATTCCTGCACGGCATGGTGGGTGCTTTGCCCTTGGGAGGACGGAAACTGGTGGTGGTGCAACTCACCGGCGGCAACGATGGCCTCAACACGATCGTACCGCTGCAGAACGACGACTACCACCGGCTGCGGCCCAAGTTGGCGCTGGCTCCCGGAGTGGCCTTGCCCGTGTCCGACGGCCTGGGCCTGAACCCCGGCATGGAAGCGATCCGCCGACTCTTCGACGACGGACGTGTGTGCGTGATCAACGGCGTGGGCTATCCGGATCCGGACCACTCGCATTTCCGCAGCATGGACATCTGGCAAACGGCCAGCAACAGCAGCGAGTACCTCGATACCGGTTGGCTGGGACGTTACCTGGACGCCCGTTCCATTGCCCCGCATGACGTGGTGGAGTTCGGCGGCACGCTGTCCCTGGCCAACAAAGGCCAACGGATGAAGGCCATCACCCTCACGGATCCCGCCCGCTTCTTCCAGGCCACCCGCGAACCCTGGTTCGCACAGCTGGCCTCCGTCCGGCATGAAGAGGAACACCGCGAACTCGGACTCCTGTACCGCACCATGGTGGAAACGTACCGGAGTGCGGGTTATATACATGAGCACCTCCGGCCCCGCACCACCGGTATCACCTACCCGAAGGGCGACCTCGCCCGCCAACTACAGCATGTGAGCGCGTTCATCCAGAGTGGCATGGACACCAGTGTGTACTACACGAGCACGGGAGGTTTCGACACCCATGTGAACCAGTTGGTGAAGCACCAGAAGCTGTGGACCGGGGTTAGCGATGGCATCGCGGCCTTCTTGAACGACCTGCGCACGGCCGGACTCGGCAAGGAAGTGCTGGTGATGGTGTTCAGCGAATTCGGTCGCCGCGCCAAGGAGAACGCCAGCAACGGTACGGACCATGGCACGGCAGGTCCCGTGCTACTCTTCGGCGAGGGCCTCCGGAAACCCGGCTTCTTCAATCCCGTGCCGTCCCTCTCCCGATTGGACGACAACGGAGACCTGGTGTTCTCCACCGACTTCCGGCGCATCTACGCAACCCTGCTGAAGGACTGGTTGGACACGGATCCTGCGGCGGTGATCGGGGGACGGTTCGAAAAGATCCCTGTATTGTAGTATGTCATCGGCTGAACCGGGCCGTGAGTTTCCCCGTGTTGCCGCGTTCGTCGCGCACTTCCATCTTCAGTTCGTGCTTGCCCGGCCGGTCGCTGTACCGGTCGAAATGGTGGATGAGCATCTTCTGCTTCGGATCGTACTCGAAGAGGATCCAGCGGCCGTCCAATTCGCCTTTCCATTGGTCCACCCCGCTCAGGTCATCACTCACCTGTAGGATGATGCTGTTGCGACCGGTCATCACGGGCTTCAGGCCGATGGCCGTCACCTTCGGGGGCAGGGTGTCCAGCATCACGGTGTGGTCGCCGAAGGCCTTCACCTTGGAGCTGATCCATCCATCACTCGAAAGGGTGCCGCCCACCGGCTTGATCTTCCCCTTTTCGTCCACCCGAACGATCAGCAATTTGTCCGCGTGCTTACCGGCCCGGGCCACGTCGGCCTTCAACGAAAGTTGCCCGGCCAGGTGCATGGGGGTCAGGCGGTCGTGCAGCCGGACCAGAGGTGCGTATCGCATGGCCGCGGCCTTGCCCGGGGTGGTGTCCGTGCTCAGCACGATGCGCTCATCGGCATACAGGGACATGGGCGGCAGGGTGAAGCGTGCAGTGGAATTGGCGATCGTGTTCTCGCGGTCGTACCGGAAGAGTTGGCCTTGAACGGTGGGCATGGGCCAGGTGGCGGCCTTTTCTGCCGTGACCCCGCGCAGGGTGAAGCGCAGTTCGCTGCGGTTGCCGTTGGGGTCCACAGCTTCGATCGCCACCCTTTTCTCCTCGCCACTGGTCACTGTGATCCGACCTTGACCGGCCTCGGCACCGTATACCTTCAGCTTGTTGTTGGGCAACTTGTAGCACCGGTTGTAGTGCATGTCGTTCTCCTTGAACAGACCGAAATCCATGTACGCATTGGCGTAGCGATTCAGGCCGAAATCCACCTCTTCCAGCGATGCGCTGAAGACCGGCACGCCATCCACGGTCACCTTCAGGGAGCGAATGCCGCAGGTGCTGCTGCTGTTGGTGTACCGGTCGATCACGTTCACGGAGAATCCCACTGTGCCGATCGCTTCGGGCACTGCGCCGTCCTTCAGGGCAAAGCCGTTGCCGGTAGCGGCCACCACGAAACCGAGCGCCCCGTTGGGGTAGGGTTGAACCCGTGCTGTACTGTCCAACGGATCGATACGAAGGCCACTGAAGATCGGGGCCACATCATCGGGGACGTCCATCCCGTAGCGCTCAGGATCCAGGGCATGCTGATCGCTGGTGCGCCGCACCTCGAAGTGAAGATGCGGACCACCGCTGCCTCCGGTGTTACCACTGTACGCCACCACCTGGTTCTGTTTCACGGGAAGCAAACCTTTCGGGATCTCCAGGTCCACTTCGAAGGAGCGCGCCCGATACTGGCGGGCCAGCAAGGTGTCGGCAATGGCACCGGTGAACTCGCTCAGGTGACCGTACACTGTGGTGTATCCGTTGGGGTGATCGATGTAGAGGGCCTTGCCATAGCCCCAAGGGCCCACTTTGATCCGGCTGACCCAACCGTCTCCGGCGGCCTTCACGTCCAGGCCTTCCCGGCCTTCGGTGCGCATGTCCAATCCGCTGTGGAAATGGTCGCTGCGCAATTCCATGAAGTTGCCCGAAAGGGAGAGGGGGATGCTCAGCGGAGAAGCAAACTGCGGTTCCTTGGGGGGGGATTGTCCAATTGAAGATCTGATTGATAAAAAGCTGGCTATCAAGAAACAACATGTGCATTTCAAAACCGTTGATCCCATATTCGATGCGGCAATAGGAGCGAGGCAGGAAGGCATGCTGCAAACCAAAGGCCGATGGTAGCCCCGGGCGGGCTCGCGCACGGGGTATGCGTTAACAGGGAGGGGTTGAAGAAGGGGGGCGGAAACATGCTTGCGTGGCCAGCCAAGNNCTTGGCTGGCCACGCAAGCATGTTGTGCTCAAGGAACCCTGACTGATCCGCTTCAAAGGCACACCGAAATTCACGGAAAGGCGTGTCCTTGGCGGTTTGTAGGAGAATTGTTGCATCCACTGGATGCTTGGTTGGCCAGCCATGCAAATGGAGTGCTTATTTAGAATCATGCTTGGCTGGCCACGCAAGGATTTCCTCTGCATCCACCATGCCTTCGTGCCCATAACGAGGCCCGCCCGGCGAACTGCACGTTGATCTCCGGGCTCGACCTCCTCCCGGAGGACTCCTGAATACTCTACGCATCGCAGCGGATCACCCAGAGGCGCGCTGAACAAGCGGTGTTGAACGGAGATGATCGGACCAGTAGGCCGAGCCATTCACCCGGTCACAGACATTTGAACTGGTCGAAGGGCTCCAAGCAGTCGTTGCATTTCCATAGGGCCTTGCACGCAGTGCTGCCGAAGGCGGAAAGCATGGCCGTGTTTCCGGAGCCGCAACGCGGGCATTCCACCACGGGAGCGCAGCCTTTCAACGCACGGATGTCGGCCGTATGGGGCGGCGGCGCTATCCCGTAGGCCTTTAGTTTGTTGCGACCTTCCTCGGTGATCCAGTCCGTGGTCCACGCCGGGCTCAGCACCTGTTTCACCTCCACTTTGGTGATCCCTGCCTCACGCAGGGCCTGCTTGATGTCGGCCGCCATCACATCCATGGCCGGGCAACCCGTGTAGGTAGGCGTGATGGTCACGGCCACCTTGCCGTCCGCAGCCAGGCCCACATCGCGCAATACACCCAGTTCGCGCACGCTGATCACCGGGATCTCAGGGTCCTTCACTGACTCGAGAATGGTGATGATCCGGTCGCGTGTATGGGGGCCTGTACTCATGACTTCACCTGCGAGGTATCCTGGATCCGCTTCTCCCGGAGATCACCAGGAAGCCCCGGGATATGCCCGCGTCACGTGCTGCATATCGGCCAAAATGAACCCCAAGTGTTCGGTATGCAGTCCCTTTCTGCCGCCCGTGGCCATGAAACCGTCGACAGGACGCTCCAGGGTGGCCTGCGCGAGTACGGTGTCCACGGTGTTGTTCCACGCGGCCTTGATCGCTGCCATCTCCGGTGCCACACCCGCTTTCACCATCGCATCGCCCACGGCGTCGGTCTCGAACAATTCCCCGGTAAAGGTCCACAGGTCGGCCAGGGCTGCATGGGCGCGTTGGTGGCTTTCCGCTGTGCCATCGCCGAAACGCACCAGCCATTCGCTGCTGTGACGCAGGTGGTAGGTGGCCTCCTTCACGGCCTTGGCGGCAATGGCGGCCAGTTGCGCATCGGTGCTCCTGGTCAGCCCTTCGGCAAGGGGCAAATGGTACGCATCGAACAGGAAGCTGCGAACGATGGTGTGCGCGTAGTCCCCGTTGGGCTGCTCCACCAGTTTCACGTTGGTGTACCAGCGTTCCATCCGGCCATATGCCAGTTCATCCTCGCTTTTACCGATCGCCTGCCCCGCGTAGGTGAGCAGATTGCGCGCCTCGCCCAAATGATCCAACGCCCGGTTGGTCAGGGCGATGTCCTCCTCGAGAATGGGGCCATGCCCGCACCACTCGCTCAGGCGGTGGCTCAGGATGAGGAGGTCGTCCGCGAGGCGGAGTGTGTACGTGTTAAGCGCTTGGCTCATTGGTGCAGGGGAGTTGGCGAATGGGAGTTGGCGAATGGTGAATGCGGGGGCGCTATTCACCAACTCCCATCCACCCATCACTAAATGTACTTGGCGCCTTCCGGAACGGTATAGAACGTGGGGTGTCTGTAGATCTTGTCGTCGGCGGGATCGAAGAAACTCGCCGCATCCTCGGGGCGTGATGCGTGGATGTGCTCGCTCTTCACGGCCCAGATACTGCTGCCTTCCTGTCGGCGGGTGTACACATCGCGCGCATTCGCGATGGCCATGCCCGCGTCGGCGGCGTGCAAGCTGCCCACGTGCTTGTGGTCGAGGCCGCGCTTGCTCTGGATGAAGATCTCCCAGAGGGGCCAGTTGTTGGGGTTGTCGCTCATTCCTTTCGTGAGTGGCGAGTGGCGAGTGGCGTGTGACGAGTGGCAGCGTGCTGACCACTTCGGGTCACTCGCCACTCGTCACTCATCACTCGCTACTCAGGTTCATGCTGCTCGTTTCTTGGCCTGCTTGGCTGCGTACGCTGCGGCCGCTTCGCGCACCCACGCGCCGTCCTTGTGGGCCTTGTTCCGGGCCGCCAACCGTTCGCGATTGCACGGGCCGTTGCCCGCCACCACGTTGTTGAATTCGGTCCAGTCGATCTGGCCCCAATCGTAGTGCTGGGTGGCTTCGTTCCATTTGAGCGCCGGGTCGGGGATGGTCAGACCGATCACCTCGGCCTGCTGCAGTGTCCGGTCGATGAAGGTTTGCCGAAGTTCGTCGTTGCTCTGCCGCTTGATCTTCCACCGCATGCTCTGCGCGCTGTGCGTGCTGTTGGCATCGCTGGGGCCGAACATCATCAGGCTGGGCCACCACCACCGGTTGAGTGCGTCCTGCGCCATTTCCTTCTGGGCGGCTGTGCCCTTGGCCAGCACGGCCATGATCTCGTAGCCCTGACGCTGGTGGAAACTCTCCTCCTTGCAGATGCGCACCATGGCGCGCGCATACGGGCCGTAACTGGTGCGGCACAGCATCACCTGGTTCATGATCGCCGCACCATCCACCAGCCAGCCGATGGCCCCGATGTCGGCCCAAGTGAGCGTGGGGTAGTTGAAGATGCTGCTGTA
>JAFDZE010000144.1 GCA_018267155.1 Bacteroidota bacterium | reverse complement strand
ACACCACCGCAGGCTCGAATGAATTCACCGTGTTCCACGTGCCCATGGCCAGGATGCCCGTTGCCACCGTGTCCGCATCCATGAAGAGGCTTTGTGTGTTCCACCATGGGGGATCGACCGAGAACGGATAGCACGTAGCACGTATGATGTGGTGGCCTTCAGCATCATAACCATGTTCGGCCGTGATGATCAGTTCGTTCTCGATTTCGAGATGGAACGTGTGATCACGGATCTCCTCTCCCGGATATGCACCGATGGTCCTGAAGAAGGGGAGATGGGCGCTCGATGCGACCCAGGTCACCGTATCGGAACTGGTGTATTCCACCGTTTGGGACTGCCCGAAGCCGATCTCGTACGTCACGCGATCCAATGTGATCCGGGCCACTTGGAATTCGATGCTGTCCGCATGGTCGATGCGGTCCAGGAAGGTCAACTTTTCGGTCCAGTTCTCACCGGTCATCGCCGACATACCGATGCCCCAGGAGCCATGCGTGTACTGGGCCACGTCGCCGGGCTGATAGGTGATGAACTCGGACAGGGTCGGGATTCGTACACCGCTACCCGTGGTCTGTTCGCCGATCTGGAGCAATGTCCCGTTCTCCCCGGGCCAACCCAGTACGCCATGCTCCCGTGACAACAGCAGGGTATCTCCGGTCGACAGGGTGATCACTTTCACTGAATCCGGCATGCCGTACACGTCCACAGCCATGATCGTATCCACCGTCGCTGTGGAACCCGTGCCCGGATCGTACAGCCAAGTGGTGTTGATCGCCGCATGCGCAAGGACCGACCACGTTCCGCTGGAATGCTCGAACCGCCAGTGGTCCCCGTTCGTAGTGCACGCGCCGCCGAACGGCCCGGCTTGATCGAGCGATAGGAAGCATCCGTTGCAGTTCCCGCCGATCACCGTGGTACACGTATCACAACGCACGACCACTTTGTTCAACTCATACTTGAAACTATCCGGTCCCAGCGTATCGATGTGCGTGATGAAGATCTGGTTGCTGATCGTGTCGCTGCCGTCGTTGGAGTAGTTGTACTTATAGGCCGGGTTCAATAGGGCCCAGTTCTGGGCGTGCAACGCCAGGGCGCTCAGGAGCAGGGTTGATGTGGCTGCCGTTCTCATCGTTGGATGATCAGTCGTTGGGGCGTTGAACCGTCGGTCGTCAGCACATACACACTCGGCGGTAGGATCCGCACGTCGAGGAGCTCGTTCATGTCCGTGGCGGTGTGCCGAAGGACCGCGCGACCGCGCATGTCGGTGATCGTACACCATGCACCGGGCCTCGTGTTGCCGATGCGGACGAGGTCGGATGCCGGGTTGGGGAACAGAGCTGTTGCTTCCACGCTGTTCTCGTTGTCGCCCAATATCACCGAGTTGCTCCAGATCGACCCCCACTGCTGACCGTTCAAGAGATACCCTTCCAGCGTGCGGGTGGCACCGCTTTCGAATCGGAACCAGTCGAGGTAGGTCAAGCCCACTCCCTCGACCATGGTGAACCGGTAGTGGTCGTCCGAGGGGAAGAACAACAGTGAGTCTTCATTGCTCCGGCAGAGCAGCGATGCCTCCCAGCCGGAAGTGTAGATGATGTTCGGTTCGACCACATACCGCCCCAGGCTGTCGAGGCGTGAGGCCAGCATCGTTGGGGAGCCGTTGGACACTGGTTCAAGGAACACACTGTCCATGGCCCCGGGGAATAGCGGGCCACGCAATCCACTCCCGAAGAAGTTGACTTCGGTGAAGCTGTCGTGCTCCACGACGAACGAGATCTGTTCCTGTCCTTCGTAGTTGTAAGTGCCGCACGGCGTCCACATTTGCGGATAGTAGCTCTCTTCATGAGCGGTGAACGTCCGCTCCAACGTGTAGGTAGTGGTGCCCTCCCCGTCCGTTCGTGTGAGCACCTCGTACTTGGTCCTTCCGTCCACGAAGTGCACACAGAAGCTCGATTGGAAGGTCGACTCGTCGTGGTACTGAAGCACATCACCGACCTGGTAGTTGAACAGATCGATGACGCGTGGGAAGTGGTTGCCCTCAACGAGCGGACCGTCCCTGCCGATCAACTCGAAGTGGCCTGCGGATGCCCGGTTGGCATGGACGATGCCATGATCACGCGACAGCACCAAAGTGTCACCGTTGGAAAACGCGGCCCATTTCAAGCTGTCCGCCGAACCGAACAGTTCGGTTTCGGTCTCGGCGTAGATCACTGCCGAGATATTGCCAGGGCCCACCCAGGAGGATCCACTGGCCGCCATCGTTTCAACGAGCAGGGTGTCCGACTCCCCAACGAAATACCAGGCTGTGCCATCCAGGATCAATTCCTGCCCCAATGCCTGTGGTGCGGTGATGCGGACCAGATCGGTTTCTAGGCCGGACCAGCATGCGGCGGTGTGGCCCTGCGAGCATGCTGGGCAGATCACGCCCCCGGGGTTCAACTCATACCGGAAGCTGTCCACCCCCAGCGTATCGATGTGCGTGACGAAGATCTGGTTGCTGATCGTGTCGGTGCCGTCGTTGCTGTAATTGTACTTGTAGGCGGGGTTCAACAGGGCCCAGTTCTGTGCGGAAGCGGCTGATCCGGACAGAGCGATGAGGAGGAGGATGGAACGCATCATCAGGAAGACAGCCTCCCAAAGGTATCCGCTGCCCGGTCACCCCTGCACCCGTTTCTCGGCCTCGTGCCCGTAGGGGCAGTGCCTGCCACTATTTCTTCAGCGCCCCGCCCGCCTCCCAGAACGGCACCACCCGCACACGCAGTTTGCCCGCCTTGATGTCCTCGCGCTCCTCGAAGGTCACCACGGTGCCTTCCTTGACGCCGAAGACGGCGCAGGCTTCCGCGAGACCCGCCAGTTCGCGTTGGCGTGTTTCGGGGTCCTGTATGCTCCAGCACACCTGCACGCAGCGCATGGGACGGCCGTTGGCGCTGAGCACGAGGTCGCATTCGCGCTTCTCCTTGTAGTAGCTGATACCCCAGCCCTGGCGTACGGCTTCCACGGCCGTGGCGTTCTCCAGCAGTTTACCCCATTCGTCCTTGAAGGAACCGGTGACGGCGGTGAGCAGGCCGTTGTCCGTGCAGAAGAAGCGTGTGGTGCTCGTGAGGCGTTCGGTGGCCGAGGCGCCGAAGCGATCGCAGCGGATCAGCAGGTGCGTGTCGAGCGCATGGTCGAGCCAGTCGTAGAGCAGGGCCTTGGTGGTGCGTATACCCGCTGAACGGAGCATCTGGTCCACCTTGCTCACCGACACCGGCTTGGTGGCGCTGGCGAGCATGCGTTTCAGGAAGTGCTTGACCACCACCGGCTGCAGGATGCCATGGCGTTCGATCAGGTCGCGGAAGAGCAGCACGTTGAAATACTCATCCAATTGCGGCCGCTTGTCCGGCCGGGGCAACGTGATCACTTCGGGAAAGCCGCCCCACAACAAATGGTCGCGCACCTCCGCCTTCAGCCGCGCACGTTCCCGGGGGAGGTACGGGTCCAGCACGAGGCCACGCAACCGGAGCCGCTCGGCCAGCGAGAAGGGGAGCAGCGGCGTATTGAGCGTGCGGCCGCGGAGCGTCGTGGCGATCTCGCGGCTCAAGAGCTTGGAGTTGCTGCCTGATATGCGCACCACGGCCTTCTCCATCTCGCTCATGCGCACCACGAACTGCTCCCAGCGGGGCATGATCTGTATCTCATCGAGGTACATGCGCACCTGGTCGAGCGCGATGCCGGGATACAGTTCCTGATAGGCTTCGGGGATGGCCGTGAGTGTTGCTGTCTCGGCATCGAGCCGTTCATCCTCCAGGTTGATGAAGAACATCCGTTCACGCGCCGTGCCGGCCGCCAATTCCGCGGCCATGTCCATGCGCAGAAGGCTGCTCTTGCCGCAACGCCGGATCCCCGTCACCGTGAGGACCTTGAATTCCGCCTTCGGGAGCCGAACGTCACGGGCGATGAGCGGAAGGGTCCCGATCGCCGCCTGACTCTCCCGGACCAGATCCTTGATGATGTTCTTCGCGCTCATATCGGCCTGCCAAATGTATTGATAACAACCACGAATTTGCAAATATCAGATCGATAGCAGACACGAATTTACCCATGTACCCTCTTCACCGCCTCATGCCCGTACGGACAGTGCCTGCACTGGTTACCGCAGCAGTAGCCCCGACGCAACAGGTATTGCTCGGTGAAGACCACATACCCTTCCGGCGTGAAATAGAAGTCGCCGTCGATGTAGCCCTGTTCCTTCAGGCGGCGACCGCGCGGGTCGTCCGGGTGGGGTAGCGGAGGCCTTTCCACGGGCACAAAAGTGGGCCGATCCGCCGTTGTTATTCACAACGACCGGTGCGAAGCGATGTGAATGGATCGTGAACAACCCCCGGGAACCCCGGTAGTTTCGGCCCTTGTCGACGAATGCCCTCCACGATGAAGCGCCTTGTTCATTTGTTCATAAGCCTGGGTCTGGCTGTTCTGGCCCGCGCCCATCAGCAAGCTCCGCCGGACCCGCTGATGGCCGGGGGTGGGCCGGATGATGCCTCCACCCTGTACATCAGCCGATGGAAGGAGGTGGCCGTGCGCAAGATGAAGGAGCACGGCATTCCCGCCAGCATCACCCTGGCGCAGGGCCTGCTGGAGAGCCGCAGCGGACAGAGCGTGCTCGCCGTGGAGGCCCGCAACCATTTCGGCATCAAGTGCACGCCTGATTGGACCGGCGGCAAGGTGTACCACGACGACGACAAGAAGGACGACTGCTTCCGCAAGTACAAGCGCGACGAGGACAGCTTCGAGGACCACAGCAAGTTCCTGCAGCGCTCACGCTACGCCGCCCTCTTCGAACTGGAGCCCACCGACTACAAGGGCTGGGCCCGCGGACTGAAGAAGGCCGGGTACGCCACCGATCCGCGCTACCCCGACAAACTGATCGAACTGATCGAACGCTACGAACTGCACAAGCTCGATACCGGTATCGATGTGAGCTATGCGCAGAAGCCCTCATCCAAGCCGGCAACTACCACCAGCAAGGGATCGCACCACCGGTCGAATGACCTCGGCACCGTTACCATCGGTGGTGGCCGCGAAGTGCTCCTTTCCGACAGCCGCGTGAAGTACGTGAAGGCGCGCAAGGGCGAGACCATCGCACGCATCGCGGCCGACCTGGAGCAGATGCCCGGCTGGATCGCCGGCTGGAACGACCTGGGCAAGAACGAGCCGCTCGAGGAAGGACAGACCATCTACATCCAACCCAAGCGCAACAAGGCCAAGCATGCCGAGTTCCACCTGGCCGAACAGGACGAAACGCTCTGGGGCATCAGCCAGCGCTACGGTGTGAAGCTGAAGAAGCTGGCCGCGTACAACGGCATCGGTATCGCCGATCCGCTGACGCCCGGCCAGCGCGTGTGGTTGCGCAAGCCGAGGCACTGAACGCCACTTTGGTCTTGTTTCGCACTTCTGAGGTTCCCTGCACGCAGCGTATACCGCCCGGATCGGCGAAAATGAATTGAGGAGCAGGAGCCCCGCTCCTCTTCAGTCGATTCTTGGCCCCCCTTGAAGATGTAATACCAATTCGAATTTCAATACCAATGGAGCTGCTTCTTCACCCAAGTTGGAGGACACACTCTCCGGATGCCTTCTCCGTAGAGCAGCTTCCGTAGGCCGCTCTGTCGCCACAGCGGTTATGGCGCGTCGGAGGCCCGCTACGCAACCTGCTCAGCGTGACAGTTCCACGGGAGTGTTCAAGAACAGTGCTCTTGGACACTCATGTCCCCACTGTCACGCTGAGCGAGCCTGCCCTGACGCAGGAAGGGCCGAAGCGCCATACTCCCGTTCTCGGCGTTCGTTCCGGATCTTGACCACAAACACTTGCCCTCACCGATCATCTTGGGTGTCCCGATAGCTGAAAACAGGTGGTACTATACCCTTTCGCAATTCAGCATCGTCCGATCAAACCATGAAATGCCATACTGGATCCGTCGATGGTTCGGCAAGTTCACCGCTTCGACGGGCTCAGCGTGACAAATTGGATGGCCCCTTGCTGCGAAATTGTATTACCACCTGTCACCCTGAGCCCGGCGACAGCGCAGCCGCATAGTCGCTGCGGCGAAATGATGACCGGTTCGATCCTTCCTGCGTCAGGACAGGCTCACTCACCGTGACACGTCTTGCTCATTCCTCAAGGCAATTGGGACGGAGATCCGATCCAGGGTGTCCGACGCTCTCCTCACCTTCCGTACTGAAGGTGAGCAGGGATGCGTGATCGACCTCAGCGCTCCGCCCCCACCGTCACATGCCCGTCGGTCGTGGCCGTTACGCGCTCCTTCACACCGTCCAGGTCGATGTCCTGGACCACACTGTGCGGCAGGGGCTCCTCCGTTGTACCTGCCCACGGGTATAACCTGGGCAGGTTCAGCAGCATGCTGTCGGCGTCCAGCGTCAGGGTGTCCACCGGGCCATCGAGCCGCCCACGCAGCCGGTTGCGTTCCACATCCTCCCAGATCAACCGCGTTTCGCCGATCTCCAGCCCCGGCTCCAGGCCGATCACCCGCGCGGCATCCTTCACCGCCAGCTTGGGTGTGTAGCGTGGTGCGCCGCGTCGATCCAGCACGGTGATGCCGCCGTTCCGGTCCACCAGCAGGAGATGGTCCTTGCCACGGATCCGCAAGTGCTCCACCGGTAACGTGCATACTACGGGTGTTCGCGGTGGGGTCCAACCTTCAGTGACCTTTCCCGCGATGTCGAAGTTGAGTAGCCGTGCGCCCACGGTGGGCACCAGCACGCGATAGTCCTTCCGGCCGTCATAGTCGAACACGCTGAGCGGTGCGCTCGCCTTCTCCGGCAGGCTCAGCGGGAAGCCGGTCACGTTCTCCCCGTTGCGGTCGATCAGGTACACGCGATCCGCCGTGTTGAGGATCATCTGCAACTTGCCGTTCTTGTACCGATCAACTTGCTCCACCCCGCCCTTGACAGGGCCGTCCAGCTCGCGCTGCCAGAGCGTCTTCCCGGTGCAGGTGATGAGATGGATCCGGTATTTTTTGTCCTGCACCAGCACCTGCTTGGTGCGGCTCAGGTGATCCGTGAGCAGGAAGGGGCCGGCGATGATGGGGGCGCCTACCGAAACGCTCCAACGCGCTGATCCTG
>JAFDZE010000143.1 GCA_018267155.1 Bacteroidota bacterium | reverse complement strand
TGCCCTGGTTGTTCGATCTGGTGGTCGATCGTGCGACACGCAACCCCGTACTGGCGGACACGATCAGCAGCATGTTCAACGACCTGGACCTGCGCGCGCGCCTGCGAAGCCCGGCATTCTACGCCAGGCTCCTGTTCGGGCGCAGCGCACCCGCGGCCCGGCCCGATTAGGCCGTCCTCAACATCCGATCGGTGATGAAGAACCACCGGCGCATTGACTACGGTGCCCGCAGCGTGGAACTTCGTGCCGTCAACCATACCCGAACATGCGCCGGATCCATACCCTAACACTCTCCCTCCTTCTCGTTACCGGCCTCCAGGCCCAGATCCAGATCGGCCAGAACGAGATGCCCCATGCGGGTGATGAACTGCATCGCACCCGCGCCACGCCCGACCAGGGCATCGACTACGCCAGCACAGGCCCCGCGCACGAGTGGAACTTCGTGGACCTGTCCGCCGCCAACGAGGAGGTGAAGGACTACGTCACCGTCGGCTCCACCAACTTCGTGTACTCGCTGGCCTTCGCCGACATCTTCTTCAACCCCAACCGGGCCAACCACGCGGTATCCGGCACGGACATCCCGTTCAACCAGCTGCTGCCCATCGAGAACCCGTGGACCTTCCTGTACCACAGCGCCACCGTGTACCGGAAAGTGGGTTACGGTGTGGAGTTGTCGGGGCTGCCCGTACCCATCATCTTCAACTCGCCGGATGTGATCTACGAGTTGCCGCTGAACTTCGGGAACACGAGCACCTCCAGCTCGGGTTACGAGTTGAACCTCCCTTCGTTGGCGTATTATGGCTACAGCCAGGAACGGAGCAACGAGGTGGACGGATGGGGCACCATCGCCACCCCGGCAGGTACCTTCGAGGCCCTGCGCGTGAAATCCACCATCGCCGGGCACGATACCATCGCCGTGGACACCCTGGGGGTGGGATTCAACATCGACCGCCCGTTGGTGCATGAGTACAAATGGCTGGCCCAGGGCATCCGCGTGCCCGTGCTGCAGATCAACACCACCGAGCTCTTCGGCAACGAGGTCGTCACGGGGATCTGGTACCACGATCAGCCACACACCATCTTCGTGGAAGACCCGTTGGCCAGTACGCTCTGCCCCGGCTCCACGTTCACCTTGTATTACGGGATCACCGGGAGTTATAATGAAGGCGGGTTCTTCATCCCGGCCAACCATTTCACCGCTGAGCTCTCCGACGCGAACGGCGATTTCAGCACCCCGACAACGATCGGTGATGTGACCACGAACCTCGCTGGTGGCATGACCGTGACCATTCCGCCGAACACGCCGCCGGGCACCGGTTACCGCATCCGCGTGAACTCGACCCAGCCGGCTTACACCGGTTCGGACAACGGCTTCGACATCACCATAGACGGCGCGGCCCCCTCGGCCGTGATCTCCGCTGATGGCCCGCTGGAGTTCTGTGGTGGCGGGTCCGTGACGCTCAACGCTGATCCGGTGGCCGGCACCTACCAGTGGCAGCTCGATGGCAACGATATCCCTGATGCGAACAATGCCGCGTACGATGCCGTCGCCGCCGGTGTGTACGCGCTCGTGGTCACCAATGCCTGCGGTGCCGATACCTCTGATGCCATCACGGTGACCGTCGGCGATCCGCCGGTGTACACCTTCGACCAGCCCGCCTACCTCTCCTGCGACGGCGTTCCCGTGACCATCACCTCGGTGGACGGCTCCGGACAGAGTGACCTGTCGTACGCCTGGTACCTGAACAACGCATTGCTGGCCGGCGAGGATGATCCTTCGCTGCTCGTGGGCGAGGCCGGCAGTTATTCGCTTACCGTAACGAACACCGTGACCGGGTGCTCCTATACCGCTGACCCGGTAGAAGTCTCCATCGACCAGGTGGCCACTCCCGTGATCCAGGCCGATGGCCCCGCCGAATTCTGCTCGGGTGATTCCGTCGGGCTGAGCGTGGATGCGGTTCCCGGTGTCAGCTACCAGTGGTCGGTGGACGGTACCACCATCGATGGCGCCACCGCCACCACGATCATCGTGCAGGGGTCCGGAGCGTATACCGTGACAGCCACCAGCAACGGTTGCGTGTCGGGATCCTCGGATCCGATGACCATCCTGGTCAACCAGACCCCGGCCATCCCCGTGATCAACGCACTGGACGGCACCTCCTACTGCGAAGGCGGATCCACCGTGCTCGATGCGGGCACGAACACCGACATCACCTACCAATGGATCCTGAACGATACGGCCATTGTTGACGGGACCAACGCGCAATGGACAGCCGTGGAACCCGGCGCGTACACGGTGGTCGTCACGGCCGACGGCGGTTGCATGGCCACTTCGGAGGTCATCACCATAACGGAGAACGCATTGCCCGCCCAGCCGGTGATCATGCAGGATGGGGATCAATTAACGACTTCGGGTGAAGGTGGCTTCCAGTGGTACTTCGAGGGCCAGCCCATCAGCGGCGCCACGGACAGCACGTACACGCCCACGGAGAACGGTGCGTACAACGTGGCCTTCACCGATGCCAATGGTTGCACCAGCCTGAGCGACGCCTACGCCTGGGTCAGTACCCGGATCAACATATCCGTGGGCCAGGCCTTCGCGCTCTGGCCGAACCCCTCGCATGGCCGGGTGAGCTTGTCCATGGAGGGTGCTCCAGGCGCGCGTGTCGAGGTGTTCGATGCTTCGGGCCGTACGGTATGGTCCCGCAATACGGCGGGATCACTCGTTCCGCTGGATCTGAGCGCGAACGGACCGGGCATGTATTTCGTGCGGGTCACCGGCAAGTCCGCCCATTGGACAGGGCGCCTGATCGTGGAGTGACCCGGTACTTGAGGATCATGAGAGAGGCCGGTCACAGACCGGCCTCTTCCGTTCCGGGCTCCAGATACTCCAACTGCCCGATCAACCAGGTACGCGCTTCCGCCTCGTTGTTGAAGGTGCGCACCGGAAACCATGCCGGGTAGTACGCGAAGTGCAACTTGACGATCCCCTCCGTGGCTCCGTCCCGCACCACGACGGCCAGCGCCTTCAACCCATCCCGGCCCTTCCATTTGCCGAAGTGGTCCGAAGTGGCCACGTTCAAATTGAAATCCATGCTCGCAGGAAAAATGCTGAGCATCACATGGGGTGTATCCCCCACCAGTTCGAAGCGTGCGCGCCGATTCTCCTCGAAGCCCTCGGCGTCCAGCCCGGCACCCGTGTGGAAGCGCTGTTCAACCAGGCCCGGTGCGGTCAGGCTCATCTGTGCGAGCCGTGTCACGATCGTGCGTGGAGGCATCCCTGGAGAGTGGGGCATGACCGGTGGTTTTAAGCATCCCACAAGACTACGACTTGGCGGAACACGGCGTATCGTCCGGCCCGGGTGTTGTTCCTACGGCGCACAGTGCCGTACTTCGGCCATCCGGAGACGACCGGGATCACATGGCCCAGAAGAAGACACCTACCCGCCGCGCATCGGCGAAGCGGTCCGCCCACAAGACAGCCCCGCCCAGGGGCCCATCGTCAGGATCGGTGAAGAACGGATCGGCTCGAACACGTACGAAGGCGAAGAAGAGGACCCCCGCTAACCTGCTCAAGGGCATCAGCGACATCCGCCGCTTTTTCCACCGCAACGAGACCCCGCTGTACTTCATCAGCGCCACCAACTTCAATCTGCTCGGTGCCGATGAATGGATCAAGGGGTTCAAGTTCATCACGTACATCGATTGCTTCGATGGGATGCACCCCAACCTGATGAGCCCGCGCACCGAGGAGCCGCACGAGGAGTTCCAGAGCATCGAGGACATCAACAACTACCTGCTCACGCACAGCGAGGTGCGCGACTACATCGAGAGCCGGCGGTCGACGACGGGACCGGACCGGCAATACCCCAATGGCAAAGCCCTCTTCCTCATGTTCGATGAGAAGACCGAGGCGCTGGCGAAAAAGGCCGGGCTGGAGGTGATCTTTCCGAAAGCGAAGCTGCGCACCTGGCTCGACAACAAGGTGAACACGAACCGTGTGGCCGAGAAAGCCGGAGTGCCATGCGTGCCCTATGTACTGAGCCCCGTACGGCATTACGAGCACTTGCTGGCCGTTGCGCAGAAGGGCAAGCTCGGCAACGACCTCGTGGTGCAAACGCCGTACGGCGACAGTGGCCACACCACCTTTTTCATCAAGAGCGCATCCGACTACGACAAGTACGCCAAGGAGATCGAGGCGGAGAAGGAATGCAAGATCATGAAGCGGATCAACTGCCGGGGCGCGGCCATGGAGGCCTGTGTCACCCGGTACGGCACCATCGTGGCCCCGCTGATGACCGAACTCGTGGGCTTCAAGGAACTCACCCCGTACAAGGGCGGCTGGTGCGGCAA
>JAFDZE010000142.1:14051-18568 GCA_018267155.1 Bacteroidota bacterium | reverse complement strand
AAACCCATTTCAGGACGAGTCAATCCGGGCGAGGGGAACGCCACGGCGTTGCTGGCCTTCGATGGCGATTGGAACGCGGCCGTGGAGACGGGTATGGCCAGCGTACCGTCACCTGCCGAGGGCGATCACCTGCTGTACATCCGCATGCACTCGGCGGACGGGCAGTGGAGCAACGAGTACAAGACCGTTCTGCATGTTGGCCCCCAACTCACGCCGCGACCGGTCATGGTGCAGGCGGCCGAGTACTTCTGGGGAACAGACCCCGGGGAGGGCGCCGGCCTGTCGATGCTCGCTTTCGATGGCGATTTCAACAGCGCGCTGGAGCAAACGGATATCGCTTCCAACGGAGCCACGCTCGGCGACAATGTGCTCGGTGTGCGCGTGCGCGGCGCGGATGGCGGATGGAGCACCACGTTCAGCAGCATCGTGCATGTCGGGCCCGCTCTCACCTTGCGCGATGTGCGCATCCAGTTCGGGGAGTACTTCTACGATGTGGACCCTGGAGCGGGAAATGGCACCGCACTCACGGCGTTCAATGGCGCATGGGACGAAGCCTTGGAGCAGGCGATCGCCGATGCCCCATCGCCCGCCCAGGGCGACCACCTGCTCTATGTGCGGGTGCAGGGATCCGATGGACAGTGGAGCAACGAGTACAAGACCGTGGTGCACGTGAGCGCCCCGGCAACGGCGCGACCTGTCGCGGTGATCAGCGGCGAATACTACTGGGATACGGATCCCGGTGCGGGCAGCGGTATTCCGCTCTCCGCGCTGGATGGTGACTTCGATGAAGTGCTCGAAGTGGCCGCGCAGAACGCATCGGAAGAACTGCCCGCCGGACCGCACCTGCTTGGTGTGCGTGTGCTCGGTAGCGACGGCGGTTGGAGCGCACCGTTCCTGCAGGCGGTGCATGTGACCGCGCCGGTGGTGCAGAACCTGCCGGTCACCTTGAGCGCCTTCCTGCAAGGACCGCTCACCAGCGCCACCACCATGAGCGATGCACTGCGCACGAACAACCTTATCCCCCTCACCGAACCATTCACAGCCTTGGGTTACAACCACGTCGGCAGCGGGGGCGAAACGATCAACCCCATGGTCCTCACCATACTCTACGGCCAGGTGGTGGATTGGATCTTCGTGGAACTGCGCGACAAGGACGATCCTTCCATCGTGCTCCAGACCCGCTGCGGGCTGATCAAGAACAACGGCACGATCGTCGGCACGAACGGCGCCTCACCCATCTCGTTCAACGCGCTGGCCGGCGACTACCACCTGTGCGTGAAACATCGTAACCACCTGGGCGTGATGACACACGATCCGCTGGCACTCTCTGCTTCCGGCGCGGCGCTCGACCTGCGTGTGCCGAGCACGCCCACCTACGGTACCAACGCCCGGGCCACGACGTTCGGACGCAGGGCCTTGTGGAGCGGCGATGCCACTGGCAACGGGATCATCAAATATACCGGCGGAGGAAACGACCGCGATCCGATCCTGGTGACCGTTGGCAGTACCACTCCGAACAACGTGGTCCCAGGCGTTTACAGCACCCGCGATGTGAACATGAACGGACAGGTGAAGTACACGGGTGGCGGGAACGACCGTGATCCCATCCTGCTGAACGTGGGCAGTACCACCCCGAACAACATCAGACCTGCCCAACTGCCCTGAGCGACGAAGCTCAGTTCGTGCGGTACATGATCACCTTTTCATCATCGAACCGGACGAAGCGGTCGCCCGTGAGGTCGAACCGGGGGCGATAGCAACCCTCGAGCTTGCCCATGATGGTGCCGGTGGTCGGATCGAAGCGGATGAACTCCTTGCGGTCGGTGGCCTCCTTGCCGGTCCAAACGATGAAGGCATCCCCGCGCATTTCCGACATCAGGCATTTGCCCGTGTTGGTGGCGTACTTCAGCGCGAGGTCCTTGTCCACGGCAGCGATGCCTTTTTCGCCTTCGATGAGGAATTTCCCATCGTACGCATAGTACGACCTGGCCTTCCCGATCGTCTTGCTGTTGTATTCGGTCTGCTTCGTCACCTTGCCGGTAGCTGCATCAAAGAGATAGATGTTCTTCTCACCGAGCGCGTGGATCTGTCCGCCGTCGCTCAGGATGTTGCACTCGCTCTTGGCGAAATTGTCCGCCAACTCCATGTCGGAAGTGTTCCACACGGCCTGCCCGGTGGTCGCATTGTATGCACGAAGGCCGGTCCTGCCTTCGAACTCGTATTCCACTTTGTAGGTACCATCACCCACCCCGCCGTTCGGATTCGGAACGAACATCTCATGCCGTACCACACCACCGAAGCGAGCGATCAAGTTGCCGCCCGCGATCAGCAGTTCCGATACGATGTCGTCGCCATCGAGCTTGTCCGCGCTCCAGAGCACTGCGCCAGTGTTGCTGTCCAACTTCTTCATGTTGCGTTGTCCCTTGCTCAGGTCGGCGATGTACACGCCATCCGCGGTGACCAAGGGCATGGCTGCGCGGCCGATCTCCTGCTTCGCCTTGAGCCCGACACTGGTGGTGGTATAGTCGAAGGTGGTGTTCCACAGCACCTTGCCGGTGGCCAGGTCCAAACAGGTGATGCCCTCGTACACCACGAGCACCTTGCCATGGGCGGTGAGCACGTTCAGGATCACCGGGCCTTCCGCTGCCGGTAGCATATCATGGATCATGTGGGCCACCACCTTGCCCTCGAAGCTCGTGCTCCACGCATGGCCACCGCTGGCGGTCACGGTCAGGTTCGTCATCCGGCCGCCCATGGCGTTCTTGAAGAGCTTGTCGTCGTAGGCCAGGGAGATGGTGGTGCCGCTGGTTTCATCGTAGCATTCCGAGTGATGAACACGCAGGCCGCGCGATGACCATTTGGAACGATGCGCTTCGTGTACCTTTTTGCGTGCGGGGAGTTGGTCCGCGCCGACCTCAGCGCCTGTACGATAGTCCAGGTGAATGACCGTGACCGGTCCTTTCTTCTCCTTCTTCAGTTCCACGTTGACCGTTTCGGTGTCGTGGTCAGCAGTCCAGTCCTCGCATTCCTTCACACCGTATTTCTCCTTGAACTTGAAGCCCCAGAGCTGCTTTCCAGTGGTGCCGTCCAACACTTCAACGGCGCTTGCATCGCCCCCGATCACATAGCTGAGGTCGGGTGTCGTGGCATTCCAGCCGGATGCGAGTGCGAACTCGGACTGCCAGACGGTCGGAAATTCGTTCTGGGCCAACAAGCTCAGCGGGCAGAGCAACAGCAGGGAGAGGATGGTGCGCATGTTCAATGGTTGAGGTATGGTGATCGTTCGTGAGGATCGCGTCTGCTGGCACGGACGCTGTTGATGGTTCGCGACGGCGATGATGGGGTGAGGAGTGATCTTGTGAAGGTTGGAAGCCTACATCCGCGCAAGCCGCACGCTGCGCCGTCCCTGGGCATCCTGGATGAGCAAGGTGTACGCTCCGCTGGCCTCCTGGGTGAGGTCAAGGTTGAGCGAACCAGCACCATGCCTGCCGGAACGGACGCTGCGACCTTGCATGTCCAATAATTGCCAGGTCCCCGGCAGTTCGATCCCGGAAATGCGGACATGGGATGCGCTCGGATTCGGGAACGCCGTCAGTACGGGTCGCGCTATGGTTTCGTCCACTCCGACCTCGGCCGGTCCGAAGACCAGCGCGACCCCATCCTCGTCGATGCTCACCAGGTGTGTCACCGGGTTGCTGGTGAAGAAGTCGATGGAGCCGCTGGTGCTCGCCATTTTCACCACGTTCGTGAAGGTGCCGATCGGCAGGATCACCGTGCCATACCCCATGTATGCACGTGATACGCTGTAATCGGTCCCATCGTAAGCGTAATAATCAATGAACCAGTTCGGGTAGCTGAACGGGAACTGCAAGGGCGTCTTCGGATCGGTGTACACGGTGGGGTCGCTTCCACCGATGCCTTCGCCGAGCATGTCCAATTGCGTACTCGTGAGGTTGAAGTAGTTGTAGTTCGTACCGCCTGGAAGAACCACCGCCTGGGCAAGGTTGCTCGATGGGTAGTCCCCCGCGTACGGTGTGGTGGATGGCGCGACGAAGGATGCGGTGCCGGCGTTGAGTTCCAGTGCAGCACTGCTGAAGTCCCAGGTCACATTCGCCCCATCGAGGTCGGGGTCGCTGGAGCCGGGATCGGTGACCAGGTGAACGGCGTACGAAGTACCCATGAGCTGCACATTGGCGTATTCCAGTACGGGTTGTGCCGCAACGCACACGGAGACCAGAAGAGCGGGGAGGGTGGAGAGTCTTTTCATGGTTGTGAGGATCGGAACGCAAAACTGCACGAGCATGTTCCGGAAGGCCAATACCACTTTCATGCGAGGCTCGCTACGAAATGCGCACAACGGCCCTCTTCACATCAAAGTGGTATTGCCGTCGGTGGAACCCTCGACCCAAGTTCGCATATACAAGGCACACCATGAAACACCTGTCATTCCCACTCGCGTTGCTCTGCAGCGCTATCATATTCACCGGCTGTCAGAAGGAGGATGAACCCGCCGCTCC
>JAFDZE010000142.1:0-14004 GCA_018267155.1 Bacteroidota bacterium | reverse complement strand
TGGAGGATCAACGGCATAGCGAACAACGAGAGCATGGATGCGGTGAGCGTGAACATCGCGGGCAACACCCTGGGGGTGGCCAAACCCTTCAGCGATGCCGGCTACGGCTATTGCCAGTTGCGCATTTTCACGTGCGATGATGACCGTGACCTGCGGAACGAGGTGCCGGAGGGCGGATACATCGATCTTCCGATCTCATGGAACTACGATACGACAAGCGACTCCGTCAAGGTGGAATTGGATGTGGTGGATGGCAACGCGAACACACAGGGCAACTACTTCTACAAGGCAGCAAGCGGTGTGGTCCACGTATCGAAGAGCGGAGGAAAGCTCCGGTTCACGTCCGACGGTGTGCTCACGCTCTCCGGCGTCAAGTATCCCAACATGCAGGACTACGTGTACACCTCGCAGTTGGAGTTCTCCCAGGTGGAGCCGTGACAGGTTCCGCTCAACGCGGGTGGAGCTTGTTGAGCGCGTCGGTGCGCGAACTCACGTGCAACTTGTCGTAGAGGTTGCGCACCTGGGTGCGCACGGTGTCGATGCTCAGTTGCAGCGGATCGTCGATCTCCTTGTAGCGTAGCCCCAAGGAAAGCTCCTCCAAGATCTGATCCTCGAGTGCGCCGAGCCGGTCGATCTCCCGGCTCGCCTTGCGTGGAGAGCTGAAGCTGGCGAGCACGCGGCGTGAGATCCCTGCGCTCATCGGCGAGCCGCACGGCGTGCGGGGGCGGGCGCAGGAGGGAATCAGGGAAAGCCTCCCGCCTACCGTCGCCCCCCGCGCCTGGTCATGCTCACGGGAACTTCGGGAACTTCTGGAAGTCGGGCTGTCGCTTCTCCAGGAAGGCGTTGCGGCCCTCCTGCGCCTCATCCATCAGGTAATACATCAGTGTCGCATCACCAGCGAACTCCATGAGGCCACGCTGACCATCGAGCTCGGCGTTGAGACCACGCTTGATCATGCGCAGCGCGAGCGGACTGCGTTGCATCATGATGCGGCACCACTCCACGGTGGTGTCCTCCAACTCGGCCAACGGCACCACTTTGTTCACCATGCCCATATCGAGCGCCTCCTGGGCTGAATACTGCAGGCAGAGGAACCAGATCTCGCGTGCCTTCTTCTGCCCCACGTGCCGCGCCAGGTAGTTGCTGCCGAAGCCCGCATCGAAGCTGCCCACCTTGGGACCGGTCTGCCCGAAACGCGCATGGTCGGCGGCGATGGTGAGGTCGCACACCACATGCAGCACATGGCCGCCACCGATGGCGTAGCCGTTCACCATGGCGACCACGGGTTTGGGCAGTTCGCGGATGCGCTTGTGCAGGTCCAGTACGTTCAGTCGGGGGACCCCGTCGCTGCCGATGTAGCCGCCGCGTCCCTTCGCGTTCTGGTCGCCGCCGCTGCAGAAGGCCTTGTCGCCCGCACCCGTCAGCACCACTACCCCGATCCGGGTATCCTCACGCGCGATGTCCATCGCATCGATCATCTCCATGTTCGTCTCCGGACGGAAGGCGTTGTACACCTCGGGCCGGTTGATCGTGATCCGCGCGATCCCATCGAACAGGTCGAAACGGATGTCGGCGTATTCCTTGATGGTGGTCCAGTTCCTCATATCGGGTTCATTGGGGGCGATCGGCCGCCCGGTCCGGATCATGCCTCCCGGAGCTGTTTGAAGTATCCGCGCAGCACCTTCGGCGATGTCCGTGCATCGGTGGTAACGTGCAATACGGCGGGGCGGCCATGATCCTTGTACAGTTCGTCCAGTCCAGCGGCCAACGAGGCCGCATCCTCGGCATGGATGTGATACAGGCCGAAGCTCTTGACCAGCCGGGCGATGTCGCGTCCGTGCGGTGCCTCGAACCAGGGCAGCAGTTCGGGATCCCTGTCAGGCCCCTCGATGAAACGGAAGATGTTGCC
The DNA here is from genome assembly GCA_018267155.1 of Bacteroidota bacterium. Lineage (GTDB taxonomy): Bacteria > Bacteroidota > Bacteroidia > Flavobacteriales_F > PHOS-HE28 > PHOS-HE28. The sequence continues at coordinate 12,095 of JAFDZE010000142.1, read as the reverse complement.
GCCGCCGTTGTCGATCACGATCACCTTCAGGTGCGGCGACAGGTACCCGTTCCAAAAAGCGTTGCTGTCGTAGCAGAAGGCGGTGTCGCCGGTGATGAGTGTGGTGAGCCTGCCTGAAACATGCGCCGCGCCCACGGCCGTGCTCGTGCAGCCGTCGATGCCGCTGGTGCCCCGGTTGGCGAAGAATCGCAGGCCCCGCGTCCGGTCGAACAGTTGCGCATAACGCGCCGGGGTGCTGCTGGCCAGATGAACATCACTGTCCGCAGGTATGCGATCGACAAGCGTGTTGAACACGGTGAGGTCGCAGAACGACGTGGATGCGAGGATGTGCTGGTGGGCCCCACGCATGCGCTCCTCGGTCATCTTCCACGCTTCCCGGTAAAAGCTGTCGGTGCGGCCGGCCGATGCCGCAACGACCGGCGCGGTGATCTGGGCGAAGAAGGTCTCGGGGCTGACGGCGATGTCGTGCGAAAGGCATTGATAGGTGTCGACATGCCGCTGGCCCGGGTCCACGTTCCAGTGCTGACCGGGTTTCCAAGCGCGCAGCAGATCCTTGATCCGCTTGCTCACGATGGCCCCGCCGAAGGTGATGAGCAATTCGGGTCGTAGCCCGTTCTCGTTCTCCGGTCGAACGCCCGCAATGGTCCGGTCGATCGTGGTGATGAATGCGGGATCGTCCAGATCGCTGGTGGCCTCGGTGAACACCGTGATCTGCGGAAGCCCGGCCAGTGCGAGCAACTGCGCTTTCAGCCCTTCGCTCCAAACGCCTTGACCGGCCAGGATCATGACCCGCATGCTGGAGGAAAGCTGCTGAACGAGCCATCGCGCGTGCCCGGGAAGGATGAACGGCTCCGTGAGCACCCGCGAAATGGCCCGTGGCCGTTCCATCATCGGCGTGGAGGCCTGCTGGAAGAGGTCTTCTCCCCCATTTCCGGTACGGCCGTACAGCGGCTCCTCGAAAGGCACGTTCACCTGCACCGGACCGGGCACGGGCAACAGGGTGGCATCGATGGCCTCGTTGATGAGCCGACCGCAGTGCCAGCGCGAAAGATCATCGACCGCAGCGCGTGGCAATTGAACGCTCTTCTTCACATGCGGGACCAGCACATCGCGCTGGCGGATGGTCTGACCCTCGCCCTGGTCGATCCACTCCTCGGGCCGGTCGGCGCAGATGACGAGCAGTGGCACGCGTTGGTAGAACGCTTCGGCCACGGCCGGTGCGTAGTTGAGCACCGCGCTGCCGCTGGTGCAGATGAGCGCCACGGGCGCGTGCAGCTGTTGTGCCATGCCCAGCGCGAAGAATGCGGCGCTGCGCTCATCGATCACGCGCAGGCACTCCATGCCTTGTTGGGCGTTGAAGGCGATGATGAGCGGTGCATCCCGGCTGCCGGGACTGATCACCGCATGCTTCACCCCTTTGGCAGCGCACAAATGCGCCAGGGCCACGGCGGAGAAATGGTCACTGCTCATCGGGCGGCGAATCTACCGGGCCACACCGGACATCGCACACAACGACCCTCCTCGCCGATCATGCCTGAGAGCCTGTCCCGTCCACGTCCGCAACAGGCCTGGCCCAGATGCGCGTTTTCTGCTCGGTCTCCTCCCACTCCAGCCGTGGATCGGACCCCGCGGTGATCCCCGCGCCCGCATAAATGAGCGCATGGTCCACACCATGTCGCAGACAGCGGATGTTCACGTACAATTCGGTGCGGCCATCGGCGCTCCAAGGCCCCCAGAAGCCCGTGTACAGGCCGCGATCATGCTCCTCGGTATTGCGTATGAATTCACGTGCCGCCTCGCGGGGTGCGCCGCAGACGGCGGGCGTGGGGTGCAATGCGAGCACCAGGTCGCTCAAAGGGACGGCACCGAGATCGGCCTCCACCCGTGTGCGCAGGTGGGCCACCTCGCCGGCCAGCAGCGTTTCGGGGTCGCGCGCCATCACGTGCACCGCGCCGACGCTCCGGAGCGCGGCCATGACCGCCTCGGTCACGATGCGCTGCTCGTCGCGCTCCTTGGCGCCCCAAGCGTCGGCACTGTCCGGTACCGCACCCGCGGGCATGGTCCCGGCCAGCGCATCCACCCGTACATGATCCTCTTGTGCAAGGATCAACCGCTCGGGCGATGCACCCAGCCAGAGGCCGGACCCGGGCGTACGCACCAGTGCAACGAATGCGCGCGGCCGCTCCAGGCAGGCACGCAGGAAGAGCGGTATCAGGTCCGCTTCCGGCATACGCGCCACCCGCGTACGCGAAAGCACCACCTTGGTCATCCGACCCGCCGCGATCCCCGCTTTCGCCGCGACCACGGCATCCGTATAGGCCTTCTGTCCCGTTCCTTCCCCTTCCACCGGCATCGGTGGGCGTTCATCGCCCCGGCACTCGAACAACGCGCTGATATCCGAACCGAACTCGCCGAAAGAAAGATCCACGTCGGACCGGATCATCGCGATATGCGCGGGATCCAGCTCGAAGGGTGCCACCAGGAACACATCATTCAACTCCCACAGGAGCCGGCCGTCCACCGTTTCAACGCCGGGCTCCCGCTGGGCCCAGATGGTGATGGGCATACCCGGAGCCCGGAAGGCCGCGAAGGTGAGCCGCTTCCCGAGGCAGCGCGATAGCGCTTCGTGCAACAGGGTATCATTGCTCATGTTTCGCGGTCGATGATCATGACCGTGTGCCGGCACACCGCCACCAACCGCTCCCGCTCGTCGGCCACGCGGATGTCCCACACGTGCATCGTGCGGCCGCGATGCATCAGTCGGCCGGAGGCCTTCACCAGGCCGCTGCGCACGGTCCGCAGATGGTTGGCATTCACCTCGATACCGAGTACCGCCTTCCGGTCGCCATCAATGAGCATGTAGCTGGCAGCGCTTCCGAGCGCTTCGGCCAGGGCCACGGTGGCCCCGCCATGCAGCATGCCCATGGGCTGGTGCGTCCGCGGCTCCACCGGCATGGTGGCCGCCACTTCATCCGGGCCCGAAGCGACGAAGACGATGCCGAGCGTCTCCATCATCGTGTTCTTGAACATGCCGTTCACGCGGGCCAGTTGTACTTCATCGAACATCGTGCAAAAGTACCCTTCGTATCCCGATCATGCCTCATGCGGCCCTGATGTCGGACCACTGCTAGTATGGTATGGCGTGCGATCTTCGCTGCCCGGATGAACGGCGAGCCCAAGCGACTGCTGCTGGTGGAGGACGAGGAGACCCTGCGTTCCACCCTGCGCCTGAACTTCGAACTGGACGGTTACGATGTCACCACCGCCGTGCGGGGCAGCGAAGCTTTGGAACGCATCCGGGGCGCGCGTTTCGATGGGATCGTGATGGATGTGATGCTGCCCGATGTGGACGGCTTCACCATCTGCGAGACCATGCGCCTGGAGGGGAACTCGACCCCGGTGCTCTTCCTCACGGCACGCACCCTGCCGCAGGATCGGATCCGCGCACTGCGATCCGGGGACGACCACTTGGGCAAACCATTCGAACTGGAGGAACTGCGCTTGCGGGTGCAAAAATTGGTCTCCCGGGGTGCGGAGCACGGGGCGGTGGTCAGTCCGTCCAAGCGGAGCTTCGGGGGCAACTCGGTCGATTTCGACTCCTATGAGGTGAGTGGTCAACGCGGTCTGCACAAATCATTGACACAGCGGGAGATACACCTGCTTCGCCTCCTGATGGACCACGCCAACGAGGTTGTGAGTCGCGAGGAGATCCTGCAGAAAGTATGGGGCTATAACGTCTTTCCGACCACCCGCACGATCGACAACTTCATCGTGGCTTTCCGGAAGTATTTCGAGCCGGATCCCCGCGCCCCGCGCCACTTCCACTCCATCCGGGGGGTCGGCTACAAGTTCACGCCCTGATTTTTTTTCCGGCCGGGCGGCAACCCTGCCGGAACTCGCGCGTCTTGGTGTTGTCAGCGGTCTTCCTGAATGACTGTTGGCAACGGTTCCATAATCCTTGCAGGTTTCCGGGCAGGGGCTTCTACGGAGGCCCCTGTCCGGGTTTTATACCCATCGCGCCGAGCTGAACGGGCCGTTGGACGAGGATCTTCGGTCCCCCTGTTGCATACCCCCCCTCCTCTGTTCTACATTCGACCGCCTAACAGCACAAATACGCAACGCAACATGGTCCGTCATTTCGCTACCAGCATCGCTCTTGCGGCACTCGCGAGCCTCCCCGCCTCCACCAACGCCCAAGGCAACATGGATATCGGGCTGTACCAGCACGATGGCCAACTCGAGGTGAAGGTCCGTCCCACCTCGGAGTTCGACGGGGTGTTCAGCAGCGTGGTGTTCTCCTTGCGCTGGGACAAGGCCACCGACATCGTACTGGGGGAACCGGTGGTGCCCGAGGGCACGCCCATCCGTACGAACCGCTCGGGGCAGAAGCATGAGGAAGGCGTGTTCAACTACATGGTGTACGCGGGGTTCGGCTTCGACGTGATGTCGGCCAGCGGCCAGCGTTACGAGGCGGGCAAGGAGTACACCATCGTCACCATCCCGGTGCAAGGCAAGGGCGTGGTGGAACTGGTGAACGACAATTGGACCAGCGTACCCACCAACAATGGTGATTACTATGTGTCACTCGGTGGGTATGATAAAACAGGCGTCATCTACAAGGGCATGGCCGCCACCACCGATCTGGACGGCAGCGTCAACATCAAACCGAATCCGAACCATGGCCTGTTCCAGTTCTCGTTCTTCTGCGACGAACCCAGCGACCTGCGCGTGGAAGTGGTGAACAACCTGGGCCAGACCAGCTTCAGCGAATCGCTGCGCGGATTCAGTGGAAGCTATGTGAAGGACATGGACCTCACCCGCGAGAGCGAAGGCCCCTACTACCTGAAGATCACACGCGGTGGCAATACCGGCACGCACAAGATCGTGTATCAGCGCTGATCGACACCCGGACCGGATCGGATGAAGGGGCCCTCCACGGCCCCTTTGTCCATTCATGGAGAGCCCGCATGAGCGTTCCGGTCACCTCGAGTACCCGGCTTCGCACAGCGTGCCCCTGGTAGGCGACGTCCCGGCTGGTATATGTTCAAGCTCCTTCTTGAACGTCCAATGTGCAACCCGGGGTGAATGCGCTCCGGCGGGATCAGTTCGACGTTGCATGGGTTCATGGGGATGCGCTCATGTGGGGCAGCGAGCCACTGCCTGCATCATCTGCGCTGCCGAAGTGGGGGCTATCGATGCCGTCATGAACTCTCCCACTGGACCCGTCGAAGTGCAGGATGCATCGGCCCACTCCCGCATCAGCCGAGCTCCAAGCGATGGCCGGCTCCAGGAACGTGTCCGGTACAACAGCTGGAAAAACCACGCTCGATAGCCACACTCACTCCTTCGCACAAAACACGCAATACGTGTTGTCCGGGTCATGAGCATACCCGGCCTCCGGATCGAGCAGTGCCCGCACCGCATCGGCGAAGAGGGCGGTGATGGCTGGGAGATCCGTGCGTGTGATCCGGTCCATAGTACCCAGCTTCAAGTAGATGCCGTCGCTGGCCCCGGCACTGCGCAGGGTCTGCAACCCGGCACGCACTTCCGCCACATCGGGGTTGTTCAACAGGTGGATCCACGCGTACATGAGCAGTTGAGCGGCGTGGCCCTTCTTTCCTCTCAGCGCATCGAGGTTCAGTTCCTTCAGTTCAAGGTCCTTGGCATCGGCACCTCCGGTCTTGAGGTCGAGGATGTGGATCACGCCATCGCGATCGTCCATGCGATCCAAACGTCCCTTGAACACGGGATCCAGACCGGGGATCTGGTCGCGCAATGGGCCCTGCGTTCTCAATTCCGTTTCCAGTGCGAGCGGCGTGATGCGTCGACCTTCGCGTACGGCTCGCACCTCGGCCCGCAAGTAGTTCTCCACGGCCTGCACGGCCATGCCCGTTTGCAACAGGGGCTGGCCTTGCGATAAATGATCCAAGGAGAAGTCCTTGGCGAATCGGGCCAGGATGGCCTCCCGGATACCCGGTATCGCCGCTTCCACCGTATCCGCATCGAGCGGCCGACCGAGCCAGGGGCGATGCAGGTCCTCCATCACCGCGTGCAACGCGCTGCCCATCACGTCGGCACCGATGAGCGCACCGGGAACGTCGGGCTCCTTCAACCCGCGCACGTACCGGAACCAGAAGTCCAGCGGGCATCGCAACCAGGTGCCCAGCGCCGATGGCGAAAGGCCGCGTTCCAGAAGGGCGCGCACCCGGGCCCGTGTCTCCTCGTCATTCGGTATCATCACCGCGGCCGCTCCCCGCACCGGTACCGGCACACGGGCCGTTGCAACGGTCATCATGCCGGGGCGCCCCTTGTACAGCCCGTGTTCCAACTGCGCGATGAAACGGCTCGGGCCATTCGCGCCCGCATCGTCCACATGCACCAGCACGGCCTCCTTCGAACGCTGCAGCAGTCGCAAGAAGTTGTACGCCTGCACGGCGTCGCCACTGTCGCGCAGGGGCAGCCCGTGGGCGCGCCGCAGCTCGAAGGGGATGTAGGAGCGTTCCAACGAAGCGGCGGGCAGGGTGCCCTCCTGCGCACCCAACAGGATCACCCGTTGCGGATCCAGTCCGCGCGCCTCGAGCAGACCCATGATCTGCAGGCCGGTGAGCGGCTCGCCGAAAAAGCCGATGCGTGCCGAGCGCAGGAGGCGGGGCAGCACCGTGGTCCAACCGGTGGGCGCCGCGTCGTGCCCGTACTTCTCCAGGAGGTCCGCGGCACGCCCCACGATCAGGGAGGCCTGGTAGACCTGTTCGGTGGCGAAAGGATCGGCTTCCACGGTGCGCTTGGCCCAGGCGAGAAGGGCCATCAACCGGGTGCGCATGGGGATCCCGGCACCGGGCGCGAAGACCGCCCGTGCATGCTTCGCGGCCTCGGGATCCTTGTCATCCAGTATTCCAGAAATGATCCCGCTGTCCAGCCGATGAGCCCGTGTATTGAACAAGGTGTCCAATGCACGCTCCATGCTCCCCCCGCCCCGGGCGGGGCGCAGCATCGGGTGGCGCAGCACGCCATCAGCGTCCGCGAGCAACCAACCGCGCTCATCGGCCCGCACCGCACCGCGCACGAAACCCGAGATGAGCCCGCCCACGGGCAGTGAGGCCACGGACAGTCCCATGGTCACGTTCACTTCGCCCGTATCCCCGGGCAAGGCTTCGAGCAAGGCCGGCAGCAGGCTCTCGTCGGCGAGCACGATGGCGGTGGTCGCACGCTCTTCGGGCCCCATGGCACGCAGGCGATCGGCGGCGCACCACACCTGGGCCACGGCATTGGACGCGCGCATCACCTGCACCCGTGGTCCACCGGCGGCCAGGTGATCGGTCACCGGAATGATACCTGGTCCGAAGCGTCGAACAGCTTGGCGCAGGTGATCACCGGCCTCCTGGACAGCATCGTCCAAATAATACCGGTCCGCATCCCAGGCGAAGCGGGCGATGCCGGCCTCCTGCGCCGCGATGAGCACTTGTTCCTCCGCTCGGGTGAGGGCGTTGAGTCCGGCGAACCAGATGCGCTGCCATGTGAACGCACCGGGCACACGCTCCACGGCCAAGCGCTCCACCAGGCCGGTCGTCCCAGCTCCCAAGGCCAGCACGCGCTGGTTGAGCGCCGCATGCAATTTGCCGGTGCGTGCCCAATAATGCACCATGTGCTGCTGGTGTTCGCTCAGCGGGTCCTCGTTGAAACTCCACTCCAATTCCTCCCACGAGCGCAGGTCCCGGTAGAATCCATCGAGCCCCACCAGGTTGGCGTCGACCTCGCTCATGTCGGCCAAGGTGACCGGCGCCCACTCGATGAAGTCCTCAAGCGGTCGCGCCCGGGTGCCTTCCACCACACGGTAAGCCTCGTACGCCTCGAAGAGCAGTTCCTCCATGGGCATGACGCGTAAGCCGCTTAGGCGGGCCATCAGATCGGGCAACGTGAGGATGTCCGGGCTCCACAGCGCCGCACCGGACTGCCGGGCCAGGGCCTGCCGCAGGTGCAGCCCGGCGCGGCGACTGGGCAGCACCACCGCCACATCGGCAAGCGCCCCGCCGTGTTCGGCGAGCATGGCCGCCGCCACTTGTTCCAGGAATGTTCCCATCGATCTTCGCCGCGCAAGATGGACACTCCGGCCTTCCCCGTGTATCTGGCCCTCATTGGCGGGCACAGCGTGTACCGCATCGAATCAGACACCGCCTTCACCGAGGTGCAGGTGGTGGGTACGCGGCACATCGCCCACCGGATCGTTGCCCATACCTGGCCAGAACGCCTGCGGATAGCGGATATGCTGTCCAATACGGACGGGCGGTGGAGGCCGCTCCCCGCTGCGGAATTCGAGGTGCGGCTGGAGCGGGCCCAGGGTGGTTGACCGGTCTCTTGAAGCACGATCCGGGTATCAGGCAACCAGAACGCCTATATTCGGGGTCATCCCGTCATGCGGAAGCTTGCCGCTCTCCTTGTCACCCTGCTCGTGGCGCACCTTACGTATGCCACGCACCTGGTCGGCGGTGTGCTGTACTATGAGGACCTTGGGGGCGGACAGTTCCAGGTGACGCTGAAAATGTACCTCGACTGCGGTCCAGGCAACACCAACCAGACCGGATTCGACGGCACAGCGAGCATTGCGGCCTATAGTGCCAACGGCCAACTCTTCCAAAGCTGGACCGTTCCTTTGGGTCCGGTGGCGGACGTGCCCATCGTGTGGAACAACCCCTGCCTGAGCCCGCCGTCAACCATTTGCGTACAGGAAGGCTCGTACGTCCAGACGATCACACTGCCCTCGGGTACCGGCGGCTACACGTTGAGTTACCAGCGTTGTTGCCGTTCGCCCGTGGTGATCAACCTGCTGAACCCCGGCGATCAGGGGCTCACTTGCACTGTAACGATCCCCGATACCGATGTGAGCGGCCCCAACAGCAGTCCGAGTTTCGATGCGTACCCGCCCATCGCCCTGTGCATGGGCACTGATATGGCGTTCAGCCATGCCGCTACCGATGCCGATGGCGACCAATTGGTGTACGACCTGTGCGCACCGTTCGTGGGCGGAACCGCCCTGGCCCCCATGCCGGTCCCTCCAAACGGACCGCCTTTCGACCCCGTTACTTGGGCAATGGGCTATTCGGTCAGCAATATGATCGATGCTTCCCCGGGGCTCGCGATCGATCCGGCCAGCGGATGGATGTCCCTTACCCCCACCATGATCGGGTCCTTCGCCGTGGGCGTACGCGTGAAGGAATTCCGCGATGGTGTACAGTTGAGCGAGGTGATCCGGGATTTCCGCTTCGATGTGGTCCCCTGCCAGGCCGCGGTCACCTCGGCGATCACCCCGCAAGCAGCTCTGAACGGCAACACGGGTTTGTGCGACGGGCTCACGGTGGACATGGAGAACCAGAGCGCGGGTGCGGACCTGTATCACTGGGACTTCGGCGTGCCCGGTACCGAGGACGATACGAGCGCGTTGGACGAGCCATCGTTCACCTACCCTGCCGCCGGTACCTACGATGTCACGCTGATCGCCAATCCCGGCTGGCCCTGCGCCGACACCAGCAACGCGATCTTCAACGTGGCGCCACCGGTCACGGTCGCCTTCGTTCCTCCACCGATCACGTGCGTGGATGCCCAGCCCCTTACGCTCACGGCCACCGGTCCGTTCTCCAACAACGCCACGGTGACCTGGGCCCTCGGCAGTGGCACCGCGCCGGACACCGATGCCCACGTGACGCATCCGACCTTCCCCGGGGTCGGCACATTCGGCGTGCAGGTCACCGCCACGGACTTCGGATGCACAGGTACCTTTACTGACAGCGTGACCCTGCACCCCCGGCCCGTGCCGATGTTCTCCACGGATACGGCGGGCTGCATCCCGCTCGATGCCCAGTTCGTGAACGAAAGCACGGCGTGGACACCCTTCACATCCAGCTGGAGCTTCGGAGATGGCGGCACAAGCGGGGAGAACGGGCCACTGCATACTTATACCACAGCAGGTTTCCATACCGTATCGCTCACGGTGAGCACCAGTACGGGCTGCATCGCCACGGAGACGCTCGTGCGGCCCGACCTCATCCAGGTATGGCCCCAGCCCATTGCCCGGTTCAGTGTGCTGCCCCTGGTGACCGACCTGATGGCGCCCACCGTGGACGTGCTCGACCTCTCCTCTTCGGCATACGATGTCACCTTCGAGGTGGACGGCCAGGTGTTCGACAGCACCTCGTTCAGCTACACATTCCAGGACGCCGGCTGGTACACGGTCTCGCTGATGGCCACCAGCGGACTGGGCTGCACCGACACCACGAGCACCGATGTGTTCGTTGGCGGCCACTTCTTCTTCGCCCCGAACGCGTTCACCCCGAACGGCGACGGCATGAATGATACTTGGAAACCGGAGGTCAAAGGAGCCCACCTGTACAGGCTGGACATCGTGGACCGATGGGGGCGCACGGTGTTCAGCTCGACCGACCCGAAGGAAGCGTGGAAAGCCGATGGCTTCCCGGACGGCACCTACGCGTACAAGGCGTGGCTGAGCGAATGGGGCCCCTTGGAAAAGGAGTACAACGGGCGTATCACCCTCCTGCGCTGAGCCCTCATTCGCGGAGCAGGAGCACCGACCGCGTTCCCCGCGCATCCGCGATCCGGAGCACGTGAGCACCCGGCAGGACGGCCGCGCCCGGAGCCAGTTGAAGCGGGCCACCACCCGAGCGAACGTTCATGGCCCACTCCGGACGGCCGTCCATGGCAAGCACAACGACCGATACGGGCCCGGGCGTACATCCTTCCACCACGACCACTTCATTGAAGGGATCCGGGTATATCCGGAGGTCCGGTATCTTTTTATACTCGTCCACCGCCACCATGCCGCACGCGCCCACCTGGAGCACATTCGAGGCCTGCCAAAGCTGATCGCGCTGTGCGACCGGGCTGTTGAGCGTACCGTGCGCGCGGGCTTTCTGGCCTTCGGTGAACATCTCCTGACAGTAGCTCACATTCATATAATTGGGCAGGTATTCCACCGTTGGTGGTGCGCAATTCACGGTACTTCCACACATGATATCCGGTATCGTTATCGGGGTGTCGTCCACCAGGTCGTCACCACAGTCCCCGAAGCCCGTGGGAATATCCCATGGATGCAACAAGCCCAGGAAATGCCCGGCCTCGTGCGGCAAGGCGCGCGCGGTGAACTCGCTGCCGGTCCCGATCCGACCCAGGCAGCTATGGAGGATGACCACGCCATCCTGCAGCGGCAGGGTATCCGCCACCTCCGGAAGCAGGGTGTATCCCGTCACCGTGTCGGCATGGGCCACCACCCAGATGTTCATGTACCGATCGCGCGGCCAGGGATCCAACTTCGCGGCCGGGTCCATGCCGGTCCAGGTCAATGGGGTCTCGTACCATACGATACCGGGGGTGGGCATGCCCAGTGGATCGATGGTGGCCAAGCAGAAGACCACCTCCATATCGGCCGTGACCAGCGTATCTCCCGGAAAGATCCCGAGCGTATCCCCCGCCTGCATGTTGAACGCGTCATTCAGCACCTGCACCCCATCGAGCACCTGGATATCGCTGATGTTCTCCGGCCCGCCCTGGTGCAGGATGTGGAAGACCATCGGGATGATGTACGCACTGGTATCCCGATCACCGTACTTTACGCTACCATGTGGTTGGTACTTGCCCTCCTTGATCGGACGTGTGCCGCACAGCAGGTGATCGGCAACCTGGGCATCCGTGGTGGATGGAACGAACCACGGGACCAGGAAAAGGGAGTACCAGAGGTGGCGTCGCCGGCGCATGACGATATGGCTGATCGAAGGTAGACCGCTCCACAGAAAAGTCGCTGCGGAACGAGGTACGGCAGTATCCCACGGAGGTACGGCTCCTCGACCCGATGTGGTGGTGGGCATCTTCCCCTGCGATCGGTACGGGGCCGGTCGCCGCGCTAAGCGCCATCACTCAAGCCAACCGCGCCCCGTTCGGCAACACCCGCTCCACACTGGTGAGCACGATGTCGCCGTTCGCATCCGCGAAGCCCGTCACCAGGCATTCGCTCATCACCTTGCCCACTTGCTTGGGCGGGAAGTTGATCACGGCCACCACCTGTCGGCCGATCAACTCCTCTTTCGTGTAGT
>JAFDZE010000141.1 GCA_018267155.1 Bacteroidota bacterium | reverse complement strand
GTGACCCAGCCGATGTCGGCCGTACACCAGTAGATATCGCTTTCCTCGTACTGGAACACGTTGCGGAAGGTGTAGTCGCAATAAACCATGTAGCCGCCACAGGTATGCACCACGCCTTTGGGCTTGCCGGTGCTGCCGCTGGTGTAGAGGATGAAGAGCGGATCCTCGGCGTCCATCTCTTCGGCGGGGCAGTGCTTGTCCACGTGCTTCAGCTCGTCGTGCAGCCACACGTCGCGGCCCTCCTGCATGTCCACGGCCCAGCCTAAGCGGTCGGTGACGATGACCTTCTTCACGCTGGGGCATTCCTCCAGCGCCTCGTCCACCACGCGTTTCACGGGGATCTGCTTGTGGCCGCGGTGCAGGCCGTCGCTGGTGAGCACCATGCTGCACCGGGCGTCGTTCACGCGGTCGGCGATGCTCTTGGCGCTGAAGCCCGCGAAGACCACCGAGTGGATGGCCCCGATGCGCGCGCAGGCCAGTACGGCGATGGTGAGCTCGGGGATCATGGGCATGTAGATGCAGATGCGGTCGCCCTTCTTGGCGCCGTTGCGCTTGAGCACGTTGGCGTACTGGCACACCTTTTCGTGCAGCTCGCGGTAGGTGTAGCGGATGAAGCGTTCGCCGGGATCGTTCGGCTCCCAGATCAGCGCGAGCTTGTTGCCGCGCTTTTCCAGGTGGCGGTCCAAGCAGTTCTCTGTGATGTTGAGCTTGCCGCCGATGAACCACTTCACCTCGGGCTTGTGGAAGTCCCACTCCAGCACCTTGTCCCACTTCTCGCGCCAGGTAAAGGTTTCGGCCTGTGCGGCCCAGAAAGCTTCGGGGTCTTGGACGCTGAGGCGGTAGGCCTCGTCGTATTCAGCACGGCTCCGCAGCCTGCGGAACGGCGTGTCCTTGTGAATCGTGGTCTCCATGTTCAGTCCGTGATCCATTGAGCACGGTCGCTCCGTTCCGCGCATTGCGGAATGATCCGTTTGCGAGGCGATCCAGTTGCGCCGTGCGGCTAAATGTCGAACAAAATCCAGTGGGCACGGACCAGGCCTCCGAGCGCTGTTGGAACTACACCACTCTGGATCGAGGATTGCCAACCGGACAGAGGCACCACGTCCAGCGAACCGGCACACCCGGGCCGTGGAAGTCAACGCATCGGACCGATCCGGATCCCGCCTCTGGGTTACGTGCATCCTCACCACCACCACGGCGTTGATATCGCGTGGATCCGGGCCGCGTTGTACCCGGATGCAGTCCGTTGGTTTGCCGGAACAACCGATGCACGCGGGCAGCACCCTCTCCATGATCGCATTGGCAGCTACGGCGGCAGCGGCCCAGCCCGAGGTGGCGCTGGACATGCTGCGCGCCACCTGGACCGCACGGGAGGCGCGCTCAATTACCGGTGACCCGGCCGTAACGAGCTGGGTGCCGCTGGACACCGCTCTCAGTGGCGAACGGCTGCGAGGACTTACAGATGGGATGTCCGCCTTTCAGGACGACGCGGTGGCCGATGCGATCCTGTTGTTCGGCGGGCCGCGCCGCAGCGACACCGAATTGATGCTGGGCCTGGCCACCCCATGGTTGCCCCTGATCGCGGATGAGCTGCGTGAAGCGGGCTTGCCCGACGACCTCAAATACGTACCACTGGCCCTGAGTGCCATGAACCCGTGCGCCACGAATACGCATGGGGAGGCGGGGCCCTGGATGCTGAGCTATCCAGTGGCCGTGCGGTACGGGCTTGTCATAAATGATACCATCGATCAACGGCACGACATGGTGCGGGCCACAACGGCCGCGGTCCGCTACATGAAGCATCTGTACAGCTCACACCCTCCGGACCAGGCCTTGCTGGCCATCCTGTGCGGACCGGCCAACCTGGCCCGTGCGAAGATCCGGAGCGGTGGCGCGGCCACCTTGGCGGCCCTGTACCCGCACGCGGATGCCGCTGAGCGCGACCGGGTGCCCGCCTTCATGGCCCTGCGCTACCTCGTGCATTATGCCAACGACCTGGGGATCCGCCCCACGCGCCTGGATCCGCCCGCGATCGATACGCTGCGCACCGGCCCTTCGGTCCGACGCACGGTCTTCACCACGCTGCTCGGTGTGGATCCACGGGCCTTTGCCGAATTGAATCCGGTGATCGTTGGACATCACCTGCCAGCCAGTACGTTGATACGTGTGCCCCAAGGGGCCGCTGGGCGGTACATCAGCATGGCGGACAGCATTGCCCATGCTTCCGCCCCCGTGATCGACACCCTTCCCGATGCGCCGATCCTTTTGAACCATACTGTTCGTTCAGGTGAATATCTTGGAGGCATCGCCGAGGATCATGGTGTGAGCGTTGCCGAATTGATGGAGTGGAACGGCCTTGAAAGCGACCTCTTGCATGAAGGCATGGTGTTGCGTGTTCGCGTACCGGCAACGGTGGCCGGCACCCTGGAGCACGACCGGCCGGATGGCACCACGGCCAAAGACCTGTCCGCACGCAGCACCACCGCCCCGGAAGGCACGCATGCCGGTCGGCCTCGTGTGTACACGGTGCGACGCGGTGACACGCTCAGTGCGATCGCCAAGCGGTACAAGGGCGTGAGCGCGCGCGACATCATGCGGTACAACGGCATCGGTGAAACGATCCGGGCCGGCCAACGGATCAAGATCCCCCTCCCCAGATGAGGCCGGTCGCCGTCCTGCTGTTCATTGTGTTCGTGCTCGCCGTTCTGGCCCTCATCGGCAGGATCTTCCCGAGCGATGGTATCCGGATCGGGGCCGTGACGCTGGAGTTCCCGGACGCCCTCGCCCGGATGGCCTCGCCGGCGGACAAGAAGGTGGACATCTCAGCGATCATCGCCTTGAAGGTGGACAGCGCAGGCCTTTCCGATACCCTCGGTATCGCGGCTGTGGATGCCACCCGCACAATTCCAGGAGCCAGGATCATTTATCCCGCCAATGACCCGGGCATGTTGCGGCCCGCACTGGCCGCGCTCAATGCCGCCGCCACATCGCCGCATGCCGTGCATGTGCTGCATTACGGCGACTCCCAGCTCGAGGGCGACCGCATCACCAGCTACCTGCGCAACAAGTTCCAGTTGCGTTGGGGCGGTGGTGGCATGGGCCTGCTCCCCATCATTGACGTGGGCCCCTCCTTCAGCGTGGACCGCGAACCGACGGAGAACTGGGAGCGGTTCAGTGTGATGGAACATCATGACCCCCCGCTCGGTCATCAGCGGTACGGGGCGCTCTGGTCGTTCTGCCGCTTCACACCGGTAGTGGCCGATAGCCTGATCAACGACAGCGTGTTGCAGGAGGGGCGCATCGTGCTTCGCAAGGTGGGGCGTGCCTACGGGCGCTCCCAGCGGTACACGCGATGCCGTGTCTTCTTCGCGCACAACCACCGGCCGGTGACGCTGAGCGTCGGGGCCGATGATGCTGTACCGGAAAACAGGGAGTTCAGCGCGGGCGATATGCTGCGTATCGCCGAGTTCAACGTCAACGCACACGCGTCCTTGGATGTGACCTTCACCGGAAGCGACAGTCCGGAAGTGTACGGCATCAGCCTTGAGAGCACGAGCGGCGTGGTGGTGGACAACCTCGCGGCCCGTGGGGCCGGAGGCACCGAGCTGCGCAACGTGGAAAAGACGCTGTTGAAGGCCATGTACACCGCCTTGGACGTGGAACTGCTCATCCTGCAATTCGGCGGGAATGCCGTGCCGCATATCGAAAGCGCGCAGGACGCCGAGGAGTACGGGGCCTGGCTGGGTTCGCAGATCGTCACCTGGCGAACGCTCTGCGGCGGTGTTCCCGTGATCCTGATCGGTCCCAGCGACATGAGCATCAAGGACGGTACGGGATGGACCACCCGCCCATGGCTGGAAGAAGTGAACGCCGCGCTGAAGAAACACGCTCTGGCCAACGGCGCAGCGTACTTCGATCTGTTCGCGGCCATGGGCGGAAGAAACTCCATGGTGAGCTGGGTGGAGGCCGATCCGCCGTTGGCCGCACCCGACTACACGCACTTCAGCCCGCAGGGCGCCAGCCGGATGGCGGAGCTGTTCTGCGAAGCGCTCTTCAACGATCTGGACGGATTGAACGAACATGTTGCATCCCATGCGGACTGAACCTTCCGCGACGCCGGTACCAAGGCTCATCGTGTCGTGCATCACCCTGTTGTGCACTGGGATCATGGTGGCCCAATCATCCAGCGACCCGCTGATCGTGCCGGACAACGCCTTGCCCGACCTGTCGCGGAACGCGATCCTTCTTCCGGGGGATCACCGTACCTGGGACGGATTCAACACGAAACTGGACAGCCTGTTCCTGGAGGGCACCGGCCAGGTGAACATCGTGCAGCTCGGTGGCTCCCACGTGCAGGCCGACGCATGGACCGCCCGCCTTCGCGACCGCCTCCAGCGGACAGCTCCGGGCACCAGGGCGGGGCGTGGGCTGATCTTCCCGTACAACATGGCCGGCAGCAACAATCCGTATTGGTACCTGCCGACGTACACCGGCACCTGGAGCGCCGTGAAGAACACCCAACGGGCGGACAGCACACAACTGGGCCTGGCGGGATACACCATCACCACACGGGATCCGGACACACGGCTCGACATCTGCTTCCGGGGCAGTTACGAGGGCCATCCCTTCACTCGTGCCACCGTGCTTCACGGGGCGGACAGCAGCTTCCGTGTGAGTGCCTGGTGCGCCGATACGGGGGTCATCATCCTGTGGAACACCGATGTCACGCTCGGGCGCACCACGATCGGGTTCAGCCGCGCGATCGACACGCTCCACCTCCGCTTCGAGCAGGTCGACACGCTGGCGGAGCGTTCGTTCACGTTACGTGGTATCATTCTCGGAGGCGAGGAGCCCGGGATCATCTACCATGCGCTCGGTGTGAACGGTGCTTCCACACGCAGCTGGCTGGCCTGCCCCAGGCTTGAGGAGGACCTGTCATTGGTGACCCCGGACCTCGTGGTCTTCTCCATCGGGATCAACGACGCGCACGATCCGAATTTCAGTGCCGAACGTTATGAACGCAACTACGATGCGCTCATCGGCAAGGTCCGCAAGGTGAACCCCGATGCGGCCGTGCTGCTGGTGACCAATAGCGACAGTTACCGGAAACGCCGTTACCCCGTGCGCAATGCCGAGGCCGTACGGCGTACCATGTTGCGCCTTGCTGAAAAGCACGGATGCGGCGTGTGGGACCTGTACGGCGTGATGGGCGGGCAGGGCTCCATACGCCGCTGGAAGCGACAAGGGCTGGCGCGTCCCGACCTGGTCCATTTCACACGTGATGGCTACACCCTGATCGGTGACCTGATGTTCACCGCGATCATGAAGTCGTACGGGGAGCATTTGACAAGCACCGCACTGACGAACGGACGATGAGCGCGCGAGTGATGAGCAGCGAGTGGCGAGTGGCGAGTGAATGTCCGGCCGGATGCCGCATTCACGCGCCACTCGCCACTCCTCACTCGCCACCCATCCCAGGACCTCCGGCACACCACGCATGAGCGAGCTCCCCGCCTTCCTCCGACTGCTCTTCGGATACGAGGAGGGACTCCCGCTCACCTTCACGCAACTGTTCTTCTGGGGCTTCTTCGTGGTGGTGCTGGCCGGCTTCGCCGTGGTACACAAGCGGATCGCCGTTCGCAATGCCTGGCTCTTCGTAGCCAGCCTCTTCTTCTACTACAAGACCAGCGGGCTCTTCGTGCTCATCCTGCTCTTCAGCACGGTCAGCGACTTCACCATCGCGCACCTCATCCACCGTGCGACAAGTCTGTCCCACAAGCGGCTGTGGCTCGCCCTGAGCGTATCGATCAACCTGCTGCTGCTGGGCTACTTCAAGTACGCGCACTTCCTGGTCGAGAACATCAATCGCGCGTTCGGCACCCACTACGTGGAGATCAACTGGTTCGCGCAGTGGGGCAACGGCCTGTTCGGCACCTCGCACGTGGTGGACCGGATCCTGCTTCCGGTGGGCATCAGTTTCTTCACCTTCCAAGCCATCAGTTACGCGGTGGACGTGTACCGGGACGAGATCAAGCCGGTGCGCGGCATCCTTGACTTCGGGTTCTTCGTGAGTTTTTTCCCGCAGCTGGTGGCGGGTCCCATCGTGCGCGCCGCAGCCTTCATCCCGCAGGTCCTGGCACCGTACCAGCTGAGCCGCCGGGACTTCGGGCTGGCCGTGTTCTGGATATTGAATGGTCTGGTGAAGAAAGTAGTGATCGGCGACCACATCGCGCTCAACTTCATCGACCGGGTATTCAACGACCCGATGCGATATTCGGGTTTCGAGTGCATGATGGCCTTGTTCGCGTACTCGTTGCAGGTTTATGCGGACTTCAGCGGCTACACGGACATCGCCATTGGCGTGGCCCTGCTCATGGGCTTCAAGCTGGCGACCAACTTCAACAGTCCCTATAAAGCGGTACATGTGGGCGAATTCTGGAAGCGCTGGCACATGTCGTTGAGCACCTGGCTGCGCGACTACCTGTACATCCCGTTGGGCGGCAACCGGGGCGCCTCGTTGGGGACCTGGATCTGCCTGGGGCTGCTTGTGGGCGTGGCCGTGCTGTTGAGCGGCGCGTTCTGGCTGGTACCGCTGGCCCTTGCGGTGGTGGCCCTGGGCGTGCTGCTGGCCCGGTGGATCCCCGGCTTCAACAACTGGACGACCACCAACGCGAACCTGATGATCACCATGCTGTTGGGTGGGCTATGGCACGGCGCCAGTTGGATGTTCGTGATCTGGGGCGGATTGAACGGGCTGGCCCTGGTGTTCTACAAGGCGTGGAGCAAGGTGAGCCCGTGGAAACACGCGACGGGATGGGCGGCACACGCTTCGGCCGTGCTGGTCACGCTCACCTTCATCACCTTCACGCGCATCTGGTTCCGCAGCCCGACGCTGGAGGTGGCGAACAGCATCCTGCA
>JAFDZE010000140.1 GCA_018267155.1 Bacteroidota bacterium | reverse complement strand
GCCCATGTCGGGCGGAACGACAGCGGTGAACTTTTCACCGGCCTTCCGGCCTTCCATTTGTTGTTCAAGACCCGGCACGATCTGATGCGCCCCCTGAATGTACGCGAAGGCGTCCCTGCCAGAGGAGGAATCCAGTGTTTCTCCCTCGTTGTTGCGCAGTGTGTAATGGAAACTGACTACGGAGTTGTTGGAAATGGTCATGTGTGATCGCCCAAGCTTGTCGGGGGCGGGTGGCGAAAGTATGTACCTCGACGCCTACCGCTTCACCACCACGGAGCGGGCTTGGGCTTCTTCCATATCGCACCGAACGGACTTCCTGGCGGTATCCGATCAGGTCGCTCCAGTCGTTCCGGGCCTCGTTGGTCTTGAGTTCGTTGCGACCCGCATAGTCCTCCGCCGCGGGTCCATAGTGCTTCAGGTCCGCCTCCAGGCCGAGGCCGCCGCCGTCGGGTGTGTAGTTGTCACCGGCCTTGAAGAGGTTGCCTGCGTTGTCCCCGAGCCATCGATCGAGCAAGGTCTTGTCCACCTGTTCGATCGCACCGTACAAACCCCAATGAACGTCGTTCAGGTACACGTTGGCGAAGCTCATGCGCGGCGCGAGCACACCTTCGCTGCGGCAGATCTCGAAGAAGACCTTTTCGCGCAGGAAGGTGGGATCGCTCCAGCAGTTGGCCAGGTTGAGCTTCTTCAGCCCGTGATAGACATGGCCGCTGATGAACTCATTGAAGTCGAGCTTCAGCGGTTTCTTGTCCGTGGGATAGAAGTCGAAGGAGCTGTTGCCCTTGAGCCGCACGCCGACGCTATCCGGGACGTATGTGCCCGAGTTGTCCGTGATCTGGATCGAGGCCGGTCGCGAGATCGTGTCCCCTGCGTTGTGGTCCAACAACAATTGCAACAAGAAATCGGGGCCGTAGAAAGTGAACCGCATCTCGATAACCTGGTCGGTATCGAAGAGCGCATCACCGGGTAGCTGGGCACCTACGGGGATGAGTGCGGACAGGAATACGGTCTACAGGGCATAGCGAAGGCTCATGTGGTGGTGCTTGCCTGATGACGCAGGCCGTTCCGGGCACCGTTGGTCCGGACCAGCGACGGAACCGCCGGAGCGGGCAGACCGCCGGATGGAACGGTATGCCGCTCGCGGGATCGGTCCTGGGATCTAGTCCACGACGGCCAAGCGCAGGGTCGCCAGCGTGGCACCGGCCCGAAGCACACGCACCATGTACAGGCCATTGACCAGCCCATCCCGATCGATCACGATCGACGAAGCGCCATTGCCGGGCACGCTCATCACTTCCGCGCCGCGCGTATCCAGCAGTTGAACGCGATCACCCGGCCGCAGCGCTTCGCTGAAGACCAGTCGGGCCGTGGCGTTCATCGGGTTCGGAAGCAGGGCGAGCCGAAGGTTCTCGATCAGAGGTACCGAGACGCTGGTCACCTGATACGGATCCGTCATCACGATACATCCATAAGTGGTCGTCACCTCACAGGTGTAGGAACCGTTCTCGTTCGGGAAGAACACCTGGCCCGTTGCAGCAGCGATGGGTTCAGCGTTCAGGTACCATTGGTAGGCATCGCCTTCGGTGACCTCCAATGCGCTGGACCCCGAAAGGCTGATGGCGGCCTCGGCGAGCGCGCAATCCACCAGTGTGGTCACCGTGGTGTTGGTGATCACGGGAACATTCAGGTCGAAGTGGATGTTCGAGGTGTTCTCGATCACCGTGGCGTGCGGTAGACCGGGGACCAGATCCACCGCGAAGCGGATGAAGCCCTGGCTGCCGGTGAAGGTTGTGCCGCTATCCGGCAATTGGATGCCATCGAAGCGGATGACCATATCGCGATCCGTTTCCAGGTTGATGGCCGTGGGCGCATGGGAGTATGCCAGCACTTGCAATGAACTGGGATCGATCTCCTCAGCGAGCCGGTCGACGAGCACGACATCCTGCGCGGACGCGGTGCCCGTGTTCTGGAAGTGGATGGTGTATTCCAGCCGTTCGGTATCGATATCAACGGCCCCGGCTTCGCCATAGCCTTTGGGCTCGACCTCCTTGTAGTTCGGATCATACGAGCACGTGAGCGGTATGGCCCAGGCCTCCTGCCAGGTCTGCAGCACGTTGCCCTGCCCATCGGTCTCCGTCAGTTGCGCACCGCCGACCAGCAGTGTGCCCATGTAGCTCGCGTCCGGTACCACCACTTCCGCAACGATGGTGAAGGGCGTGTAGTAATAGAGGCTGTCGATCTCCCAGCAGTACATGTTCCCGGTGACGCTCGTGGGCGGTGGATCGAAGCTGATGATGGTGAATAGCGTGTCGATCATGCCGCAGAAGGTGCCGCTGGGCTGTGAGGTGCCCACGTTCATCACGTTGAGATAGACCAAGGTGGTGTCTCCGCAAACGCCGATGTTGGCCGCGATGCCAAGCTCCACTACCGTGGTGTCGACGATGGGTGCATAGCCGAAGTCGTTGCCGGTGCTCACGGGTGTGCCGGTGGTGAGCTGCACGTTGTACGTGGCTGGCGAGGTGGTGAGCCCCCACCATGCGTTCGGGAACGGGACGGAAACCTCGTAGTCGCCCGGATCGGTGAGGATGGAATAGTGTCCGTCGGGATCGGTGAGCGGTACGCTGGCCACGGGGTCCGCATGCACGGCGACGAAAGGCAGGGGTCCTTCGCCCACGTCCTGTGCGCCGTTCTCGTTCACGTCATGGAAGAGCGTTCCGTCGATATGGTACGGGCTGTTGAAGTAATTCTCCACCCAGCCCACGGCATAGAACCCTTGGCCGTTCATGTTGCCCACCAGCGCATCGGGGTCCCCGTCGCCATCCAGATCGCCGATGGAGAGCTCAGAGGCCATGTCGCCCAGCCAGGTCGCATCGAACCAAGTGGCGCTCGAAAAGACCCCGGTCCCGCCATTCAGGTAGTAGCGCGCGCCTGCTCCACTTTTTTCGGCCAGCGCGATGTCCATGTCACCGTCACTGTCGAGGTCGATCGGGAACGCGTCTGATTCATCCATATAGTTCGGGTCGATGTTCACGGCTGCTGAGAAGGTCCCACCACCGAGGCCCCTGTACATGTTCAAGCCCTCGGAGGAGACGTATACGAGATCCCGGACACCGTCCGCATCCGCATCCAGCGCGATCGCCGAGCACTGGCCGCCGCCACCGCTCATGGATCCAAGCACCTGGGCCGCGCCATAGCTGCCAGAGCCATCGTTCGCGATCCAGATGAAGTAGTGCGTGTTCTGTCCATAGTAAGAGGTGATATCCAGGTCACCGTCGCCGTCCGCGTCGAGCAGGTCGCACGAAGTGGGATTGAAACCACTGAACACGATGACTGGCGGATCGAAGGACCCACTGCCCGTATTGCGCCAGAGCCGGATCCGGTTCGGGTTGTACTCGGCGTGGATAAGATCCAGATCACCATCGCCGTCCACGTCGCCCACGCTGGTGCCCTTGATGGTCCCGGGGTCGTTGTCGACGATCTGCACGGAGCTGATCGACCCCGTGCCATCATTGAAGCAGGCATAGGAGAGCGAGCCGGAGCACACCACCATATCCATGTCACCATCACCATCCAGGTCACCCGGCACCACCTCGCCCATGCCGCTCATGGTATCGAGCAGGGTGATCTGTCCGCCGAACTGCCCTGTACCATCGTTCGCATACATGACGATGCGATCATCGAGCACACCGGCCGCCAATGCGTCCTGGTCCCCGTCGCCGTCCATGTCCGCCAATCCAACGGTGGCCAGATTCCTGAGCGTGCCTGCGATGATCTTGGAGGTGGCCATCACGCCCGTTCCATCGTTGGGCCACCAGAGCGCATTGCGTTGCACCTGCACGAGGTCCTCATCGCCATCCCCATCGATGTCCGCGAAGGCTGGTCTGAATGTGGTGGCTTGGGTAAGCGCACCCACCGCCGCGAAGTTCCCGGCCCCATCGTTCGCATACCAGACCGGCACCTGGCCGTCGTAGGTGGCGGGCACCGCATCCATATCACCATCACCATCGATGTCACCCAGGCCATTGCTCCACAGGTCCAAGCCTGGTTCCTGGATGATCGTGTTCTCCACGATGAACTGCCCGGCACCATCGTTGGGGTACCAGCGCGAGGTGGTGTAAGCGGCAGTGATCACGTCCAGGTCGCCATCGCCGTTCATGTCCGCGGTCTTCACATCCATGATATCGGTGGTGGAGGGAATGAGCAGCGCGGCATCAAGGAAAACCCCGCCTCCCTGGTTCACGCAGATGTGGCACCCCATCGAACCATAGCCACTGATCAACACATCATTGTCGCCATCGCCTTCGATATCAGCCACATGAAGGTCCATGGCACCCGGGAGTGAACCGATCACCTGCTCCGGCCCGAAGGTGCCGTCCCCAAGGCTGGATCGGTAGGCCACCATTCCGCTGAAATAATCCCCAAAGAGGATGTCAGCCTTGCCGTCTCCGTCCAGGTCTTCGAGGAGCATATCGCGCATATCATAGTCCGGCACCTGGATCGAGTCGACGAAGGAGAAGTTGCCGGTGCCGTCGTTGAGGTAACTGTACATCACCGTGTAGTTCACGGCGGACAAGAGGTCGATATCGCCATCGCCGTCCATGTCCCCCGCTGCCAGGAGCTCCGCGTACATGCCGAAGGGGACGCGGTGCACCCACTCCACCGGCGAAAAGCCGCCCGTGCCGTCGTTGCGCCACCAACCCGCCCCCTCCGTGGAGCACATGGCCATGTCGATATCGCCATCGCCGTCGTAATCATGCAGCAGACCGAACTCAAGCAGGGCGAACTCCGTCTCCTCCACGAAGCGCACGGGTGAGAACTGCGCCATCAATGCGGCCGGGGCGAGTGCGAATGCACAGAGCGTAAAGAGACCCTTCATCGTGTGCGGGTTTGAATGGTGGTGAACGGACGGAAGACGAAGGAACACGTCAAGCGTTGCTCCGCAAGGGATCAATGGGTGACGGGAGCCATTCATCTCCAGCCATGACGAGAGGTCCGGTGATTATGCTGCTTGCTTTGCGAAAGAACGGTCTGAAATTACGATCTGGCCCTGGTTCTGAACGCCGGTGGAATGCACCGAGGACCGGCCGCATGCGCGATCTTCGCCGATCGCCTGCGTTAAGCGCTTCGGCGACCGATGAATGGCAGACGAGACCCTGTTCGAGGCCTTCCCCCCCGCCACACGTGCGCAATGGGAGGCCGTGATCAAGAAGGAACTGAAGGACAAGGAACTGTCCACGCTTCACGTGCTGGTGAACGGCACGGCACTTCCGCCCTTTCACATGGCCGGGGAAAGCGGGCCGATCGGTACCCGCCGCCGGGGGGTGGAACGCGATGGCAATGCCTGGCGCGGCACCTTCGAGGTGGAGGCTTCTGCCGCCAACGCGAATGATCGGGTACTGGAGGCACTCATGAACGGGATGGACAGCGTGCGGGTAACGGGCGACCTCTCGAGGTTGCCAGAGGTGCTGAAGGATGTGCTTTTCGGTGCCATCGACCTGCAGTTGAACGGGGGCGACGTGGCCACCCTGCGTTGGCTGGAGCGCGAGGCGGAGCGGCAGGGGATCATGCCGGCTGAGCTGAGCGTGTGCATGGGCATGCCGCACGATGCGGCCGTGGCGGACCTGCAGGAACCCTTGCAAGCTTTCCCGTTGGTCCGTCTGTTCGAGGTCGATGATCCTGCGGACAAGGAAGCAATACGGATCGGTCGCGACCTGTTGGTGCGGTTGTTGGCGATGGGCTTCAGCACGGACAATGCCTGCGCCCGGATCCAGTTCCGCCTTCATCTGGGGGACGACTTGTTCGTGGAAGCAGCGCGGCTGCGTGCCTTCCGCGAAGCGTGGGCCGCAGTGGTGGATGAGTTCAAGCCCACGCACGACTGCTCGCACACCACCTGGATCCAGGTCGTGGTGTCCTTTCCCACCGGAACGAGTTCCGCCCATGAGAACCTGATCCGCGCCACGTTGCAAGCCATCAGTGCGATCGCCGGCGGTTGCGATGGGCTCTCGATACCGACCCCGCGGATCCCCGAAGGCGATGCGCTCAGTCGGCGTGTAGTGCGCAACATCCACAACCTGCTGCGCGACGAGAGCTTCCTGGGGCGTGTGGCCGATCCGATCGGCGGGTCCTACACCGTCGAACAGCTCACGACAACGCTCGTCAAAGCGCTGACCGACCGGGAAAGCGCTGCCCAGCCAGCAGCCAGCAGCCAAGAGCCAGTGGCTGGGCTACCGAACAGAGAAGAGATCCCCCTCAAGTCCTTCTACACGCCCGTCGACACAGAGGGATTCGAGCATTTGAACTACGCCGCCGGCATCCCGCCCTACCTGCGCGGGCCTTACGGCAGCATGTACGCCATCCGTCCGTGGACGATACGCCAGTACGCGGGTTTCAGCACGGCCGAAGCGAGCAACGCCTTCTACCGCCGCAACCTCGCGGCCGGGCAGATGGGCCT